>JADYXR010000067.1 GCA_021772095.1 Candidatus Obscuribacter sp. | reverse complement strand
GTAATCAAACGGGTCAAATGCTTCGAACTGAAAGGCAACGGCATCATCGGTCTCTACGTCCACACCCTGGGCGGCAAGATGGGTGCCCTGGTTGAGCTTTCTGCCAGCTCTGAAGTGAAAGGCGACGGTCAAGCGTTTGCTCGCGAATTAGCGATGCACATCGTTTCGTCCAAACCTGAATATCTCACCAAAGAACAAATTCCTGTCGAAATCGTTGAAAACGAAAAACGAATCGAATCTGGAAAAGCAGACCTTGCCGGTAAGAAAGATGAAATTCGCGACAAGATCGTCACCGGTCGAGTCGAGAAAAATCTTGCCGAGCGTTGTTTGGTTCTTCAGCCATTCGTCAAAGATCCGGGTCAAACTGTCGATGCCGTCCTCAAGGCTAAAGGCAAAGAACTCGGAACTGACCTCGTTCCATCCCAATTTGCCATCTTCATCCTGGGTGCAGGCGAAGAAGATAAATCGGAAGAAGAATAGTTGATCAGATCTTAAGAACTTGAAGAAACCGGGTGCCATTGGTACCCGGTTTTCTATTAGTACGAACTTCCGGAGTGAAGTCGCAATCGGAGCAGTCGAGGGCACCGAGCGACAGAGCAGACTCATTAGATTGTCTGTCTGGAAGAGGTTGAATAGAGACGCTATGATCTCTCCAGGTCTCGGGACATACTGGAGAATCGCACTCCAGGGTCATTTAAATGCAAGAACCAGAAACGCAATACAAACGAATTCTTTTGAAACTCAGCGGCGAAGCGCTCCAGGGCGAGAAGGGCTTTGGCATCGATTTGAGGGTCATCAACGGAATCGCAGAAGAAGTAGTCAAAGCGCATAAGCTTGGCGTACAGATAGCCATCGTAATTGGTGGCGGGAATATATTCCGTGGCATACAAGGCGCCTCAGAGGGCATGGATAAAGCGGCAGCTGACTACGTTGGTATGCTTGCCACCATCATGAATTGTTTGATCATGGGTGAGGTATTAAACGGCAAAGGTGTCGACACCAGAGTGCAGACCGCAATCGCTATGCCTGCTGTTGCCGAACCGTTTATACGATTGAAGGCTATTAAACATCTAAACAAGGGCCGGATAGTTATATTCGGAGGCGGAACCGGAAATCCGCACGTCACAACGGATACAGCTGCAGCTCTTCGCGCCGCTGAAATTAAAGCAGATGTTATATTGATGGCTAAAAACGGCGTGGATGGCGTTTATAGCGATGATCCGAAAAAGAATCCTGATGCCAAGAAGATCGGCAGGATCGGATTTGATGATTTAATCAGGCAAGATCTAAGAGTGATGGACGCGTCTGCTGTCGATCTTTGTAAGCAGAACAGCATTCCTATCATCGTGTTTGATTTCAATCAGCCTGGCAGCATCGAAGAGATTGTTTGTGGTGGCAAAATAGGAACTCTGGTTGGTTCGCGTCTTGGAGGAAAGTCATGAGCAGTACAGAAGAAGAAATAACGATCGATCAGGTTCTCGTTCACGGCGAGGACAAAATGAAAAAGTCGATCGCTTCACTTAAAACAGATTTTCAGTCGATTAGAACCGGACGCGCCAGCTCGTCGATTCTCGATCGCGTCGAAGTTGATTACTACGGTACGCCGACGGCGTTGAAGAGTCTCGCCAACATCTCGACACCGGATGGTCGTGGACTGTTGATTCAGCCATACGACAAGACCGCGCTCAAGTCGATCGAACAAGCGATTCATAAGTCCGATTTGGGACTGACAGCCAATAGCGATGGCACCGTGATCCGCATCTCAATTCCGGCGCTTACGGAAGAACGGCGTAAAGATTTGACCAAGCAGGTGAAAAAAATTGGTGAGGAAGGCAAGGTTTCAGTACGAAATGTACGAAGAGACGTCGACCAAGAGCTAAAGAAATTCAAGGATAAGGGCGTTTCAGAAGACGAATTGAAACGTAAAGCCGAAGGACTTCAAAAGATGACGGACAAGTACATCAGTGAAGTAGATAAGGCTATAAAAGATAAAGATGCAGAGATAATGGAGATCTAAACCGGGAGGTTATTCTTCTATGTGTGGAATCGTAGGTTACCTGGGGTCAAATAAGGCCGCTCCTGTTCTGCTTTCTAAGCTCAGGGTGCTCGAGTATCGGGGTTACGATTCTGCAGGCCTGGCAGTGATCGAATCCGGTCGGCTCAACATTTTGAAAGCCGTCGGCAAACTCTCCAATTTAGAAACGTTGTTGCAGAAAGAACGACCGACTGCCACAGTCGGCATCGGTCATACGCGCTGGGCCACTCACGGCAGTCCTACTGACGCTAATGCTCACCCGCATGTCAACCACAACGGCACACTGGCAGTGGTGCACAATGGCATCATCGAAAACTACGCCGAGTTGAAAACCGAGCTGCAGGGCAAGGGTTACGAATTTCTCTCAGACACTGACACAGAAGTTATCGTGCATTTGCTTTCTCATGAACTCGAGAAAGACAAGGATATCCTGCAAGCGATTTTGAGAACGGTTTCGCAGATGGCAGGTGCGTACGCACTCGGCATTGTCAGCCAAACTCATCCTGATCGAATCTTCGCGGTCAACCATCACTACTCGCTCACCGTCGGCGTTGGCGACCACGAAAGTTTCCTCGCATCAGACTCAGCTGCGGTCAGACAATACACCAATAAAATTCTTCGATTGGCTCAAAGTGAAGTCGCTGAAATTAAAGCGGACTCGGTCAGACTGTTTTCTTTCGAAGGCGTAGAAAACCATCGTGAGCCAATCTCGGTTGAGGCATCCGCTTACAAAATCGACAAAGAAGGCTACAAGCATTTCTTGATGAAAGAAATCCACGAGCAGCCTTTAGTGCTCAGACAGACGTTGAGCAAATATCTCGTCAGCCCTGATAAACCGGTCAACTTCAACGTTGAAGATTTCTCTCCTGAGCTCTCAGGTTTGTACGGCGTGAAGATGACCGACGAAGAAATTCGCTCAATCGATCGCGTCCAAATCGTCGCCTGCGGAACGGCTTATCATGCCGGTATGGTCGGCAAGTATGTGATTGAAGAACTTTGCGGAATTCCAGTTGAAGTTGATATCGCTTCTGAAGTCAGAGGCAGAAAACTTCTCGGTAACAACAAAACTTTGACGATTGCAGTCAGTCAATCCGGCGAAACCGCTGATACCCTGGCCGCCATCAAAGACGCTATCGGCAACGGTTCGTTCACTCTCGGTATTACAAACCGCTCTGATTCTCACCTTGCAACTTTAGTGCAGAATTTGATTGTCACCGAATGTGGTATCGAAGTTTCAGTTGCTGCCACCAAGACTTACGCAGCTCAACTCGTGTGCTTCTACCTTCTGGGTATCTACCTTGCTGAGATTCGCGGCTCGATCACCAAAGAGCGAGCAAAAGAATTGAAGAAAGGCTTGAACCAAGTTCCGGCACTTATCGAACTGATGCTTGGCCGCGAAGATGCATATCGCGCCGAATCATTGAAATTAGCTGACGCTCAAGACGTAGTCTTCATCGGACGCGGCTTTAACTATCCAACCGCCCTGGAAGGTGCATTGAAGCTCAAAGAATTGAGCTACATTCACGCCTCCGGTTACGCCGCCGGCGAATTGAAACACGGTCCAATCGCCGTTCTCGACTCGTCTGTTCCAGTAATCGCTATTCTTGTCCCCGGCAAAGTCTACGAAAAAACGTTGTCGAACGCACAAGAGTCACGCGCAAGAAACGCTCGCATGGTTGCCGTCGCTGTGGATGGTGATGAAGTAGCACCGAAGACCTTCGACTACATCTTCAGAATCCCGGTCGTCGATGAATTGCTCAGCCCACTGGTTACCGTTGTGCCACTACAGCTGATGTCATATTACATCGCTGATTACCTCGGCAAAGACGTCGATCAGCCGCGCAACCTGGCAAAAAGCGTCACTGTCGAATAGATTCGGCCGTGCCGGCAAATTCAAACATCCATGAGCGATCTGAATAGAACATTAACCCTACGTTTTAGCGTGCGATGGTCGAATTGCGCCTGGACTGACGAGCGTCGTATCCACTTAGAGTGTCGGATTTTCCGGATAGGAACGCGTCGACATCCCAATTCACAGTGATTGTTGAAGGCTCGACACTGAACCAGTCAATATCCAGCGGACGTTCATCAACATTGTGCACAACTGTTTTCGAGGCTGGCGCTTTATCGTCTTTTGAAGCTTCTATTGTCTCAGCTTCGGTCGCGAATGCGCATGGAACCTGGAGCGACATCATCAATGCCAAATATATGCTCGAACGTTTCATCGTTACCTCGCTGTATGTCGCCGCTCTGTGGCTGGCACGTTCGAACTCAACCGCGAAACCTTCAGTTCGAACCTTTCAGAATTGAGCTGAAAGACTAACATAATCACTACTTGACAAGGCTTGAGCGCCGGGAATATAGTTTTATCACACTAAATACAGTCCTTCTTACCAGTTCTGTTACTAAGTCCCCAGTTTTAGGTATAGCTTTCTTGGCGTCGCCATTTTTGCATTCAGGTGCGGTCCCTTGGCGGGAGCAGGTTTATGAAACCGATTTTTGACAAAAACGATGTGCAAATTGAATTTGCCTACGACATCCATCACGGCGAGCGTGAGGCACCCGAGTGTGCTTGTCCGCGGTGCGGGCACGTTCAACCGCGGAAGAAGAACGTAGTTTGCGCCAGTTGCAATCACTTGATTCCGACAGAAAACCCGAGACAGACCTGGCAAAATTTGCCATCTGCTTCCGGCAGTTATCGGAAAATGGCGGAAGTATTTTTCGACGAGGGCAAAACGCGAGAGTTCAAAAAATCGCGAGGCAACTTCGGCTGGCAAGTTTTTATTCGTAATGCCTTTCTCACCGTCCTCGTGGCAGCCCTGGTCATGGTGCCTACTGTGCTGGGCTTGCGTGCTTATGTCGGAGAGAAGGACTGGAAAAAAGTGGAAGCCAAATTCGACGCAGTGATAGGACCCGCATTTCATCGCATCGACACGAAACCGAAAGTGGCATCAAATACGGTGCCGGGCAAACCGGCCAAGGTCGCTAAGAAATCGAAGCGTGGCGGGCATCGCTAAAGCGTAGGATTAGGACCCTCTGAAAGTTGCGGCGGCTCGTCTTCGACAACTTTTGGTGTAATCAGCAACATCAGTTCCGTTCTGTTCCTGCCTTTGAAGGTGGTTCTGAAGAAGGCGCCGAGAACCGGCATTTCAGCGAAGTATGGAACTTTGGAAAGGATTGCCGCTTCTTGTTCGGTGAACAAGCCGCCGATGGTAATCGTCTGACCATCCTTAATTCTAATTTCTTGAGTGATGATGTCCCGAACGTTCAACAAGGTGACCGTTGTTTGGTTTGCGCCCGCTCCGAAGGTCTGCGGGGCGCCTAGCGGCGTTGAAACTTGAGGGCGGATACGCACTCTGACGAAACCATCTTCGGTAACTTTCGGAAGCACGTTCAAAAAGATACCGGCTTTGGCCAGTTCAACGTTGGTTGTCACAACGCCAAGGCTGACTGTGGATGTCACTTTGTGAACTACTTCGTTGGCGATGGTAATCAGTGCTTCGGTGTTGTCGACGACGACTAAACTCGGGTTTGCAATAACTTTTGCTTTGTTGGTTTGCAGCAGAAGCTGCAGGTTCAAATTAACCGCGGTCGGAATGGTGGCAATGTTTGCTGCGCCACCGCCGCTGCCACCAAGCGTTAAGAAATCAAATCCGCTGGCTGAGCTTGGAACCGGCTGTACGCCTGCGATACTTGGGAAAATCGTCGGCAATAGCGAGCCGACCAAACCGGTGAACGCGGTGCCAGGTCCGGCGCCGGTTGTGCTGTTACCGGTAAAAGGAATCGATGGAATTGCCGGGTTAGCAATCGCGTTGGCAGGACTGCCCAGACCGGGCAGGTATGAGAGCAATGGAGCCGTAGAGTTGCCCATGATCGAGGCGGACACGCCCTGACCTTGAATGTTGAAGGTGTTGCCGAGCAGCCTGACGCCCTGGTTTGTCAGTTCGACCAGTGACGCTTGAATGTGCACTTGCTTTGGTCGACGATCGATCATACGGATCGCTTCTTCGGCGATCAGGACGTCCTGTTCTGTTCCAACAACAATTACCTGACGACCTTTCGAATCAGGGATGATGATTGTGCCACCATCGTTAGGTTGCACAACATAGTCGGCAGAAATTTCCTGCATCTGTCGCACTTGTTGCGTGCCCGGATCAACCGAAGCGTTGTTGAAGCCTACGCCTTCCTGAATTTGTTCGCGAGATGAGCCGCGCATGGTCTTGGGCTGTTGATCTCGAGTGATTTGCGATTCTGATTCCGATTCAACTACGCGGTCATCGTCGTCGGAGCCGCTTCGTTTTTCGTCAAATGGAGTGCCATCATCATTGGTGCTCTGCCGCTCGCTGGCGCGACCCTCATTGTCTTTATTTTCGTTCTTTGAGGAGTTGCGAACTCGCTCCTTAAAGTCAGGCACGAAGCCACGATTGAAGATCGATGCTGTGAGAATTTGGGCGACATCGAAAGGGTGCGCATAGCTCAGTTTAAACGCTCGTGCCACCGGACGATTCAATCCCAACTGCACCATCGCCTGCAGTGTTCCAACAATGACGGTGCTATTGTCCAGCGGTCTGCTTTCCAGTCCGGCTGCGGCAAGCACGTTGTCCATCGCTTCGTTGAGGGTCAGGTCGGACAGTTCGCCTGTGATTTTTCCGGTCACGGATTTATCAATGATGATGTTGAGATTGCCTCGCCGGGCAATCTCTGAAATCACTTCGCGAACCGGTGTGTCTCTAAAACTTAAGTGGTGGATGATGCCGGCTTGCGCAAAAAGTTTAAAAGGCTTTTTGATTTGCACTGTGCCGGTTATCGACGGCAGGCTTTTGCTGTTGACTTTGCTGGACTTCGGCGTTGATGACGACTGTGCCACTTGTTTCCCGTCGGCGTTCTGAGCGAAAGCCTGGGCGATTGGCATGAAACTGAAAACACTGGCAAGGATCGAACTGATTGCCAGGGTCGATACAGTTTTGCAGTGAGCTGCGGAACCATCAGAAGACGAAGTTAAACTTGACACCATTATTGGTGCCGGGCGCTTTTTAGGTTTTTTCGCTAGAGGTCGAAATCTCAGGCGAAGCATTGATGGTACCTGGAGTTTGAATGATATTAATTGTAGCGCGATAATAGCGATTTGCAATTGATTCCAGAGTTGGGTGCGATTGTATTGCGGTACTGTATGTGGTGTATATGTGATCGTGTGTTGGAGTGGTGCGCTCGCGGTGCTTTTCCGGCGATAACTGAATTGTTTTGTTGGAGCAAATGTTCAGTCGAAGTTAGAACATCTTTTCGGTACGTGCAAATTTGCCAAGCCAACAACAGCTCGGCTCAGGCTGGCGCCGCTTCTCCGTGGACTAACGCTTTTGAAGTAATTTCTTAGCGAACAAAATTCAGGAACTATTTTTTGCCGGACAATCCAAAGATTGCAATTTCAAGATTGTTTCTTGCTTCGCTTAAATGTGGATTGAGTCGAAGCGCCAGCTGCAATTGAGTGACAGCTGAGGCGACATCGCCCATGCCGTAGAGCGCAAATCCCAGATCGTTTCTCGCTTGCGCATTGAGAGGATCGAGATTGACCGCTTGCTGAAATTCATGGACCGCACTGGGAAGTCCGCCGTTTGCGTACAGCGCACGTCCGAGTGCAATGTGACTGTCCGCCGATGTTGGATCGAGCAACGTCGCCTGGCGCGCGGTTCTCAATGCGCTTTGATTTTCTTTGGTGGCAAGCAAAGCGCGTGTCAGCGCGACGTGCGCCTTGGCGGAGTTTGGCATGACTGAAACTGCCTGGCGCGCTGCGGTGACAGCACCGGTTTTATCCTGAACGATACTCAACGCCTCTGAAAGACCGGATAGCCCGTCAGTGGTCGGTTTCGTTTCATTGGCGCGACGAAACTCATCGATTGCTTCCGAGATGCCACCATGTTTCAGGAGGCTTTCAGCAAAGAAAACTCGGGCATCCGGAAAGCGCGGATCAAGCGCGATCGCGCGTTCGAATTCTGCATGGGCTGCCGATTGATCGCCGGCCTCGTCCAATAATTTTGCCAGCAGAGTGTGCCCGATTACATCGTCAGGTCGAAGCGCGATGGCGCGTTTCATTTCAGTGGCAGCACCTTCGTAGTCGCCGGCAAGATAAAGATGGCTACCCAGGCGGATTCGCAAAGATGCGTCTTGAGGATGGTCGGTAACTTGACGTCGCAATTTGATCAACAAATCGCCGACGGTGCGCAGATCGGTGTTGGTCAGTCCGGTCCGAAACAAATCGACAAGCATCACTTCTCGATTCACCTTCTTCGGTGCAGTTGCTTGCGATGCTGGTTTTGCTCCAGCCTTCCTGGTCGGTGATTTCACCAGGTCGCCGCCGTCCCTTGAGTTGTTGCCCGCTGTTTTCTTTTCTGTTGCGGCCGATGGCCAGCCGATGTCCGAGTCGAGCTTCGATTCCGCTGCAGTTGTTCTCTTGCGCGGACTGGGGCTAGCGCCATCGGAGTCCGGCGACGATTCCAGTGTATTTTCTCTTTTGCTGGCGGAGTTGGCTGAGGAGCCGCCATCGGAATCTGGTGCTGATTGAACTGCGGTTGCTCGTTTGCGGACTGGAGTAGTCAACGCTCCGCCGGCGTCGGGTTCGGCGGTTTCGTCAGGTGCAGAGGCGCGTTTCCCAGCTGATTCTGACGGCGCGACACTATCTGCCTTTGCTTTTTTCCGGGCTGCCCTGGTTCTATTCTTCGGCGAAACAGGTGGCGCAACCTCGTTGTCGGCATCGGCGGTTTCGGCCTCCTGAGTCGGTTTCCTGTTCGGAGACTTATTCGAAGTCTTATTCGGAGAAACTATCGCAGTGGCATCGTCGGAATCGTCCGTCTCCTGGGCTGTCTTGGTTTCTTCGCCCGAAGCTGAAGCTGGTGTTTCTGTTTCAGCATCCACACTCGGTGCACTTTGTGCGGCCTGTGTTTCCGCGGCTTTGGCTGCGTTTTCCTTAGCTTCTTCAGCCGCAGGACGCAGGTCGCCTTCTGACTCCGCCTCGGTTTTCGGCTTCTGTTTTTTCGAGAGGCTTCGACCTCTTCCGAACGTCAGCGACTGTATGACCGGTATGTTGCCAATCTGACTGAGCGAATTTGCCCGGGCGCTATCGGCGCCGACCGGTACTGTGACTGCAATCGAGAGGGCGAGACCGACCCAGGTGCTTTTGATTTTAGAACAACGCATTACGCAAAACCTCGCCTGAAAGCCGGTAGCGGCGAACCGGGCACAACATCATGATATTCTTGCACTAGCCAGAGATAAGTTCCTGAAGCGCTTTTGAGAATCGCATGCCTGATATCGCTGTTAGACAATCAATCATCACGTCGGCATATATACACATTCCGTTTTGCTCGCATAAATGTGAGTTTTGCGATTTCGCCGCGGTAGCCGGATTGTCACACCTTGAAGACGAGTACACGGACATCATTTGTCGTGAAATCGAACAGCGTGTCGCCAGGATAAACTCTCCAATCAAGCTGTCCACGGTCTTCTTTGGCGGCGGGACACCGGGGCTCGCCTCACCGGACAACCTTAAACGAATTTTTGAAACTCTCAAAAGAGTAGCCCCAATCGATGATTCCATAGAATTTTCAATAGAAACCACCCCACACGCAATCACCGAAGAAAAAGCGAAAGCGTGGCGAGAGTTCGGCATCAACCGGATTTCCATAGGTATCGAGTCCCTCCAGGATTCAGAACTGAAAGCAATCGGTCGCGACCACACTCGGGGGCAAGCCTTAGCCGGCCTGGAAATCGCCAGTTCTTACTTCTCGAACATCAACGTCGACTTTATGTATGCGTTGCCGACTCAAACTGTCGAGTCGTGGGGCAAAACCCTAGAGGAGCTGGTTTCGCTCACCAAGCAATATCCTTCAATCAAACATGTTTCGTCCTATTGTTTAGAACTGGCTGTCAATTCGCCCTTGCTGTCCCGCTTTCCTCGCGCTTCTGACGCATATCCCGTGGATGACTCGGTCGCTGTTTTGTTCGAAATGCTCGTGGAAACCTTAACCAATGCTGGTTTTGTCCACTACGAAGTCTCAAATTTTGCTTTGCCGAATTTTTTATGCGAGCACAACCTGGTCTACTGGCGGAATAAACAATATCTGGCCTTCGGCGTAGGCGCCCACAGATACGTCGAAGGCTATCGCAGTGCCAATTCCAAGAGTCTCAAAAAATACATGAGAGACTGCATGGCTGACGAGATGAGCGAATTCATCGATTCTGCCACCGAAATCAAAGAGGCTTTAATGCTTGGACTGCGAATGCGTGAAGGAATCGACGTACGTGAGTTCGAAGAGTCTTACGGGGTCAACATTGCCAGGGTTTTTGAGAAACAGATAGATAAGCTCAAATCGGGTGGGTTCATCGATTTCGATGGACAACATCTGCGCATTACCGACGCCGGAGTACTTATCAGCAACTTGGTCCTCACTGAATTCATGTAAACAAATTTGTCATGCCGATAAAGCCAGATCCCGCCAGTAATCATGATTCTCGGCGATCGCTCAGTCGTTTAACGCCTACGCCGGGGGGGTATGGATAGATCGACATATGAAAGTAAATAGTCATGTGTTCGCGTTTCGATCTATCGATCCGATCTAATTATCTCGAGGCTAGTGGTTTGAAAGTCTGTCCTCAGTGCAGCGCTGAATACGATGACGAAGTCACGGAGTGCGACAAAGATAAGTCCCCTCTGAGGTCAGAACGTGATGCTCTGGTTGGCACCAAGCTTGGCAACAACCTGCGTTATGACGTCAAATCGGTGCTTGGACGCGGCGGCATGGGCGTTGTTTACAAAGCCTACGACGAGCAAACCGATCGCGTAGTCGCTATCAAAATGTTGCATTCGCACAAAGTTGCAGATCCCGAAGCGCTCAAACGCTTTCGGCGTGAAGCCCGCACTGTTGCCGATTTGAAGCACCACCACATCGTCACTTTGTTCGATTTTGGTATGCACAAGGCGCAACCATTTCTGGTCATGGATTTTTTACAAGGTCGCAGTTTAAAAGACGAGCTGCAGCGAGTCGGTCCGTTTCCTTTCGATCGCGCATCCAAAATTTTCACTCAAGTTTTTCAAGCTCTGGAAGCAGCTCACGAACAGAAAGTTGTTCACCGAGATCTGAAACCAGAAAATATTCTCTTGAGCAAACACGGTGATGAAGCTGATTGGGTAAAAATCGTAGACTTCGGTTTGTCAAAACTGCGAGATGAAAATCAGGAAGAATCACACATCATTACGAAAGCCGGCGATGTGTGCGGAAGTCCTCCATACATGAGCCCGGAGCAATGCTACGCTACTTCGGCAATTGATCCGCGAAGCGATATTTATTCGATGGGGATTGTTGTTTACGAAGTCCTTTCCGCGAAGCTTCCATACAAAGCAAAATCCGCGATAGAGATGATGGACTGTCACCTTTACGCACAACCAATTCCGTTTTCTGAAGTCGCTTCTGAACTGAAGGGCTGCAACGAAACAACTTATGTGCTCAAAAAAGCTTTGCACAAAGAACCGGAAAACCGCTACCAGACTTGTGCCGAGTTCTCCAAAGAATTGCGCGATGCGCTTCGTCGTGATTGGCCCAAAGTGCGCTCGTATAGATATCGACTTGAAGATGTCACTTTCCAGGATCTGGAAAGTGAGGCGATGGCTCTCGAAACGGGAGAACACCCGGCACTCGATTTTGCCTCCATGCCTTCGCCGGTTCAAGAAGTCATTAACGAGATGAAGACAGAAACCGCGGTGCATCGGCACCACCCATTAGACCCATCGCAACGAGCGAATCCGGCATACCCAAACGAAGATGACACGAACATGGAAGAAGAGAAGCAAGGTTGGATGGCGAAAATTCTATCGGTCTTCAAACGAGATCAGGTAGAAGAGGACGAAGAGGATGAGGTCGATCCGCAGCTTGGTTACAGCAATTGCCCCTTCTGTTCCGCGCCTGTTAAAGCTCGCTTGAGATTTTGCGTTAACTGTCAAAGACAATTACCATCGGTTCAAGAATTTTCTAAATTGCGTATGCAAAACGGAAGATTTGCAATTTCGAATAAAAACATGCGACCGGAAGAACCGAAAGGTTTCTCTAATCGCGCCAAGATGAGAAGCAGCAGCCCTGGCGCGTCTTCGTTCCAAAAATTCGTGACATTAATCCTTGTCTGTGCCATCGGATATGGTGGCTACAAAGCTTATACGGATAAGAACTTCACGAAGAATGTTCAAAAGATGATGAAGAGCATCAGTAAGTAGCGGCACCGGATGTGGTGGCTTGGAGCTTTGGCGCTGGCTTCGAGCTCTGGCGCTGGCTTCGAGCTCTGGCGCTGGCTTCGCGCTTTGGCGCTGGGCTTCGCGCTTTGGCGCTGGCTTCGCGCTCTGGCGCTGGCTTCGCGCTTTGACGCTGGCTTCGAGCTTTGGCGCTGGCTTTTTTCGCATATCCGAACAGAGCTGTAGATCAAGCATGCGGTGGAAGGGCACATTTTTCAGTACTCTTTTCAAGGGGCATATTATAATTACGAAAATCGCTCAAAAACGGCACATTATAATATGCCACTACCTAAATCTGCCTTCCAAAAGTGAATTTGTCTGCGTAATCTGCGCGGGGTCCTGTTTTACAACCCAGCTATTTAATCTTCGCTTCGTCGCGCTGAAGACGTTGTTGGTCCATCTTGATGATTTCTTCGCGAATAGTTTCGGCGCCTTTTTTGTCGTGCAAACCTTCATGCACAATTAGAAGCTTTTCCATCGCCTTGACCTTGCGGTCGCCGCCGTCTTGGATTTCTCCTGCGATTTTAAGCGCGTTGCTGAACTCATCTTTTGCTTTTTCAAAACTCTTGCTGTTCAGCGCTCCATCACCATTGGACATTGCCATGGTCCACGATAGCTTCTTCCACGCCGGAGCGCGATCTTCAGGTGGTCCTTCGTACATGAGCAAGGCGCCCACTCCGCCAATCACAAGGACGGCGACAAGGGTGACGACCCAAACGTGCGAGCGCAAGCCTTTTACTTTCTCTTCCAGTTCTTCCCGCGTTTCAGGCGGCAATTCATCGAGTTCTTTTCTCAGGTCGACCGGACCGGTGTTGGCCGGGTTCGGCGGTGCCTGAGCCGTCGACGGATTGCCCTGGATGAAATCGGCAGGGCTGGTCGGCTGCGCCTTATCCGCGCCAGTGTCGCCGGTATACGGTTGCGCCGTATAACCTGCGGTGGCTTGAGCCGGCAAGTAAATTCTCGACTGGTCAGCCGCTTGAATCATGTCTTTTCGCAACGCTTCAACGTTGGGATAGCGTTCGATTTTTTCTTTCTTCAAAGTGCGCAGAACGATTTTATCGAACAGTCCCGGAATTTCAATGCCTGGAGCCGCGCCACGCAATGACAGTGGCTGTTCTTCTTTGTGACTTACTTTGATGCTCTCGAATGTTTTTCCCGAGAATGGCGGAAGACCAGTCAGCATGGCGTACATGGCGGTGCCTAAACTATAAACATCGGTGGATGCATCGGCCATCTCGCCGGTTTTCATAAACTCGAGTCCCAAAAAAAGAGGACTGAGTTCGCTCACATCAGTATCTGATGCCACCGCATCTGGTGACGGGTCGACGAAGCGAGCGAGTACGGAATCGCATGAGATCAACATGTGATTGGCCGTGTCAGCGTCTTCGAGCTGGTAAATGTGAGCCGGCATCAAATTGCCATGAACCAAACTGACTTTGTTAATCCGTTCCAGTCCATCGCACAATTGCAGAAAAATTGGAACTGCAGTGCTGGCAGGCAATGTTCCGTGTTCGTCGAGGATGGTCGTTAATGGCTTTCCGCCAGGGTTTCGCGAAATTACATAAACAAATTTTTTGTCAGCGGAAACGCCTGATTCGGTAACCGGCAAAACGTTGCGATGTTTCACGCCTGCCCATACATCAACAAATTTGATGATGCGCTTGGTGTCTGCGCTGCGCGCGCGCAATATGGAAACAATAAAGTCGCCGCTTTCCTCGACATCAACAACTTTGAATATTGCGTGTTTTTCGCCAGGCAAAATACAAGCAGTCGTGCGATATCTGCCTTTGAAAATTTCTTCGATCGGATCTTCGATTTCGCGCTCGACCAGTTGGAAAAAATCGCGCGGACACGTTGTTCTTTCTGGTGTGATTGCGTGTGGATTCAACACGTCATTGCGATGACATGCCGGACAAAATTTCGTCATTTGATGACCGCCGCTAGCTGGGCTTCCATACACCCTTCATGTTTTGTCCGATACGAAAGCCTTGCACAAGATTGTGCCGCATCAACTGATAGAGCTCGTGGAGCGTCTCTTGGTCGGTGATGCCGTGCTTTACCGCGATTGTATTGACCTGATCCATGGCGACTGCTGAGTAATAAACCAGCACGTCATCATGTACTTCGCCGCGTCCCTGGTTGGGCAACCGAAGAATCGCGCGGCCAAACTCGTTAGTGAAGGCATCCGCCAACTCTGCCGTAAGAAGATCCGAATAAAAATTATCTGCTTTCGTCGCCATGTGATAGCTCACCAGTTCACAGTAAGAGTTGGGCTTACGTTGTTGATCCGTTAAGAGCGTCCAATTCTTTTTTCACTTCCTGAATGTCTTGCCACATCAGCCACTTGGGACTGCCGACTTCGCGAGAATCATTTCGGAGAAGATAAGATGGATGGAATATGCACATTACTCTAGCACCATTCTTGTAATCACACCATTTGCCGCGCACCTTGCTTATTGGGTTTTTATTTTGAAGAACATTTTGAATTGCAGTATTGCCCGCGAGCAGGATCAATTTCGGTGCGACGAATTGAATTTGCGCATCGAGGAAACCCTTGCACTGAGCCACTTCTTGAGGCGTAGGGACGCGGTTGCCCGGAGCGCGACATTTGACGATGTTGCAAATGTAGACATCATTTTCTGTGTCGATTTTTACTGACTCGAGAATTTTATCAAGCAACTTACCCGCGCGTCCTGCGAACGGAACGCCCTGTTCATCATCGTTTTGACCAGGTGCTTCACCTATGATCATTAATTTAGCTTGGGGATTGCCGCGAAAAAGCACGACATTCGTACGGCTTTTGCAAAGGTTGCATGCTCTGCATACTTTCGCCGCAACGTACATTTCATCAAGGTTTCGGAATGATGACAGTTCTGTTAGATTAAGTTGTTCGGCGACGTTCGTCATTTATTTTTCTTGCCCGCTGGTGCAGTCAACGATCTGATAATTGGAGTGTTAGATGAACTGGCACTGATAATCATCAGAGTGTTCGATGCAGCTCAAAAGGGTTTTGTGCGCCGATCAATGAACATTGTGATGCCGATAGACTACGAATTTTTCAATTGGTTTCGAGATCATACGATCTAATAGATCATTGAGCACAAGCCTTAGTCGAATTTCTTCGATTAAAACCAGGTGTATATTCAGCGCGTACGCACTCGCTATCCACAGGAAGGCTTGTCGCTTGCCGGCTGCTCGATTGCTCGCCTTTTCACATAATGAAACGCATTACATCGAAGTTCAATTTCATATATGCAGTCTCAGCAGAATTCTCAATTCACAAGTGACGACTTACTGCGACTAGGCCTTCAAACACGCAATTTGAATCGCACCATCGCGGCGAGGACGTTCAAATATGCGACTAGAACTGAGCCAGCGTCGAGGACCGCCATGAATAGAACGGTGGCATAGACCTTAGACATGCAAGTAGAAGGTCAGGTCGACTAGAACTTCGAACACACGACTGGAACATGCGAATAGAACTTCGACATGCGGCTTATTAGCGTGCTCTTATGACACCGCTTCTGACGCCAACTGAATAGGCGTCGGCAGCGCTGCTGGTTTTTGCAGTTTGCGAATCACAAACGAGTCAGCCAATTCGCTCATCGATACACTTGCGACTGGTCCGATGTTTTGTTTCAAACAACGGCTCGCCACTCGCGCAAAAGTTTCGCCATCACCGGTAGTTGCGAATTTCGTCGACGAAAACGAGTCTGTTTGCCAGTGCAAGGTTGAAACCGACTTGCCGGAAATTGCAGTAGCGAGACAATCCGCAGGATCGATGATGAGAGCTGGATAAGAAAGTTGCTGCAAAACGGTTTTGAGCGCGGAATCTAAAAATGGATAGTGAGTGCATCCATAAACGATCGCTTCAACTTCGTTTTCAATTAACTGCTGCACATATGGTCGCAATGCTTCCTGCGCTTCTTCCGAATCGGCTTTGCCGCCTTCGACAATGGGCACCAGAAGCGGGCATCCGACTTCGGTGACATGAACGCCTGGATCGATAGATTTGATTGTGCTGGTAAATGCTTTTTTCTTCGCGGTGGCGGCAGTCGCAATTACGCCGACTTTTTTGATACCACGCTGAGTGATGAATGCAGCCGTCGGATCGAGAAGATCGAGAACAGGCACTGGTGAATAGGCAACCAGTTCATCTTTTCCGGCAGCGGCGCTGGTGTTGCAAGCCATGACAATGGCATCGATATTGTGTTGCAGCAACCAACTGGTCAGCTGTTTCACATAACTATTGACCTGTTTGTCTGGCCGGTCGCCGTAAGGGCAACGCAGCGTATCGCCTATATAAACGAATTCTTTTTCAGCCGAATGGTCCAGTCTTGATACGAGGCTGCGGAGTACGGAAAGTCCGCCTACTCCGGAGTCGAAGAGACCTATCCTCTGTATGTTTCTCCAGGTTAGTCCTGAGACTTGAATCATCTAGCTGGCGGGCTCCCTTACTATATAAGTGGGACGTCTGACTCTCGCGGTTCGCGCGGCCAAATTCCACCGCTGCTACCATCTTAAGAGCAACTTGCCTGATCGCCTGTTAAAAGTGATTCTCAAGCGGTTAACATCTCGTTAATTGTCGCTTGGGCTTAGTGGCTCTTGATTCCCAGTCCCTTGTGAACCAACTCTGAGGCTCTCGGAATTGTGCTTCCTACTTGCTTATGAAAAGCGGAATCACTGGACTGATCTGAAGTTCTACTAATTTTTGCGGCTACAGAAGAGTGCTGTTTCAGGTAGAGAATAGCACCTTTAGCCAGTGCCCCTGCTATTTTTTCTTGATAATCATCGGAGACTAATTTGTCTCGTTCAGCCTTATTAGAAATGAATCCGACCTCTGCTAAAACTGCTGGAACCTCTGCTCGGTTGATCACATAGAACTTAGCCTTTCTTATAGCGCGATCCGGAGCCGTCAGTTCCGACACCAGGGAATCGTGGACCTGCTGGGCCAGCGCCTTGCTCATATCTGTCTGGTAGTACGTTTCTATGCCATGAATATCGTTTGTGCTTTCAAGGGAATTGATGTGCACGCTGAGGAAGATGTCCGGCTTCAATTTGTTGGTGATGTTGACGCGCTCAGGCAGCGCGACAAAGGTATCATCGCCTCGAGTCATCACAACTTTGACTCCGTTTTCGACCAGCTTGTCGCGCGTCTTCTTCGCGATTGCCAGAGTCAATTCCTTTTCTTTGACGTAGCCGCGTTGCGCTCCTGGGTCGGTTCCGCCGTGCCCGGCATCGATTACAACGACACTTCCTGGTGGTGAGGATAAACCTACTAAAGGATCGCTGGACTCGCCGATCACAAATGAGACTTCATTCACACTGGCTGCATCGCCGGGGATGACGCTGACTGCGGCACCGGATAAATCGAGCACCAGTCGCCCTGTGTTCTTGGCAGGATCAGGTGCGCCCACGCGAATCGCTTTCAACATGTCGGTGTTGTCCGGCTGCGGAACGCTGAGGTTTTGCACACTGCGCAAACCTTCCAGATCTATGACAAAACGTTCAGGATTGTGGAGACGAAAGCTCGAGAAATTCAAATCGCGTTTGTCGGGCGAAACGATTTTGAATTTGTACCCGCTGCCGGAATTACTCTGCGTCAGGAAAACAGCAGGCGGCTCGCCATCATCTTGCGTCGCCGAAGATTGGTTATCCATGCCGTCCTTGGATGTGTTCCCCACTTTTGAATTGTCGTTGCTCTCGGCTCTGGCAACTTCGTCTTTCTTCTCTGGAGTGACAACTTCGATCGATTTTTTCGAATCGGTTTTGATTACTTCGATTGCTTGTGTTTGGTTATCCGGATTTTCTGATGTGGAAAGGAAACGTTTGGCGCGATCTTTTACCTTCGAAAAGAGGCTGGAAACTGAATCCGTTTTTTCTTCTGCAATCGGCTCAGCTTGTGCGATCTCTTCGTCGCGCGGCTTGATTGGAGGGGCGACGCGCGCTTTGTCGGCGTTCCACTTCTGCGCAGTTTGTGAGTTGGCCTGGCTGTTCTTTTTCCACTTGCTCGATTTTTCAGGCTGGTTTGCTTGTTCGTTTAAACGAGCGGCACCGAACCGATCGGGCGCCACTTTTGGAATCACACTATCGGCAGAGTTAGTTTTCGACGCTGCGGTTTTCACCGGCTTCCATGCTTGATCGGAGGCGGGACCGGTTTTTGTCGACGCCACTTTGATCGGTGCTTGTTTGTTTAAACTCTGCGCACTGGCAGCCAGTCCCTGAGCGGCTTCCCGCCGCGCGAACTGCGGATTGATATACTGCCGGCTATTGTTTTGCGGGTTGGTAGGCTCCGGCATTGCCCCTCGAAGACCTAAGCCGTTGTTAGCGGATGCAATTTCCGGATCGATTCGTCCTTGAGAAACTTGTGGTATTTCGGAAAGATTGGGGTCCATTTCACCAGTCGGCGGAAACACCGGAGGCGGGATGTAATCGGTCTCGTGTGCACGTCCGTGCTGCGGCGCCGACCGTCCACGGAATGATGGCGCCTGTGGTGGCATGCCAAAACCGTTTGCGACCATAGTGCTGGACTTCGGCCACTTGATCAGCAAACTGCCGGGGCGCGAATCGAAAGTAACTGCGCGCAGCTTGGCCGGATCGCTGGAAACGATAGCAACCCGACAGACAGGTGGACTATCTTGAAACTTTCCGATGCGAACCAATTTGATTCCGGAACGCTCCGCACTGCCCATGGTGGCACTGCCGGCAATCGGCGTCGCGTTGACATTGATTACTCTTGTTGAATAAGGAAAAACCACATCGTTGAAATCAGCTACCAATACGGTATTTCCGTTTTCTCCTTGAAGAAATTGAATTATCGGACGTGGAAGCTGTTTCTTACTCGACGTTAGAAGGGCAGCGGAAGTTTTCGCGCGATCTTCTCTTACCTCGACGATTGTGTTTTGCCCAACATTGGACTGCGCGAAAACCGCGCAGGGGCTACAAGTTATTAAGGCAAGTAAAAATGAGAGCTGAGCAATCCGCACGATATTTTTTTTAACAGGAAACATTGCCACATGAATGTACCTTAACTTTCTGGTGGCGCGCAATCCTAACACTGACGGTGAGGCATTCCCAATGTTTCCTACTCGCTACTTGAAAACTTTCGCCTTGCAAAATTGCCACCACAGGCGAGGCTATATTAAATACGCTTTGAGATGTCTTGTAGTAGATCCTGATAAATTGAACTGGTCTGTTCGTTTGCCGCTTTGCAAGCAGCGGAAACTGAATTCGGTTGCTGTCGGAGTTCGAGGCCAGTTGGCCGCGAACTGGTATTTCACTAAGGGAGTTTACTAATGCTAATGGACCAGAACCAAATTTTTGGGACGTGTATAGGAGGCGGCTTAGCGGCCCTCGGATATGGAGCATATGCCGGACTTAGCGTTTTGAAGCTCCCGGCCGGCAACGAACGCATGGTGCAAATCGCAGCCGCGATTCAAGAAGGCGCAAGCGCTTATATGAATCGTCAGTACACGACAGTCGGCATCGTCGGCGTAATTCTTGCAATCATTATCTTCTTCGCTCTGGGACCAACGACGGCTTACGGCTTCATCACAGGAGCGGTCTTGAGTGCCGCCGCTGGATTCATCGGCATGTATGTTTCAGTACGAGCAAACGTCAGAACAGCAGAAGCCGCTCGCGACGGACTTGAAAAAGCACTGGGCGTCGCCTTCAAAGGTGGCAGCGTCACCGGACTTCTAGTGGTTGGACTCGGTCTTCTTGGTGTCACCGGATTTTATTGGGCAACTAGAGATCTGAACGCACTTGTCGGTCTGGGCTTCGGCGCCAGTTTGATCAGCGTTTTCGCCAGATTGGGCGGCGGTATTT
>JADYXR010000066.1 GCA_021772095.1 Candidatus Obscuribacter sp. | reverse complement strand
GCACCACAAGTGGTGGCATCTTGAAAATTCCAAGCGAGCCTGTCTATTGACAAGATCTGTTGAGGACGATCTTCAAGCACGTTTTTCAGTGTGAACTAGATAGTCTTCTTGTTTTGTCGCACAAGCTGCGCGGAACTGCCGCATCGTTTGGATTTCCTGAAGTTGGTTTGGCTGCTGGAGAGATTGAAGAAATTGTCAGAAAAATGAAAAGTGGCAGAGAATCGGATAACGACTATGAGATTCTCGAAAGTGCATTGAATAAAGCCAAGCAGGCTGCCGGCATAAATGGACCATCTCCGCTAACTGAAGAGAAAACGGCGCTCAAGGTTTCTGACCGAAACAGCAAATCAATGTTTGTTTCAGCGACTGGTTTTTCTGGAATGGAGGATCGTTTGTTGTCTGAGTTAAACGCTGTCGCCGTGCCTCCCTTCGAGGTTGATGGTGTCTTGGAGTCATCGGATATTTGTTCGTTGTTGCTCGATCTTCGTTCTATTCCGAATGATACTGCCTGTGATATCGCCAGGAAAGTCAGACTCCTGGATGAAACTGTTCTGCCCACAGTTGGCATCTTGGCCGACATGAGCGTAACGCCGGCTTCCGCACTCTACCTTGGGGCGTCGATGATCGTTTATTCTTCTTTTGAGACGATGCCCGGTCCGATGTCTGACGATGATGTTGTTGCGTCCATCGAACAGCTTCGAGATTTTGAGCATGAACGTAAGCCCAGAGTTTTGCTTGTGGACGACGACAATGATTTTTGTTCGCATGTCGAGAAGCTCCTCTCCAACCATGGTATCTCGGTCAGAACGGTAAGCGAAGTCGATCAAATTCTTCACGCTATCGAAAGTTTTAAGCCCATGATCATGCTTCTCGATATCTCGCTTTCTTCGACGACCAGCGGGATCGACGTTTGCGCGGCAATTCGCGAGGATCGTAACTGGCATCATTTGCCAATCATTTTCCTTAGTGCTCGCGTGGAACTTGAAAGTCGACTGGCGGCTCTGCAAGCCGGTGGTGATGATTTTATTGCAAAGCCAATCGATGAAGTGGAACTGATTGCGAGCGTGCGCAAAGCGATAAAAATGGAACTTCAAATTCAGAGCCGATGGCAAAACGATGCACTGAGTGGATTGAAGACGCGCGCATTTTTTCTAGAGGATGCTCGCCGCGTCCTGCATCAATCGAATTCTTCCGTGGCCCAAGGACACTCTGCGAGATTGGTTTCAGAACTGGTTCCAGAATCGGTTTCAGGACCGCCACAGCGACAGCCTCCATGTGCGGTTTCGGCCAGTCCAGCAGTAGTGGAATCGCTGCCAGGACTGCCTCCAGGACCGACTTCTGTCGTGTCGTCCCTCTGCCTTTTAAAGCTAAATTTCCACGACGAATTTTCCTCTAAATTTCAAAATGCATCGGACGCAAACATTGATTCCCGTGAACTTATTGTCGCTAAGCTGGGGCAGCTCATTCGCTATCGACTTCGCGCGGAAGATGTGCGTGGAAAGTGGAGTGACGATCAATTCGTCATTCTGATGCCTGGTATCGATAGTGATACCGCCTCTCAAGTGCTTACTTTGCTGAGCGATGAACTTCAAATTTTAGTGGGTGAGGTTTTTGATCCGATAGAATATCGTCCTGAACTCTTTTCATTTACCGCCGGCTTGGCGGCTTCCCCTCTGGATGGAGCCACAATTGAGACTTTGCTGATTGCGGCCGATACGCGAGCATCGAGCGAACTTGCCACGACGGACCATTAAATTTCATCGATGGAATCGCCTGGCGGCCTCTTGAATCGTCGATACTAAATTTGCGCTTTGGAAAAATAATTTTTCGTTTCTCATATAAGATCAAAAGACAGAAACAAGAGCAAAATCAAATGAAGCATCGAACTAGATTCATCGAAATTTGTGGGCGCGCATTGCTGGTGCTATTACCAATAGTGGTTTTTGCGTTGCCGACTTCTGTTTTTGCGGCCGCCAAAAAGAGTAGCGCCAACTACGATTCAATGACTTTGCCACAAGCCCGGCTATATATGGTGCAACTCATAAATATCGATCGCAGCAAAAACGGATTGCGCCCCGTTGCACTAGATCCGATCGCCTCGCTTGCCGGCCAAAAACATTCCGACAAGTTGCTCGCACTTGGAGCGCACTCGCATTGGGAACCGGACGGCACCAAGCCGCCCCAGCGTTACAACTTCGTAGGTGGCACTGACTATGTGGCTGAGAATTTCGCTTGGTACGGCGCCTCCGCCAGTCCGCAAAAGCCGGATCCGAAGGCAAGATTTAGCCGGGCCTCAATAGCGGGTCTTGAGAGCATGTGGATGCATTCGGATGGACACAGAAAAAATATTTTAGACAAGTATCGAACCCACGTCGGCGTCGGGCTGAGTCAATCACAGTTCGGCATCAGTGTCGTTGCCGATCAGGAGTTCATCAACAAATACGGCAACATCAGCAGAATTCCGTATAAAGCTTACCGAGGCACACGCGTGCATGTCAGTGGAACGCTCAACAGCGGCTACCGCGTACAATGCGTCAGCGTCACTCGTGAAGACTTTCCTCGTCGCATGAGCGTCTCCGAATTGAATTCAACTTATTCGTATGGGATTGGCACCGAGCAGATCGCCAATTATTTTCCCAGGGACATGTCCGTGAGTAGTTCCGGATTCGCCTGTGCTATCGAGGTGAAACCTGAGTGGCGGCCTGGATTGTACTATTGTACGATTTGGGCGGAGACTGGAGCGGGCGAGAAAATTCCAGTGTCACTACTCACTTTCTATGTATTTTGAACTTGGAACTTTGAATTTGGAATTTGGAACTTGAACGGTCCAAGTGGCATGACGATCTATGGTTTCAGCATTTTCTGAACGGCGTTGTCGTAGTCTGTGGCCTGTCTGAGTCCAACCAGTTCGCGTACGAGTCGACCTTTCTTCGAGAACGCACCAACGCATGGATAGGTCGCGGCTGAATCGGTGAGAAACCAGTCGACACCTAATTCTTTTGCCTTCTTTTGAGCTTCAGCGGTGGCGCCGTTGTCGTCAACTGCCAGTCTGATGTAATTGATCTTGCTCTTATATTTCTCGACCACTGGTGCGATATTTACACGGACTTCTTTGCAAACTGGGCAGTCGAGATTCTCAACCAGAATCATCGTCGGTCTGTCCAGGTTCGTCGCCTTCGGTTCATTCGCCGCGAAGGCGGCAAGGTTGACTTGCGAAAACAAAATAATCGATAGCAGTGCAGGCAAACAACGCATTTAATCTTTCCACGTTTTGTTCTCATCCAATTTACCCGCAATGTGGACTGAGTACGCTTGCTCCTCGGTTATCCGCTAAGTTTGTGTGCTGAACATTAGATGCCGAAAAAATTCGCATGTGTGGGTGGCGCGAGGTTTTGGTTTCGCCATGCGCCGATTTTTCAATTGTGAGTGTTTCTCACCAAACCTTCATGTCTCAAATCTAGACTGCTCTCATGGGACTTGAAGGGGACGTTGTATGGCTGCAGAGCAAACAAATCCGGGCGAGAAACACCAAAAGGCGCCAGAGCCGGCGGGCAGTCGTTCGTTGGCGGCTGTTTCCCGTGAGGCAAACAGTCAGGAGGCGTGGACCTCGTACAAGGACACGCAGTTGACTCGGACGGAACCGGCTCTGCCGGGATTGCAGCTCGTGGATGAGATTAAGCGTAATCGTCTGGCGGAGCCGGGCGGCGCTGAGTCTCCTGCTGTGCGCGCTAAAGCCGTAACGTCAGCCGACGCCATCCAGCATGCGCTGCATGGTGGCTTGACCCGTTTTACCGGTATTGGTGGTGACGGCAATGCTGTTCTCGAAATTTTGCGCAACTCGACCGAGCGCGAGAAAGAGCTGATCGACCAAACTTACCGCACCAAATTTGGTACCACTCTCGACAAAGAGTTGCGTGGACAATTCTCTGGTGCTGAACTGGATCGAGCGATCAACATCTTAAATCGCAAAGACAACAACCGCGCTGATGATGCAGGAAACATTCACGCTTCATTGATTGAACGTGGGCAGTGGGTATCTGGTCGTTCGGATGGCAACATCGAGAAGGACCTGAGGGACACTGTGTCTACAATGAACTCAACGCAAATCGCCGAAGTCAATCGTGATTATCAAAACCGTTATGGTATTAGTTTGGAAACGGCATTGCTGCAAGATCCCAATTTGAGCAAAGATACCAAAGAATCGCTCTCCATCTACTTGAAAGGAACCGACAAACGCAGCGCACAGGATACGATCAAGCTGGCTGATATCGCCCTTGGTGCCGAAGATTTGACCATGCTAAGCGAGGCTTTCCGCGGAACTTCTGCCGATGTGAGAAGACAGTTTGCCCAACAAGGTGGTGAAGGCAAGCTCAGAGAGGCGTTTGGCGGTGGTGACGATTTCAGACGGTCCCAACAATTTACCAGTGAAGGCAAACTTTCCGCTGCTCAACTGGTCAGAGACAACAACGGCACTTTCAACGATAACGAGAAAGGAATCGAAATGACAGTGAAGGCGATGACGCCTGATGAGCGCCGCGCCTACAATGAAGGCAAGTCGTTGTCGGCACAATCGCGCAATGGTCTCAACGCAGAGCAACTGAAAAGTTTGACTTACTTCACTGATTTGAACAATGCACTAAAGGGTGCAGGCAATTCGACCGAAGTCGCGGCATGGGAATCGTTGATCGCTAGCCCGTCAGGTTCGCTGGTCAATGACCTGGCGAAGCACAAAGGTGTTTTTAATGATTCATCTGCTGCAGAAGTTGTTTCGACAGTCGAAAATATGTCCAAAGAAGATTGGCAGCGATTGAAAACAGAACCAGCATATCGTCGCGAAGTTCAAGGCGTGCTGTCGTTCTTGAGCAGTGGTGAACTTGCGCGAGTGAACGGTGTTCTCGAAGCGAAGCTCAGCGCACCAACCTTCGAAGACGCACAACGTCAGGGTCGTCGCCCGATCCTTGATGCCGTGAATGACAACGAACATCTGTTTGGAAATGACAGAACGCAAATCGTTGAATCAGTTCGCAACATGACTCCTGATGAGCAGCGCCGTTATCGCGATGATGCGGCTTTTCGCAGAGATCTGGACAGCGCTTTGACGAGTTCGCTCGGTCGTTCTTCTTCAGAACTGCAGATCACTAAAGGGCTGCTCGATAAAGTTGCTCGTGGCGAGAAACCGGAGCAAGGTCTGGCTGAGGCACTTTATTCACGAAGCGCTGGTGACCGAGATGGTGCCCAGGCTCTTCGCGATCTCGAATCTGCTCTTACTCAAGATCCTGGACTTCGCCAGAGATTGCTTCATCCGAAAACCGCTGAAGATAATCGCATTATCGATGCGCTCAATAAAGCTCTGCCGACTCGCGTTGGTGGTCGCGGCTCTTCGTTCGAACGTGGTTTCGATCGTTATGCCAAGCCGCTTTTGGAGGCCGGATCTTTGCCAATGGAGAAACGATTTGAACTGAATCGCGACTTGCACAGTGTTCTGACCGACATTACTAAAATCACACCGGATGATAAAACTCGGCTTCTGATGAGTGAGCAAAACCAGCGCAGGCTGCTTGGTCGCTTCGATTCGCAAGAACGTGAATTGGTACTTAACGTTTTGCGTCAAGGCACCATGGATAATGCCGACAAAGTCAGAGAATTCTCGCTTGCCGAAAACGTGGATGGATTGAAAAGCACGCTGTCTGGTTTAGAGCCGTCTGAACTCCAGCAGATGCGTCAGGATTTCGCCGGCAAGTATGGTGATGTCACCGCTCAAGTTTTGGACAGACTATCGGGTGATGACAAAACCGCCGTCGCTCTTTTGCTTCGCGATAGACCTTCGACTGATCGCGAAGCGTTCAACGACAACCGCGCTCCAGTTTATATGAGCCAAGATGGGCTTGGTCGCTGGTTTGTCAATAATCTCGACGGGACCAGCTATCAACTTGATACTGCATTAAGCGATTACAGCGCTCGTATGAGTGATGCATCAAAAACGTTTTCGCAGCTTCCAGCAGACGAACAGGCAAGACTGCAAGCACAAGTTAATGAAACGCTTCGTGAATACAAATCATCCGAAGCCACCGCAGCTAGTGTCGCCACTGATGTCGTTATCGTCGCTGGCACCGTTGCAACCACCGTAGCCACGGGTGGAGTCAGCCTCGTCGTTCTCGGTGCTGCCGCAGCCGGTGGTGCCGTAGCTAAAGTCGGTATCAATGCTGCGGTCCGAGGTGCTGACTACGATACCGGAACCGCAACATTACCAGAGACGCTCTGAGCGGCGGTGCCACGGCAGCCATCAACCTGTTTGGTGCCGCTCATGCCGGACGGTTGGTTGGTCTCGGAACGGTCGCCGCCAAAGAATCGGCAACCACGATACTCGCCACGACAGCCGGTCGGACGCTGATTCGCGAAGGGCAAGAACAAGTTTTGGAACGCGGTTTGACCGCCGCTGTGAACAATGCACTCGCTAATGGCGCCTCGCATGTCGATCAAGCAGTGTTGCGCCAGGTAGTCTCAAGCGTCGCAGCCAGCGGACAGGAAGAGACATTGATGGCAGTCGTCACAACTACTTTGAATCGATCAATTGAACGCACTGCTAACAAAGCGTTAATCGAAGTGGCTATGAATGCCACCGCCAATGGTACAGGCAATGCAACCGTCACTTTCGGTGATGGAATCCTGCATGGCAAGTCGGTGAAGCAAGCTGGTTCTGAAGCGCTTGTCTCGGGGTCGATTGGCGTAGTCGCAGGTGCCGGGTTCACTGCAGTGATCAAAGGTGGCAGTGCCGCTTATCGAACGGTCAGAGGAAGCGGTGCCGTTGATGTCCCTGCTGTCGCCGTGACTGGTGGCGCATCTGAGGCAAGACCCGCATTAGCCGCTGCAAATGGAACGGACGGGCCATTAGTCCGCACCGACGCGCCGGTGAGAACTGATGCCGGCACGCCATCAGCTTCGACCGGAGCGCAAGGCGGAACTCGAAGGGATGCGCCAGCGGCTGTGACCGGAGCGCCAACTGGAACTCGCAGCGATGCACCAGCTGTGACCGAAGGACCAATCGGAACTCGAAGCGATGCGCCAGCAACTGGGACGGATGACCCGTCTCCGCGGATTGATGCGCAAAGCAACGAACAACCGGCGTCAGTAAACAGAAGCGATGCGCGTGATGGTTCATCACCAAGATTGGATACTTCTGGTGAACCACCTGCGGTGCGTGACACCTCAGCTCCATCGACTTCACAGACTCCAGAAACCTGGGATGGCAGAAGCAATCCACAACCTTTGAGCCCCCAAGAGATCGCCCAGTGGAAACAACAAATCGACGAGTTACGAGCCTCCAATGACGCTGACAAAATCGCATTGGCGCGCAGAGCTGAGAAGAGAGTACAAGAATCCGAAGCCTGGCATAAAACCGCCGCCGATTTTCCTGAGCGCACGCCTGAAGAACTAGTTGCTTCCAGACGTTTACTCGAAGGAGATTTGTCTAACGTTCGCGCTTCTGGTTCCGGTAGCGTCCTGGATAGATTGAACGACGCGAATCTCTCGCCTGCGCAAAGAGAAAGAGTACTCGGTGTCCTCTCCGAAGTGCGCGAACATTACACCGGCGTTCGCAATGGGAAAGGCGTGATGGACGTCGAGCAAGAAGTAAATTGGATTCACACGCAAGGCGAGCTTGGGCGCGTTCTTGACGCTGGCAAAGCCGCAAATCTCTCGCCAAAAGATATGGAAAAAGCCCTCCTCGCTTCGATGCTTTCAGATGCCGACAAGCATGGAAGAAACTTCTTCACTCACCACCTCGATGGTGCCCGCGCTGCGGAAACCGTTATGGAGCGCTACAAGGGCGACGGATTTACAACAGCCGATGTCGCTGATGTTGTTCAAGCAATCAAAGAGCACCAGGTCGGACCGCCAGGATTCATGGCGATGCTTTACGGCGGACGCATCAAAGGCTTGATTAATGAGGACGGCGCAAATACGCTCAAAGCCCTCGAAGCACGCCCTGCCGGCACCTTGTCCGACGCAGAAGCCAAGCAACTGGCCGACTTGCAAAATGCAAAACGCGGATTCGATGAGCGTCAAGCACAAGCCGATGCATTGAGTTTAAAAGAAAGTGAGCTTGCAAAAACTGGTGGCAAGTTGTCGCAAGAAGAGCTCGACTTGCGCAGCAAACTTCGCGGACAAAACGCCAATGGTGCGTTTGTCACTCAGGCCGATCTCGACAATTTAAAAACCTTGCATGCGAAGATGTCCGATCCACACAACAGTGCTCTGGAGGCGACTGCGGATGGTCGCGGAATGCAGCTCCAGCTCAGCGATCAAGAGCGCCAGTTATTGCAACGCAGCGGAAACGATAATTGGTTTGTGCCATCAGATAATTCATCAATCAGATCGATTTCCGATACATTGATCGCCGGTGACTCGATCGACAATTACTTTACACCAGGCGGTTATTCGAAGATCGTCAAAATCAGAGGTCCTGAAACCGGACCGTTCTTCCAGGACAAAACGGTTGATGTTTCAATCAGTTCAGTTCGTGATTCTGGAAGAGACGTCTACGGCGGCTCCAGGCCAGGCACGCCACTGGAAGGTAGCGATCCTTATGGTATCCTCCCTGGTGGCAGCGGCGAACTGGGCAGAAAACCGTTTGGTGTCATGAACGATGAAAGCCGCGCCATCGCAAGAGCCGCTGCGTCAGAAACCGAGCAAGCCGTTGGGCGCGCCAAGCAAGAAGTCGAACAGTGGTTGAGGACTGAACTCAACGTGGCTCCAGGCTCACCGATACCGGAGATTCCATATTGGAATTCGGACCTGAAATATCCGGTGCGCTCCGAACTGGAGAACAGAGATTGGTGGCGCATTAACGCAACACCAGAAGCCATGCGCTCTCCGGCTGATGCGAAGTTCTGGGCCGATCAAAGATATTCCGGACTGAACCCCGAGCAAATCAAACAATACGAATTTGCAAAAGAAATCCGCGCCCGCATGGTTGAAGCTTTGCGCGCCCAACAAAGATTCAGCACCACTCCAAGCAGCTTCCCTACGGCTAGCTCGCAGGTTCCGCAATAAGTTTCAGTTCTGCACGCCCCCAGGAATTATTTTATGAAACAACGAAAACAACGACTCGAATCTAAACCTTCGCAATCGGTAGCAGGCGGTGCATCGCGATCGGCAGCAGGTGAGGCATCGCGATTCGCAGCAGACGGGGCATCGCGTCTATCCAACATCCGAGTTTTGAACTCAGCCCCATCTAAAATTCCAGCAGGAGCTGTTACACTATTCCCCTCCAGATTCGTGTGTGACTCGGGTTTGGAAGGCCTAAATCCGGAGCCAATAGCGATGCGTTTTTTAAACAAATCAACTCGCGCACTGATTAATATGAAGAACGAGTTGGGATACGGAGCGCAGGCGATGGCCGTCGCTTCGATGGACACGCCTTCGTACATGATCGATGAGTACATTGACATGACAGAGGAAGTTGCCTCGCGCGATGACATCTATCGCAAAGCCTGTTTTAATGCGCCTCCTGACGATCTGTTCAACAAGATGCTCGATGATTTTCGCATCGTTGTAGAAGGACGATTCGCGGACAAAATAATTGATCGTCTCGGGCATGGTTACGAAAATGCAGAAGGCGTACTTGTTCTGAACGCGCGAAACCCACTCTTCGAGGAGATCTCGCTGACTCCGGTTGAGCCAAAAACAGCCGATGAAAGCGATAGTAGCGACCCGTTTGCTGGCGGCGTCAAAGATGTTCTAATCAGCCACGCGACATTTTCCTTGCGATACCAGATCCCGTTCACGACACTAGAGAAGCAATTTCCTGACCTCTCGCAATCGGGTGAGCTGCCTCGACAGGGGATTCGTAAGTGCGAAGTTCTGCGATTAGTTGGCACCGAATGCGGTCGCATTGAATTTCATTTGCGAGATAGCGATGACAATGAAATCAAGCTCGAAGCCGTGACCATCTGGTGCATTTGAGTGCGACCTCTCGTATGCGTGACTCGCGTTCGCGCGTTATGGCGCCCGCTAGTCATTGTTTTTCCAAGTTTAAAACGAATCAAGCTTGACCGGGGAGTCAAGCTTGATCGAGGAAACATTGTTGGAGGAGTGAGTCGTTTGACGACTCGAAAATCTTAAATGTTGATTCCGCCATCGGCTGCGATGGTGTGTCCAGTTACCCAGCGTCCGTCTTCCGAGGCTAGGAATGCGACTGCTGCTGCGATGTCATCGGGTCTGCCGATTCGTCCCAGTGCTGTCTTTGCGATCATTGCATCTTTGAATTCATCGGATATGGCCGTGTTGAACATGTCCGATTCAGTGGTACCAGGGGCGACACCATTGACTGTGATGCGGCGCTTGCCGAGATCTTGTGCCCAAATTCTGGTCAGTGTATCGAGCGCAGCTTTCGTGGCTGAATAAACGCTAGCTCCCGGCATGGATACTCGCGCAGCGCCAGACGAGATGTTGATGATTCTGCCGCCGTCAGGCATGTGTTTGAGTGCTGCTACTGTGGTGGCAATTACGCCTTTGACGTTTACGTCAAAAACTCTCTCATAATGTTCGAGATCAATTTGTTCAACTGGTGCGTGTTCATAGACTCCCGCGTTGTTAACCAGGATATCTAGCTTGCCCAGCTGTTTTGCGATTTGGTCGATTAGATTTTCAGTGTCTTGTTTTGACGAAGAGTCGGCTTTCAGTGCCAACCCTTTGGCGCCAAGCTCGGCAATTTGTGAGACGACTTCATCTGCTTTGTCTTTGCTTCGGACGTAAGAGATTGCGACGGTCGCACCCTCTTCCGCGAGCCGAAGTGCAATTGCAGCTCCGATACCACGGGCGCCACCAGTTACCAACGCTACTTTGCCAGTCAGGCGTTTTGCGATTACTTCTTTTCGTGCTTCAACAGCTTTCATAAAATTCTCCGGTTTTGATTAGGGTTGGCATAGCCTCAGGCGGCCACTTCGTTTTCAGCGGGCGGTTGTTCTTTCAAGTATGCCAATGTTGTAGAGGCGTGATGAGAAACATACGGATTCTCATCATCGGCCAACATCTCCAAAATGCATTTCGGCATTCGAGGATTTTCGGCCAAACCTAAACGCACATCGACATCGAAATCGTTGGCGAGCTGCTTCAAAAACATTTTTGGCAGACTCCTATTATATGAGAGACCGAGCCTAACCTCAGCCTCTTGATCGATAAGCAGTCTCAGAAGAATCCCAATCGGTGTGGAAGGATTCTCAGCGACGCGCGCGCGAATCGCAGATTTGTGCGACCGTGCAAAATCATAAAGTATCATCGTGGGTAGTTCAGGATCGCCAGCCATGATGTATTCAGTAGTGAATCGAGTTAATTGATACATGGTTTCTAAACCTCAGCTCGTAGCAGACCAGTCTATTTCTTTTCCGACGCAGGAAAAGGTCGCCTGAATCGTGCTCAGCTCAGGCTTTTAAGGGATTTAATTGCGGCGTTAAAACTATAATAGACCGGTCGGTCTAGTTCTGTCAAGTCGGTCGAGGAAATGCTTGTATGGCCGTACTGGTGCCGTTTGATGGGAAGGATTCTCCAAAGTGCTCAACTGGGATGAAAAAACTCAACCGATATCGGTTGAGTTTTTGAACCTGCCTTAACGCTGCCCTGGTCCGAAAAAACGCGCTTGCCTATAATTACCCTTTATTAGCATGACGAGTTTTGCTGTCGACCTGATTCTGAACCTAAAAACGATATCGGTTGAACTTTTCGGTGACTGCTAAAGTGCTATTGATGAAAAATGTCGAGTTCTCTTGATATTGCAAACTACTAAATTTTGCAAAACGATAATCCGATTTACTAAGGTGAAGAAGTGACTGAACGTAAAGTGAAATTTGACGGATTAGATGGTGTCGTATCTGGTGCCGCGAAACGTGGGTGCGTGATTATCACTCACGGGGCGGGGCGCGGGATGGATGCGCCGTTGTTGGAGAATACTTCGAGTGGTCTTGTAGAACTGGGATTTATGGTTCTGCGATTTAACTTTGGCTATATGGGCAAACGGCCGGCGCCTTCGATGGGCGGAAAGAACGAGAAGCCAGAGCTGGTCTCAGCGATTGAGTTTATGAAGGAGCATGGCAATCCGATTTTGATCGGAAAATCATTTGGCGCTCGCGTGAGTACATATGTCGCTGCGGAGCGCAGTGATATTCGCGCCTTGGTTTATTACGGTTTGCCGATTCAAGGGATGAGTAAAAACTCCAAGCCTCGCGATTGGTCTCACCTGGCGAATCTTAGCGCGCCGATGCTTTTTATCACAGGCGACAAAGACAAACTTTGTCCTATGGACGAACTGGAAAAAATTCAAAAAAACATAACCGCTGATTTTAAATCAGAGGTTGTTGCCGGCGATCATTCGTTTAAACCAAAGTCTGAAGGCAAGGCGAAGGAGCTTTGTTTGAGTTGGATTGATGAGTTGATCAAAGTGTAGGCAGCAACTGCGCGCCTCCAGTTCTGGGAGCTGGAGCAAGTTCGCACGCGGTTAACCGCGCGATGCAATTCGTTCCGTCCACAAGCTTGTAACAAAACGCGCTCTGTTAGCCGATTGCGCGATCGATATTTATCAATCGCGCAATTTTTGTTGGCAACAACTGGAGTGTCGTTGCGTACTTGGTTCGTTAAACTCTTACGCTGATTTCAAGACGGCCAGTTCTGGAGCAGTTCTTAGTGTTGGGATGACTGCGGTGTCGTAGTCGATCGAAACGTGTTTGGCACCATTTTCAATCATCAATCTTTGCGCGCGTTCGAGTTCAGTCGCGCTGGTTGTTGTGACTGAAACTGTCATGTCGCCGTTTTGTACTTTGCCTAAGCGAACTTCGGATTCCGATGGCGGGATTCTGTCCAATTGAACGATTGCGCCAGTTGCAAGCCCGGTCACCATGCCCATTGCCAAGCCGGAGAATGCGGCGGTCAGCGTGATGGGGGAGATGTAGGTGGCGTCGAATCCGGGGAGGTGCTGAACTCCGAATGCGGCGATCGTTGTGCCGATCAGAGCGCCTGCGATGCCGAGACCGATCATCAGTCTGTCGACCTTTGTGGATTGCAGGTTAGCCGTAGCCATCCTGAAGGAATCGCTATCTTCCCCGATGACGGACAGTTGTCCCGGTGCGAATCCGCCGTTGGTTAGCGCGTTGATGGCGTTGGCGGCATCGGTGTGATTGAGGAAAACGGCATGAACTGCTGAATGAGACATTTTGGACCTCCTGAAAGGTTTCATAGGTAGGTTATTAACTGAATCGATTATCAATTATTGATTATCTATAATTGAGTATAGTGTATCATCATCCTCTTAGTTGTCCATCCTGATGTTTTATTACGAAATGGCAAAACGACAGTCGACTCGAGACTTTGTTCGCGAGAATCTCATGGAGCGCATTCTGGACGGCACCCTGAAACCAGGTGACCGTCTCGTTGAGCTGCAAATTGCCCAGGAGCTTGGCACTAGCCAGGGACCTGTCCGCGAGGCGTTGCGCGATTTGCAGGGGCTCGGGCTGATTGATCAAGAACCATATAAAGGTACGCGCGTCAGGGAAATCACCGACCGCGAGATCGAAGAGGCTTATTTAGTTCGTTCGGTTCTTGAACAGTTGGCTGCAGAACTGGCCGCGCCTAAACTGAAAGGAAATGTCGGCGCTTTGAAGAAGGAAGTCGACGCTTTCGTTGCGGCTGCGAAGAAGAAGGATCTGAAAAATTATTCCGCGCACGATATGGAGTTTCATCGACGTATCATTGAAGCTGCCGACAATAACTTGCTTACGACGATGTGGAACACGGTAGTTCTTGAAAGCAAGTTTCGGATTACGTTAAAAAGCAGAATAGGCGAAGATGAGTTAGAGAATTTAGCGAGCGCGCACGTTCCGATCATGCACGCCCTGGAAGCCGGTGATGGTGCCGAAGCTGGACGGCTGGCGCGCGAATTGATTTGTACTTTCCACTCGCGCAAGGCGAGATAAACCGCCCGCTTGCCTTCATGTTAGAGTTTGCTTTCAGGATTGTTCACTTGAGGTGAAGCCTACTGAGCGGTGATCACCACATTGCCACCAAAGGTGATGTTCTTATTCTTGAAGCCATTGTTGATGCTGATGTCAGCTGATTCCGGAGTATTGAGTGTATTGACCGGTGACTTAGCCGATACGCCACCGCCTGTTATCCGCACCAGGCCTGAGCCTAAGCCGTCAGTGATGAGAACGTTGCTAATCGGAAGTGGAGTCGGCACATCGGTTGCGGCACCGACTGAGAGTGTGACATCGCCCTCGCCATCGGCTTCCGCATTGGTATCGATGGTGGTGTCTTTCAAAATGGCGATTTTGCCGTTTGTATTAGTGAGGTTCACTGAGGTGCCGGCTTTGATAGTACCGCTGGCGGTGAGCGTTCCATTTTGGGTGGCGACACTCAAGAACCCGCCTGCTGTGACGATTGGGGAGAGCGTGATTGAATTCAAGGAGTCTACAACTACATTTCCTGCCGTCGATTCCAGTTCTGTGAACACCAGATTTTCACCGCTTGCGTTTTGCAAATAGATATTGCCTGTTTCTGTTTTCGCACCCACGGTGGTTACACCACCTGGTAGAAGGAATCTGTTGTCTTCCGTTCCGATGCTGCCTGAGGTCGATTCCAGAGTGAGTGTTTTAGTGCTGAGTCCATTCTTGAAATTAGAGTTGAGAATGTTGCCGGTAATGGTCGAAACTTTGACCGAATTGGTTCCGTTTATGTTCGCCACTTCTCCGAGAGCGTCTGCATTGATAATGATGTTTGCTGCATTGAGGAAGTCGTTGAAATTCGCAACCACTTTGCCGGGGGCATTAAATGAGAGCGTGCCCTTTGAGATCCCGGCGATCTGAAGTTCGCCGGTTCCGACAACATCCACGTAGTTCAATATGCCTTTGTTCCCGAATGATTCAATTTCTGGGGTATCGACTGTGATTGGGCTGGCCGCCGTGCCGATGTTATTGGCAATTAAACGTACCACCTGGTTCGATTTGTACAAACCATTAGGACCGGCGACGATGTCGCCGTTGGACACGATCTCAGCTAACCCATCCAGGGCTTCAGCTTGTCCATTCAGCGTGACCAAGCTACCGGCGTTGATTCTCAGTCGGTCAGCCGCTCTAATGTCGAATTGACCCTCGATATCCGTGACTACGATGTTGCCTGTTTTGTTGAGCAACTCTCCTGTTAGAAACGCGCTGCTTGTGCGGTTCCCGGCGGCGTTGTAAATGACCGGTTGTCCCTTTTCGCTTGCGACTAAATTTACGGTGAACAGGCCGATTGTGCCTGTCTTGCCAAACGTACCTGGGTCTGAACCGCCTGTTGTATCGATGATACCGGTGGTGATCGCATCACCTTTAGCATTTTCGGCAAGCGCGTAAAAGTCTCCGTTGGTGCCGCTTCCGCTTCCGCCGGTTGTGATTGTCGCGCCTGCCAGGTCGATAGATCCAGTTGTGGTGCCTTTTCCTTTAAAGGCGACTAATAGAATGCCATCGCCGTTCAAGTTTTCGCTCAGATCGGTTGGGCGGGATGAAAGTATCGTGTCCTTTCCGAAAAGAATTGCGCCGCCGGTTTTCGATGATTTCCCGTTGAGTTCGACGCCGCCGATTTCTTGAATAGAGATGGCGCCAGAGCCTTCGCCAACATCCGGCACGAAGCTGGCACCGGCAATCATGTTGATTTCGTAACCGCGTGCACTGTCACCAGCCTGGATTGAGACGCCATCGGAGACGATTATGTCACCTGATGCAACGTAAACCAGGTTCTCGGCGACCAAAACAGGGGCGTCGATGACGATATCACCGGCGGTATTATAGATGGTCGGGTCTCCGGTTAAGCAAGTCGAGCCAATCGTCAGAACGTCAGTGTTGGCCACTATGTGCGTCGCCAGTCCGGTTTGATTTACGCGACCGGTCAAGTCATTAACAAAAAGATTGGCGTTTGCCTGGCCGGCGAACAAATTGACTTCTTTGCTGAGCAAGTCACCGCCGACGATGCCTGAATCGAATGTGCCGTAGTACATCGAATCGCGCAGGTTGATCGCGCCGTTAAGCGCCTGCAATGTGCCTTTCGAGTTGTTGACCGTTAGCATTGCTGTTGACGGTCCGTTGAGGTTGATATTCCCTCCGGTCGCTTCGAGCAATCCGCGGTTGTTGATTGCGGAAGCCTGAACGTTAAGATCGGTGGTAGCACGGACAGTGCCACGGTTGTTGACGGATCCGCCGGCGGCTATCGTGATGGCGCCTGTGCCTTCGATGGTTCCTGAGTTGTTGAAGTCGCCGGAAGCGTCCAGGGTCAAACTGCTGATGTCGGAACGAATCGTCGCTCCTTGATAGTTATTGATATCGACTGCGCGGATGGCACCACTCTTAGCGCCGCCGCCTGAGGTCATGGCGTGAAGCGTGCCGTAGTTGTTCAAGTCTCCAAGGAGTTTGAAGTCTGAGTGTTTGCTGAAGTCACCGGATGTGGTGATGTTGGCTGGTATAACTAAATTCGATGCGCGAAGGTTTGGTCCATCGATTGCGATTAAATCCAGATTGACAGTGCCGCCAACGGCGCGGCCGCTGCGATCGATTGAGACGGTTTGTCCTTCGCCCAGAGCTTGTCTGACAGCGACATACTCCGCTGCAGAAACCATGCTGCCGGCGCCAAACGTTTTGTTCTCGCCGCCGACGTTGATCTGGACCGATGCGCCTTCTGAAAAGAGATTCTTGCCGAGCGCTATGTTTCTATCGTTGGATGAAAGATCGAGATCGATTCCGCTGCCTAAACGAAGTTTCTGTCCGTCTTCATTGAATTGAGCTGTACGATTCTTGGTCAGCGCTTTTGTCATTTTATCGACTGCGTTGGTTCGAATCTGGTTTCCGACTGATTGCGCGGAGTTGCTCAAGCCTGGGACCGCATTCGAGATATTGATGATTGGTGCTACTCGCAAGCGTCCGCCATCGTCGACTCGTTGATTCCGATGTTCAGCGCGAAACATCTGGCGGGTGGCATGGCGTTCCATGCCAGGATTGAGATCTTTGAACTCGCGGAACGACAAACGATCTTCGTTTCCAGCTAGCGAAACCTGCGCCGAAGCGATTAGCAGCGAACCGGCAAGTGCCAGTGAAATTGTCCAACCACGGGCTGACCCGTTTGCGAATCCGTTCATAAATCCCCCTGACCAGCTCAGCTCAATAGATGTCGCAAGGTAGTTGAAAAACTACCCGTTTGCATCCAACATAGGCTCAAAAGATAGCATGCAAGCCACTTTTCTTCCAGTGACAGGTCGCAGGGTTTGCGCCAGACCTCTCACTAATGGCTTAAACAAAAGCCCCGAGCGATTAAACTCGAGGCTTCCGAAATTTGCTTTTGATCGATCTATTGGTATTTAACCGAGCAACCATAAGGTTTTGTCTCGGCGATCGTTACGGTTTTGCCAGCGAGCAGCTCGTCGAGAGCAGCTTTCACGTAGTTTTTCGCTGTGGCGATTTCGCTTTCATCGACGCCATTTTTGTCGTCGATTGCACCGGCGTAAACAAGAACGCCCTTCTTGTTGATCACGTACATGTCAGGTGTGGTTTTGGCACTATAGGCTTTGCCGACAGAACCATCTTCATCAATTAGCACCGCACTCGGTGCTGAATTTTTGTCTTTGAATGCTTTGTCGTGCTCAGCTGGGGTGGCGTTGCCTTGTTTGCCTTTCGCCGAAGAGGTGATGGCAAGCCAAGTTACACCTTTGCCGATGTATTCTTTTTGCAACTTCTGCATGTTGCCGCTGCCGTAGTGCTTCTTGACGAATGGGCAGCCAAAATTAAACCATTCAAGTACGACTACTTTGCCTTTCAGGTCGCTCGACGACCATTTCTTGCCGGTCGTGTCGGTGAGAGTAAATGTCGGCGCAGTCTTGCCGATTAATGCGCTGGCTGCTGTCGACTCAGTCGGAGCCGCCGTCACGAATCGATCTGCCATCAATTCATTTGGGATATAAATCGCTGCTGTCAGTAAGAACAGCGCAGTAAGTTTTTGCGCGACCTTCGAAGAACCGTTCATATAGTCACTTAACCCTTGTGATAACCCTAAACTCGATAAGGGATGTATTCTACACCTAAGTTCGGTGCGGACCCGGCGAAGGTTATGCTCGTAACCCAAAAGCCCCAGGAGTTGGGCGTTTCGGAGCAGTAACATCCTGAAATATTTATCAGATATGCGGTTGGTTTCAGGGCGCGTTCCGGCGTAATGGAGATTGCGGATTTTGATTTATAATTGCAATATCTCGGGGTCATAGCTCAGTTGGTAGAGCGCACGGATCGCACCCGTGAGGCCTGGGGTTCGAATCCCCATGACTCCATTTGAAACTCTGGAAGTGGCAGGCGCGGATGGCGTCTTAATCGGGGTTGTCAATCGATGGAGTGGCGACAGCGGAAGGTTCGCCTTCGGTGCTGAAAACTCAACCGATATCGGTTGATGATCAGGGCAGTCTGTAATGCGGGCCCAGTCAAGGTTATCGCCAGTGCGTCGAAAACGTTGGTGTCGCGATCACTTGACGTCTGGTGTGGTCGATTCGAAAACTCAACCGATATCGGTTGATGATCTGAGTTGCTTGTAAGCCGTGGCTAGCCTGCGTTTTGAGGTTAGCAAAACTCGAGCAATAAGTTTCGTTCTGTGGCCTCTCGGGCGAGCCAGTGCATGACCGCCCAGACCATTTTTTCCTTTTCGAAGACGTCGCCTCTGATTTCTTGTTCGACCATGGCGGTGCCGTTTAGTTGGCCGACGTCGCCGGGAACTTTTAGATGTTTGTTCAGTTCATCGAGTTCGCGAAGAAGGGCATGACAAGAGCCGATGTCGCACTTCCAGGTTTCTCCTCCACCGAATGACGGGGCGTCGATGGTGAATGGGTTTTCGAAGTCCACCGCGATGTAATAACCGTTTGAGTCGGAGTGATTGATCAGTTGAGGGAAGGCGCCAAAACCGGATCGCCCTTCGATTATTTCGTTCAGTTCATGATTGATCATTGAGATGTCGGGCTCAGCAGGCGGTTTTCCATGCACTGAGACGTAGGCGGCGTAGCTGCGGAAGAATTGCAAATCAGAACCTTTGCCGATTTCCATCTTGAAATCTTGACCGGCTTCGCCGACGGCGATGTCTGTCTTGGTGCCGCTAGCCGCCAGGGCCTTCTGCATTGAGGCCACCAGCGGTTCGTAGTACTCAGAAAATTCGTAATCGTCGCGACCGACTAGTCTTCCATCTAAAGACACGTTACTCCTCCATCCTCTTATATAGATTGGATTTGGATCCGTCTGGCGCGTGCCCGACTAATTCAGTAATGCCCGGCCGCGCGGATGTTATGCAGTTTCCAAGCAATTCTGAGCGGGTCAGGGTATAAAGGACTTTAGAAAGACGCGCCGGTCGGTCCTCAATGTTGAATCATTTAAAAGCTGGTGAGCTGTACGCTTTTGCTACCAACGACGGCTCCTGCCTCGTTGGTAAAGTGCTTCAGAGTGACCGGAATTCTTTAGACATATATATGTACGATCGGCTGTTTGAGCCATTGTCTGCAAAGGCTGAAGTAGTTGCGGCTCTGATTGAGCACAAGGCGACCGAGGGCTATTCGACCAGGATTTCGCGTCGCGAATTTGCTCTTATGTATCCGCTCTGGCTGACGCAACAAGAGATTGCCGAAGGTGAGTCGGTCAGTGGTTCTCAATCCAATATCACTATCCATGGGCGTCCGGTGCGGTTTCATCGCAGCAGGCCTTACTGGGAGCCGGTGATCATTTTTGTCTTCACCTGGCTCATGGTCCTGGTCTTTTCGCTGGCGGTTTGCGTGCCAGATCAGCCTGAGCTGTGGCCCGCTTTGATAGTGGCGTTGTTGTTTTCGGTATCTATCGCGCTTCCGCTGGGCGGCACCATCGCGATTATGTCGGTTGTGTTTCGTTGGCTCGAAGCAAGGCGCACCGGGTTTCCGATTCGAACCAATCCCACTATTGAGTTCTCGCTGCCCATGCCGCTTAGCGATGCCTTTCGGCTATGTCGAGATCGACTTGGTTCAAAAACCAATCGCGAGTTCGACTTTGTAGATCGGCAGTCCGGCTACATTCAGGCGCGGCTAAACAAGAACATGCTGGTCCGGATAATGTGTTACCAACTCGATACAGATAAGACCGGAGTAATTACTTCGTGTTTCGACCTCAAAGGCGGCACCTTTGGTGCCGATATGTGGACTTTGAAGAATGTCGTAGCGACGGTTTTGGCTGCTGAAGGCGCGGACGTAGTCGAGCAAGGTCCGCTGGCCATCGGCGGAATAATGCGAAAGGTGTTTTGGTTCGTGATGACGGGCGTGTTCGCGTGCTTGCACTTAATGTTTCTTAAAGCCACAGTGCTCGGGGAAACTTCGTGTATTCCGCTTCTGATGTTGACAGGATTGTTGACGGCGGTTGCCGGCATTCGTTTGTTTAGACAGGCTCAGGAAGCCGCTTGAGCAACGATCTTTCGTTCAGTTCTTTCGATGTCAAGGATTTGGTTCTGCAGTGCTGATGCTTTTGCACCGGTTTTGGCTGCCACCACCAGTGGTTCTGTTGTATCTCGATATATTTCAACTGTTTATATATCCATATTCAGACGTTGATAAAAGTCCGAAACAGCTCGGGCGCATGAAACCGGCTTCATCAGCAGGTTTCAAAGGACCAGTAAAGCGGAGTGGTTGGTTTAGGGGCGTGAATGCAAAAGAGCCGAATGGCCCTGCACCCTGATGGATAGCCATCTGCAATATGAAGATATGTGGATTGGGTTGCTGCGTCAGTCTGCGATAAGTGATACCATTGCATTCGCCTTTGAGAAAGGCATTGAGGGCTATTAGCTCAGGTGGCTAGAGCGCACCCCTGATAAGGGTGAGGTCCGAGGTTCGAGTCCTCGATAGCCCAAGTCTTAAAGCTTTCTTGAGGGCATGCGTCAAAACGAATTCTATGTTAGAGTGAGTAATGACGCGGCGGAGAGAAGGTTTACCAAGTTCGAATCTTTCGAACAAGGCGAGCAACTTGCGAAGTGCATTTGGTATCCTATATCTATAGGGACGAAGGCAAGACACAAGTTAGTCTCTATGGGGGCTTGGCTCAGCTGGTAGAGCGTCTCCTTTGCACGGAGAAGGTCAGCGGTTCGACTCCGCTAGCCTCCAAGTTTTGCAAGTGTAAGGCTCGTTACAGAAATGAAACAAAGCCTTTTCAAAACGGAATCACTCAAGTAGAATTGGTGATTCTGTGGGGGCCGAAAAGCCCTCCACGCCAGAGCCGAGTGGCATAAATCCTCGGTCAGTACCCTGAAAACTGCATATTGAGAGAATCGACATATATAAATGTCCGTAATCAAAGCACCAATGTTTATGGTCTTGATTCGCCTGTTGGACTCCTGTCCTGGATCCAACCGCAAATCGAGACATTTGGTTAAGCTACAAAGAGCGCATGGTGGATACCTGGGCGCGAGCAGCCGATGAAGGACGCATGACACAGCGAAATTCCACGAGGAGCCGGTCAAGGCTAAGATCCGTGGGTGTCCGAATGGGGCAACCCCGTCGAGTAATGTCGACGACACCTTCCTGAATAAAATAGGGTTGTGTGAGGCAAGCCAGGGAACTGAAACATCTTAGTACCTGGAAGAAAGAAAAACAAAACAGTGACTCCCTTAGTAGCGGCGAGTGAAAGGGGAATAGCCCAAACCATTGGGACGAAAGTCTCAACGGGGTAGCGGGACTCCAATCTGAGATTGGAAGAAGTTAGTTGAAGCGTATGGAAATGCGCACCAGAGACGGTGATAGTCCGGTAAGCGAAAACTTCGACCACTCTAGGAGCATCCCAAGTAGTGCGGGGCACGTGAAACCTTGCATGAATCAGCCGGGACCATCCGGTAAGGCTAAGTACTGCTCGTGACCGATAGCGTACAAGTACTGCGAAGGAAAGGTGAAAAGAACCCCGAGCAGGGGAGTGAAATAGAATATGAAACCGTGTGCTTACAAGCAATCGAAGCACTATTAAATAGTGTGACGGTGTGCCTGTTGAAGAATGAGCCGGCGAGTTACCGTATGTAGTAGGTTAAGCGATTAATACGCGAAGCCATAGGGAAACCGAGTCTGATAAGGGCGACTATATTGCATGCGGTAGACCCGAACCCGGGTGATCTAGGCATGGCCAGGATGAAGCGTGTGTAAAAATGCGTAGAGGTCCGAACCAACCGATGTTGAAAAATCGGTGGATGAGCTGTGTTTAGGGGTGAAATGCCAATCGAACCCGGAGCTAGCTGGTTCTCCCCGAAAGGCGTTGAGGCACCGCGTCAGATTTATCTTATGGGGGGTAGAGCACTAGTTCGGTGCGGGCGGAGAAAATCCGTACCAAATCGAGTTAAACTCCGAATACCCATAACGTCATTATCTGGCAGTGAGACAGCGAGAGATAAGTTCCGTTGTCAAAAGGGAAACAGCCCAGACCGCCGACTAAGGACCCAAAATGCATGCTAAGTGATTAAGGAGGTGGAGTTGCATAGACAACCAGGATGTTGGCTTAGAAGCAGCCATCATTCAAAGAAAGCGTAATAGCTCACTGGTCAAGCGACTCTGCGCCGAAAACGTACGGGGCTAAGCATGCTTCCGAAATCGCGGATGTAGACTTTACTGTCTACGTGGTAGGGGAGCGTTGTGTTGTAGGCAGAAGCGAGAGCGAAAGCACTCGTGGACGAACCACAAGTGAGACTGTCGGCTTAAGTAGCGAAAACATTGGTGAGAATCCAATGCACCGAAAGACTAAGGGTTCCTGCACAAGGCTCGTCCTTGCAGGGTTAGGCGGGAGCTAAGGCGAGGCCGAAAGGCGTAGCCGATGCACAGCATGTTAATATTCATGCCCCACCTATTAATCGTTAGGAGCTAAGTCGGGACGCAGGAGGCTATACAATGGGGGCCAATGGATATGGTCTCCTCCAAAGGCGTAGTTAGTCTGGGTTGGCAAATCCGCCCGGGCGTTAAAAAATGAGGCCGAGTAAGGAAGATTCTACGGAATCAACATTGTAGACGCCATGCTGCCGAGAAAAGCGGCGAAAGCCAGATTAATAGGTGCTCGTACCCGAAACCGACACAGGTAGTCAGGTAGAGTATACCAAGGTGCGCGAGATAACTCTCTCTAAGGAACTCGGCAAATTAACCTCGTAACTTCGGAAGAAGAGGTGCCATGTTAGGGTGTAGCACCACGCGTGTGAAGCCTGAGATGGTTGCAAAAAATAGGCTCAAGCGACTGTTTAACAAAAACACAGGTCTCTGCAAAACCGTAAGGTGAAGTATAGGGGCTGACGCGTGCCCAGTGCCGGAAGGTTAAGTGGAGCGGTTAGCGTAAGCGAAGCTGCGAAACAAAGCCCCGGTGAACGGCGGCCGTAACTATAACGGTCCTAAGGTAGCGAAATTCCTTGTCGGGTAAGTTCCGACCCGCACGAAACGCGTAACGATTTGAG
>JADYXR010000065.1 GCA_021772095.1 Candidatus Obscuribacter sp. | reverse complement strand
TTACATGGCTGAGCTGGCCATGCAGGTTGCGGCAGAATCCGGCGGCACGATCATCACCACGGTTCTCGAGCGTGACGAGTGTGCTGCACTCGGCATGAACGCGTTCCTCGCCGTCGCCAAGGGCTCCAAGGTGCCGCCGAAGTTCATCATCATGGACTACGCGCCGGCGCAGTGCAGCCCCAATGGTCCGGTGCTCGGTTTGGTCGGCAAGTCGGTCACCTTCGACTCCGGCGGTCTGGACATCAAGCCGGCTGACGGCATGCGCGACATGAAGTACGACATGTGCGGCGGTGCCGACGTGATCGCGGCCATGCGCGCCATCGCCCGGCTCGGCTTGCCGATCCGCGTGAAGGCGTACTGCGCAGCCACCGAAAACATGACCGGCGACGAGGCGTACCGTCCCGGTGACGTCTACACCAGCATCGACGGTCGCAGTTACGAGATCGACAACACCGACGCCGAGGGTCGCCTGACGCTCGTCGACGCGATCTCCTACGCGCGCATCCACGGCAAGGTCACCCACTTGGTCGACTACGCCACCCTGACCGGCGCCATCCTGGTTGCACTCGGCGACATCACCGCCGGCGTGTTCAGCAACAACCAGGCGTTCGCTGACCAGTATCTGGCGGCTGCCGGCTCGATGGGTGAGGACGCGTTCCAGATGCCTACCAGCGAAAAGTACAAGGCGCTCAACAAGAGCACCATCGCCGACATGAAGAACGCAGGCGGACGCTTCGCAGGTTCGATCACGGCAGCACTCTTCGTCCTGTCCGCGGCGCGCGACCTGCCGGCTATCCACGTGGATATCGCCGGTGTGTCGTTCCGCGGCAAGGAAGTCGACGCTGATCCGGCTGGTGGCACGGGCTGGGGCGTTCGCACGCTCGTGGCGCTGGCTGCCAATCTGGCGAAGACGGCGTAAGCTTTCCTCGCTTCAACGTGACCGGGTCGGGCGGCTAAAACCGATTCCGACCCGGTCTTTTGACTAACACCAGTGGAGGTGGCAATCTTTCGCCACCTCCACTGGTGCCATGTCGATTCTAAATCGACTCAGTTTTTTTGTTCGTCAGCGCCTGCCAAGGGCATAAGGACTAACCGCATCACAAGCCATTCACCGGCGCCCAGCGCCAGAATCCACCGTCAAACCAAGGATTCAGTCCAATGACGGAAGCCCCAATCGGAAAGCCCACCCGCGCAGCGCACCTGCGTGTGATCGTCAATGAAGACTTCGTCGACAAGGTCGAAGAGACGGCCAAACTGTTCGCCGACCGGCTCGAAGCCGATTATGCGAGCATGGTTGTCGCTCGAGACGAGCTGCGAAACAGTGGTATTCCGCAGGCCGGACAACAGTCAGGTCTCAATTTCGCGTCGGCGATTGATGTCGACAACTACCCCGAAGATGAGGTCGTTGAGCGCGTCGTGAAGATTCTCGGCGAGCGCGGCTGGTCGGTCGATCCCACGGAACACGCCTGCGCAGGCGGACGGGCAGGCACGTTCTGGATGACTCCTCTCAACGTGCACCGCAAGTTCTAAATTCAGTAATCCGCGTAAACCGGACGGACTGTCATTGATAGCCCGTCCGAAACGCGTGGCGATCGAAACAATTTTGTTTCTTTCGCTACGTCGTTTTAGCGATATTATTGCTACAACGGATAGTAAGCGACGGGAGATTAACGAGAGAAAAGTTTTGCAGCTCGAAATAATTGAAACCAAGAACCTATGCCCTGTATGCGTTTTGAGCCGTGCTCGAAACTTAGCGGAGCTAGCTTAATCGGTCGCGCAATTGTTATGGAAACATAAAGACAGATCAAATGCACATCCCTAAACATCGCTTGGAATGGCTCCTACAGGATCACTTAAGTTAAGCGTATTGTTCTTCCCCAAATTCAACTGAGATTCTTCCCCACATCCAGACCTAGCCCACACTCTCAATTCGTTTCCACTCATTTCAAAATGAGAGGAGGACAACGAGCTGACAGTGCGCTTTGTCGTGGACACCTCAGTTTGTCGTAGCCGATTCAATTCAGACCCGGCATATCCACCAAACAAATCTGTCCGTTGCCGACTCTTCTCGGCTTCGGAACGGTTGGGCTCGCACCCAGTCGCTATCGAGGAGAATTTTCTATGCCCAAGCTAAAGTTTTCTCTGTCGCCACAATGGAAGCAGTTCATCATCTGGATGATTTGCATTCCAACGATTGCGGCATTTATCGGGTTCGTCCTCGTCTCCGAGGGCCCCGTCTCCAGCCTTGCCAACAAGCCCTCAGCGCCCATCGCACGCGGTGGTCGAGGAGCTCCTGTTCAGGTCACGGCACCATCTGCGGTCAAACCCGCGGCACCAAGTCAATCGGTTGCGCCAACTGGTCAAACGACCGCGCCACCTGATACGACACCATCAGTCGCACTTCCCGGTGCGCCTGCTGCTGCTCCTGCCGGCACGGCTGTTCCTCCTGGCACTGGTGTTTCCACCGGCGCTCCTGTCGCCTCGAAGCCCAGCACTGCACCATCCGGTCGAGGCGGCCCTCCAGCAGCCTATATGCAGGCTAACGAGCTTTTCGATTTGCTCAACAGCAAACCCGACTCGATCGGCTCGATCACATTCCTCAATGGCAGTGAACGCATCCTCGTTTACAAAGGAGGCGTGAAGCATTTTGTCACTCTTCCCGAACAGGGAGGCCGTCAGGAAATTCTGAAACTTGCGATCGAGAAGAAGGTCTCGTGGAAAGCGGAGGATGACTCCACCGCCGCTCTTCGTGGCTTCGCCTTCTCGTTTGGACCGCTGATTGTCATCGGTCTTATCGCTCTGTTCTTCTTCAATCGCAGCCGCAACGCAGCGGCTGGGAGTGCAGGCGGCGGCAAGCCCGGTTTCGGCAAGTCGCGCGCTCAAAGTGCTGACGATAAGGACTCCAATCTTCGCACGGTCACGTTTAACGACGTAGCCGGCTGCGACGGTGCCGTCAAAGAACTGAAGCGCATCGCCAAAGGTCTCAAGCGTCGCGGGCTCTACCAATTCTTCGGAGTCAAACTCCCGAAGGGCGTCATCCTCGAAGGTCCTCCCGGTACCGGTAAGACCCTTCTGGCCCGCGCTCTGGCAGGAGAAACCGAAGGCACGTTCGACGCCACCTCCGGCTCGGACTTCGTCGAGATGTTCGTCGGCGTGGGCGCTGCCCGCGTTCGCGACATGTTCGAACAGGGTCGAGCCAAGGTCAAGAAGACCGGCAAACCGCACGTCATCTTCATCGACGAAATCGATGCGATTGGCGGCAAGCGCGGCGGGGGCGGCTCAGGAGAGAGCTCCAACAGCGAGCGCGAACAGACGCTCAATGCCATCCTCGTCGAGATGGACGGCATGAAGAACAACGAAGGTCTGATCATCGTCGCAGCCACCAACCGGCTCGACATGCTCGATGAAGCCCTTCTGCGTCCGGGCCGCTTCGACTGCCAGGTTACTGTCGACCTTCCCAACAAGGAAGGCCGCACCGCCATCTTCGGCATTCACACCCGCAACAAGCCGCTGGCTGCCGACGTCAATTGCGTCCTCCTCGCCGAGCGCGCCTATGGCTACAGCGGTGCGGAAATCGAAGGTGCCTGCAACCGAGCTGCGCTGATCGCTGCAGAACGGCATGGTCAGGGACTTCCGGACGACGCCACCGACGAGATGATCGACAATGCCCTCAAGGCTGTCGACGCGACCGTTTCGCTGGCCGACTTCGACGAAGGCATCGACTTCGTGCGCTATGGTGCGACCAACGAGTCACGCCAGAAGGGCATGAGCACAAGCGACAAGAACAACACCACTGTTCACGAAGCTGGTCACGCTGTCGCCTCTGACGTCATGCCCGGCTCCAACCCGGTCGTGAAAATCACGATGGTCAATCGTTCCAAGGCACTCGGCTATGTGCAAAATATGCCAGCCGAGGACAGCTACAGCCAGGACTTCGAACAGATGGTCGGCCGCATCGTCACCTTGATGGCAGGTCGAGCCGCTCAGATGCTGCTTCTCGGCAAGATGGACACGGGCGCTTCCAACGACTTCGAACAGGGCTGCCAGATCGCTCACCGCATGGTCACTCAGTGGGGAATGTCGCGCGTCGGCATCATCTCGGTGGGTCGCGGCGGAAGCTCCATGCGCGGCTTCGGTTCGGGTCCGGTGTCCAACTACGGTCCCAAGCTGGCCGACGAAATCGACGACGAATGGCGCCGGATCGTGGCTGACTGCTATGCCATGGCTTGCCACATCATCGAAACCGATCGCGAACGGCTCGAGAAGCTGGTCGCCAAGCTTCACGCTGAAGAGACGATCCTGGGACCGGGCTGGAAGGAATTCACCGCGGAGAACCCCTCCAAGGTCGATCCCAAAGTTCTCGTTCTCGACATCTCGCCAGTAACCAAGAAAGGAGCAGAATAATGATTCCGATGTTCCAACCTGACCCATCGGGTCTGGCCAGCATCAGCGACCGCGTCCGCGGCTGCATCACGCTGGTCATCACCATCGCTTCTTTGACGGCTGCAAACTACGCAGTCGACAATCAGTGGCTCGCGTTCTTCATGATCAACGGCATGCTCAACTTCCTGGTCACGATCGGTATCGTGTTCAAGGAAACCTGAGCACGCTGCGCGCACCACCATTGGTATCACGTTTACGGATAATCATCGCCTTTGCGACGCATAGGCGGAAGTTATCTGTGATTGATGTTACGCCCGCGGAAACGCAGGCTGACTCGATTACCAGTGATTGATAAGTTGCTCTTCCCCGCAAGGGTTGAGCAACTTGTCTTTTTGCGTCTCGCCTACTATCCGTTATCGCATGCGAAACGACACGCCAGAGGACAGGGGTGTCCCGTTCAAGGATTATCCGGCTCGCGCTAAGTCTTCAGGTCGATTTACAATCGCTTACTAGAGAAAAGAGACATAATCAGGGAGCTTTAATAAACCCGCATGAAATCTCGAGTTCAAGCAATCTCACCAGTAGTCAGTATGTAACGTTTAGAGAAAAGAAACCAAAATCTCTTGAGCGTAACAAAGCCAGACGGATAGGTTCTTTTTATCAATTCACCACCCCGACCCCTGAGCCACTTTAGCGTCCACATCCTCACTTCCTCCATCTCACGATGTGGAACCTGGATCGGACTTGATGCGGTCTTCTTGAATGGCTGAGGACGGGCTGAATTGGGTGCTGTGAAATCTGCATTCTTAGAATCTCTCTCTCCGCAGGACGCCGCTATTAATTTCCTGCCGCATCCCTCCGCTCCATGCAGAGGGTCCAAACTCAACAAAGGAAACAGTTCCAATGACACCCGAAAAGTATATCCAGCTCGCTGGTCGTCTGCGCTTCCTCCTCGAGAGATTGAGGTCGATGGAAGCGGTCGTGAGCCGACTTCCCGACCCCAAAGATTCGGCGGCCTTCAGCCGGCGGCACATGCTCGCCCGCCTGATGAGCAACGCCGGCAATCAGTGCAAGAGCCTGACGATCAACTTCGGTCACTCTCCGGAAGGTCTCAGCGCCCTGGCGTCCACCAACGTCGCAGGCACCATCCTCGATACCACCCAGGTCGAGTTCATTCGCGACCAGGCGGCAGACGAGCTCGCCTATAAGACCTTCTATGGCGCCAACGTCAGCAACGACGAGATCATCAATGCCAGCGGCTTGGAGATCGAGGAGATGCTGCCGATTCTGACGACCATGGTCGATCGCTGCGGCAGCCTGCTCGTCAACGAGTGCTGATTGCGCAAATCATTCCGTGAATGGTGTGCCAAATCGCGCACTGAGTGCTGAGCCGCAATTCCTCATTAAGTGCTGAGCAAATCGCATCTTAGGCGCGCCAGTACGCAACGAGTGAAATTGAGGCTCAGCCTTAGTTTTCACTCGTTGCCTTTTCCGCACGCGCGCTACTATTCATTGTAGTTTTTTTTTAGACCGGGTCGCTGGTTCGGCTCGGTACCTGCATTTTCCTTCGACTGTATCAACAGATGGGCAAAAAGCATTAACTTTGGAGAAACGGCTCAAGGCAGTCCCTGAGGTGAATTTGAGCGTTTCTGATCGGTAGTGATTTGTGTTGTCTATTTGTTGCTTCAACCAAGGTGCAACGAAAACACTGGGTTTCGGGCGGGAAGGGTTGTTCTGTTTTACGAAAACACTGGGTTTCCGGTCACACCTCGAGCCAGTCAACAAATCATTGTAATGATAGGAGCACCCACACGACAGAAAATTTCCCGTCTAAAGACACAGCCCAAGCGTTTTTTTCGCGATTGGTAATTCAGCTGTTAAATCCACAGAGATCAATGCTATGTTGTTTCAACCGAAGGCAGACCGGTAGTTTCGGCGTACTCGCGCAGGGCGCGGGCGGTGGTGAAAACGAAACTATTGATTCCGATCGCTGCGGCAGCGGTTGTGTTGACCTCGCGGTCGTCAATAAACAGGGTGTTCTCGGGCGAGTGCCCGACACCGGTGAGGCAGTGTTGGTAGATTGCTACGTCTGGTTTGATGGCGTTGACGTCGCATGAGAAGGTGTAGTGATCGAAGGTGGGAAGCCAGTCTATGCCGCGCATGTACTCACGGATCGAAATCGGCATGTTTGATAAAATCGCGATTTTGATTCCATGCTTTGTTAGTTTTGCTGCCCACTTTGCCATGTCCGGATTGGGTCTGGTCCAGCTCAGATTGTCGAGTTCGATGAGCTTGAGCAATTGATCGGCGGTCGGTTTGATGTCTAGTTTTGCAGCGATTTGAGACCAGTAGGCTTGACCGTCCAACTCGCCGATATCGTACTCATCGCGCAGCTGCCAGTACAACGTTTCAACACGCTCGAAACTTACCCCCAAACATTCGGCCATCAGCTGCATATCTGAAGCAGCCTGCGGCATGCAGAGCACATTTCCATAATCGAACAATACAGCTTTTATCTCAGTCATGGTCGCCTCTTCAATCGAACGACACCTAGCCTCTTCAATCGAACGACACCTAGCCTCTTCGATCGAACGACACGTAGCCTCTTCGATCGAACGACACTGTCGCCTGTTCGATCGAACGACACTGTCGCCTCGTTCTTTGAACGACATTGTCGTTCCGTCGCTCGAACCACACTATTTTAGCTTAAATAGTTCACCTAACATTCACCGCTGGGATCGAATAATTGGAATGGCGATTGAGGTTTTCCTATCGGATTCTGGTTTATCGAATCAAATTGTTTAGTCCGAGCAACAACAGCATTAACAATCGTTTCGTTCTATCAATAAAGATGCTGCAAAACCACCTGCAAAGATTCGAGGAGCGCTAAGAGTAAATTGCGCAATTCGTGTATCCTTAGGCGCAATTACGCTGCGCGATGGAGCTTCCAATGAATGTATTAATCAGTGGGTCGCGAGGACTAATCGGTTCGGAGATCACGCCGCGACTGAAAAAGAATGGGCATCAGGTCAGTCGGATGGTGCGGTCGGCAAAGGACGCGACGGCGTCGGATTTTGTTTGGAATCCGATGACGGGCGAGGTTACCGGGGACCTCACAGGCATTGATGCCTTCATCCATTTGGCTGGCGAGAGCATCGCCTCAGGGCGATGGACAGACGAAAAGAAAAAGCAAATTCGTGAGAGTCGGATCAAAGGCACCACATTGTTGAGTGAGACGATTGCGAAACTTGATTCGCCGCCGAAGGTCATGGTGTGCGCGTCTGCGATTGGGTTTTATGGCGATCGCGGTTCAGAAGTGCTGGACGAAAACAGTCCGGTCGGCAATGGTTTTTTGGCAGAACTCTGCAAGGAGTGGGAGGAAGCGACCGCGCCGGCGAGACAATCGGGGATACGTGTGGTTAATGCGCGCATCGGGGTTTCGCTGTCACCGAAAGGTGGTGCGCTCAGCAAAATGTTGTTGCCGTTCCAGATGGGAGCAGGCGGTAATGTCGGCGATGGCAGGCAATACATGAGCTGGATATCGATAGATGACGTGGCGCAGGCGATTGTTTTTTGTGTCGAGAACGACAGCGTATCAGGCCCTGTGAATTTGACTGCGCCGGAACCTGTTCCGAACAGCACCTTTACGAAGGCACTAGGGGCGGTGCTGAGCCGACCAACGATCATGCCGATGCCAGCTTTCATGGCGCGCACGCTTCTTGGCGAAATGGCTGATGAACTGTTGCTTTCCAGCGCTCAGGTGATGCCCAAGAAATTACTGGCGGCTGGGTTTGTTTTTGAATATCCAGAGATAGAGGGCGCGCTTCGTCATGTGATTAAGGGCAATTGAAATTGATATAAAACAAGAGACTAAGAGACTCAGAGGATGAGAGACCAGGGGACTGAGGACCAAGGACCAAGGACTGAGGACCAGGACTGAGGACTGAGGGCTGAGGACTGAGTACTAGGTGCTGAGTACTCAGGACTGAGTACCAGCGGCTGAAGATCAAAATCTGGAAACTAAAAGACTGAGTACGAGAGAGATAGAGAGACTCTGTGTGAGTGAAGAAGAGCGGGAGCGCGCGAGGAGTTCGAGATGAACAGAAATCATGAGGTAATAATCGTTGGTGCCGGTCTGGCGGGACTGGCATGTGCAGCGCATCTCAAGAAACACAACATTTCCTACGTCATCTTCGAAGGTGGCGATGCAGTCGGCGGAAGAATCCGGACTGACAGTGTGGATGGGTTTCTGCTCGACCGTGGCTTTCAGGTTTTGTTGACGGCTTATCCGGAAGCAAAAAGAATGTTTAATTACGACAAGCTAGATTTGCAGAAGTATTCGCCGGGAGCGCTTGTTCGGTCGAATGGGAAATTCCATCGCATCTCCGACCCGTTTAGAGAACCTGAAAAGGCTCTTGAGACCTTAATGTCGCCGATCGGAAATTTGAGCGACAAGTTGCATGTTGCGCGCATGCGACTGACATTAATGGGACAGACCATCCAACAAACTTTGACGGCGCCGGAAACCACAACATTGGAATATCTACGCGGGCAGGGCTTTTCCGATGCGATGATCGATCAGTTTTTCCGCCCATTTTTTGGTGGCATTTTTCTTGAACCGCATCTTGAAACCAGCAGCAGAAAATTCGCGTTTCTGTTTCGTATGTTTTCGGCAGGAGACACTGCGGTTCCACTGCTAGGCATGGAAGAACTGCCCAAACAATTAGCTCAGACTCTAGGAATGGAGCATATTCACCTGAACACTGAAGTGTCCGCAGTTGCGGACAATAAAGTAGTGGTCGGCAAGGGCGAAACTTTCAACGCACCATACGTGGTGCTCGCGACAAACCGAAGATCGCTGGGAAATTTGCTGTACGACATCGACATGGAACCGACGGATCGTTCGACCACCTGCCTGTACTTCGCCGCGCGTAAACCGCCAATCGAAGAACCAACTCTTTTATTAAATGGAGACGGCAAAGGACCAATCAACAATTTATGCGTGCCCAGCAACATCTCGGCAGCGTATGCGCCTGAGGGCCAGTCGCTGGTATCCGTCACCGTCATCGGAACACGCCCGGACAACGCCACACTGGAATCCAGCGTGCGAGAGCAGCTCGAAGATTGGTTCGGCTCTGAAGTGAAGGACTGGCGCCGCCTGCGAACTTATCGCATCGACCACGCCTTGCCGCGCCAAAATCCGCCAACGAATTTCCTTCCGCAAAAATATGAGGTGCGCCCAGGAACGTTCGTGTGCGGAGACCACATGAGTACCGGATCCATCAACGGCGCGCTGGAATCTGGACGAATGGTGGCAGAAGCCATCGTTGCACGGAGCAACGCCCTCACACAGCCACACGCATCTTCGCAGAGCAGTGCCGCCAGTGCAGATGGCGCAAGTTCATCGAGCGCCCAATGAGATGGAACAAAGCCTCGAATGAGATGGAACAGACCAATCAATGTCTGGGTTCAATCGGTGCATTGCATAACGCGAGGCTTGCCGGGGACGGAACGAGATGCAGCAGAACGAACAATGTGCAGGTCCAATCGATATGGAAGCATCACGCGGAGTTTCCGCACGCCGTCAAACGACGGCAGCGAGCATCTGGCGAGGTCGCCGCTCGGATGTCGCATAAGAAGAATAAGGGTTTATACGGCGCAGCATTTTGAAATGCCAACTGATTTTACAGAAGTGAGAAATAGGCGGGAGCGGTAACTAGCATGAACAGCCAGCCGGCAAAGTCAAAAACAGATTCCGGAAAAGAATTCCTCGATTCTTTTCTTAACTCACCGGACCGTTTGCAGATCCTGGAGCAAGCGGTGGCGTCCGCGCGAACCGGCATTGTGATTACCGATCCGTTATTGCCGGACAATCCGATTGTTTATGCCAACCAGGCATTTATTGATTTATCCGGCTATCCGATGGAAGAAATTCTTGGAAAGAATTGTCGCTTTCTTCAGGGCGCTGATCGCGATCAACCTGAACTCAAAGTGCTGAGATCCGCATTAAACGAGGGTGCTCCGTTTGTCGCTACTCTCCGCAATTACAAGAAGAACGGTGCACTTTTCTGGAACGAACTGAGTATTTCGCCGGTGCGAGATGCACGTGGAAAAGTCATTAACTACATCGGCGTCCAAAACGACGTGACCTCAAGACTAGAGGCTGAGCGGCGTGTATCGGAATTTTACTCGATGGTTTCGCACGAATTGCGCACTCCGATGAGTTCAATTCGCGCGTCACTCGGATTGATTGATGATGGATCGGCTGGCGAGCTGCCACCACCGGCGATGCGACTGATTCGAATCGGATTACAGAACGCCGAGCGGCTGCTCAAGCTGGTCGACGACATCCTCGACATGAAGAAAATCGAGTCCGGGAAATTGCGTTTGAATACGACGCTGGTTGATCCGAAACAACTTATTACTGATGCAATAAACTCTCTTTCGACTCAGGCGGCCAGCGCGCATGTTCAGCTAGAAACCAATGCTGACGGGCAAAAGCAATTCCTCGCCGACCCTCATCGGATATCTCAAGTTCTAGTCAATCTGGTATCAAACGCGATCAAATTTTCCCCGGCAGATACTACAATCTCAGTCAAGGTAAAACAAGAAGACAGTATGATGCGGTTCTCTGTAACCGACCAGGGACCAGGAATTGACGCTGGTGACTTCGAGAAAGTATTCGTCAAATTTCAACAGCTGGATTCCTCTGACACTCGATCGCAAACCGGCAGTGGTCTCGGATTGGCAATTTCAAAAACGATCGTCGAGTTGCACGGTGGCAACATCGGCGTCGAAAGCAAAAAGGGCTCTGGAAGCACGTTTTGGTTTATGCTGCCAATGGTTCCGAACGAATAGTTAAATCGGCCGGACGAGTGACTTTCCCCGGCTATGAACATCGCAGGTGGGAAGTAGAGGCTAATGGTTCCTGACGAATAGCTAATGGTTCCTGACGAATAGCTTAAACTAATGGTTCCTAACAAATAGGTTCAAATTAAATGAACGACCGGCACACTTCGTTGAAGTATTTTTGAAATAACGATATGTGCATTTTGAACACGCCGTTCTCTTTCATTTCAAACTTGTGGTGATTTGGATCGTCGGCCATCCAAAAGCTCTGAGAGTGCTTGCCGTGCGGGTTTCGGATGGTAATCAAATTGCTGGCTGGTTCAAATCCAATGATTGTGTACGCGTGCTGTGGCACAACCAGTGATTCCATTCCCATCAGGCGAGTGTCGTGCCAGGTTCCACAAACTATTGGATTCTTCGAGGAGATTGCGCCGCCGATGAAGCCTGAGAGCTCGACGGCGTCTACGTTTCCGGGACGAAGTGATTGGGCTTTGCAGCCGGTGATACAACCAAGGCCAACAGCCAAACGTGAATCATCTCCGGCTTCGCCTTCGGCACCTCTGTTATCTGGAAACTTCATGACTTGAGCGCATTCAATCAATGAAGCCCACAGAGCTTTGTCGTTTATCTGTTTCATCCTGAGAGTATGCTCAGTGATTCTGTACTCAAAACCATCGCCAGGAAAGCGCACGACGTAAGCGCCCGGTCCGCCCGAGCGAATCATACTGGCCAACAAGCGCTGCCCGCGCGGTAGTTCCGCGAGCGACGCCATCGACGCCTCGAACCAGCAATTTGGGTTTCGTCCTTGATCGATACCATTGGAGCCATCCTTGGCGATGTCCGCACTGGTAAAAGGATAAGCGCCCGGCTTGAGATTCTTGTCGGCAGCGAATTTGTGCATTCCGCCAGAACCTTCGCCTTCATCGTCGTCCTTGATCGGGCTGGTTCGAATGCTGGCAACGTGTTTCGACGATTCTGCTTTGTGGTGAGCGGCAATCGCTCTTTTGTTGAAGTCCGCCACCGCGGCTTTGAGAGCGACTTTGCCTGCAGGAGTCTTTAATTTCTCGCGCACATCGGGCGTCAAAGACGCCCAAAAGTCCGCAGGTAGCTTGTCCTCGGTCAACAGCCCCGGCACTCCAGAAGACGTCGAAGCTCTGGCACTGCTCGTCGAAGCAGTTGCCGTAGGCTTATCGCGGTCCGAGGCACTCAATTGCTGACACAGCATTGACTCCTGGGTGCCGGAGAAGTGCCCAAGCACGTAGCTGCACAGCTGCCTGGCGCGCGCTTTTCGATTGGATTTGTAATTCGCCAGAGCCGCGTAATAATAGAGCCGCGCGGTCGGAGCGCTGGTTTTAATGACGGTCTCGAACGCATCCGCTGACTCACCAAAACGATTGGCACCATACAAACCCCACGCGCTTTGCGCCGTGTGCGACTGACTTTTAGGCGCGCCATCGGCAGCCGACGCGGAACGGAAACTGAAAAACAGTGCCACACCAAGCAGCGTTGTGCCGACGATCAGGATTGGCGCAGCCGCGCCGCTCTTTGTCTCACGCCTAGCTGAATCGCTGCTTCGCCAATCACGCATATCAAGCCAATCCTCGAGGTTTAGTCAAATGTTGTGTTTACTAACGCTCAACTCTACCCCCTATTTTTCCCGTATTTAACCAGTTTCAACGATCACTGCTCTACGGAACCTATCGAAAGATTGAACGATGGATTTTTAGGAGCTAGAATTGGCCATGGCCAAGATATTGCTAGCCGAAGACGACCGCGACCTTTCCGAGGTGATTACGTTTGCGCTGCAAACCGGAGGTCATCTCGTGCAGCCGGTTTTCGAAGGCAGCGAGTGCTTGTCGTACTTGCGAACATGCAAATTCGATTTGATTATCCTCGACTGGATGATGCCTAAAATCTCCGGGATCGACGTTTGCAAGACTTACAGAAGCCAAGGCGGCAAAACTCCGATACTGATGCTCACTGCAAAAACAACAATCGAAGACAAAGAAATCGGCTTGGATAATGGTGTTGACGATTATTTGACTAAACCATTTGATCAACGAGAACTCGCCGCTCGGGTGCGCGCCTTGTTGCGAAGACCGGACACAGTCGTCGCTAACGTTATGAGAGCGCAAAATATTGTGATGGACACAGTCTCGTGTAAAGTCACCATAGATGGTGCCGAGATTCATTTGCGCCCGAAAGAATTTACGCTTCTGGAATTTTTTCTTCGACATCCAAACCAGGCATTCTCTACCGATGCCCTGCTGCAGCGCGTTTGGCTCGACGACTCGGCAGCGACGCCGGACAATTTAAAAACGCACATCAAAATGCTGAGGCAGAAACTCGACGCGAATCGAAGCCAGTCGTTGATCAAAACGGTTCGCGGCCGCGGATATTTGCTGGCCACAGACGACTCTGACTAAAAAGGTTTCGTCCGAATCAATTGCAAAAAAGCGCAAGCGTTTTTCGATTTGATTTTAACGAATTGTACTTTCAATCTCGCTCTGCGCGCCAAGTTGCCAGGAGAATTTTTCAACACGCGCCATTACCACGCCAAATAGTACAAGGACGGATCAAAACCAAGGGATGACAGGAAAGTCCTGCCATCCCCGGTTTCAGTCAGTACGATCGGAGTAGCGTGCCGGCTTAGCAGCCCCAACCGGTCGGACCGAACGGCTCGCGCGGCACCGACGGACCTTCGCCGCCACCCGCTTTGTCGGGCGCTTGGACACCGGGCGAGGCACCGTCAGCGGTGCTGCTGGGCGGCAAAGAGCTGCCCGCCGAGCCAGGCGCCGAGCCCGTCCCCGCGTCGAACGATTTCGGCGGGGCGTAGTTGACCGGCGCGTCGAGGCTGCCGTGCACTCCGGCGAACCAGTCTGCAATGATGCGCTTGTCGGTGCCGAAACAGATGTTCGGAAGGGCGTCGGGAGCGAACAAGCCGACCTCGTCCGCGTCGTCACCGGGCTGCGCCGAGCCACCGATGACGGTGGCAAGGTAGAACATGGTTAGCTGGTTGAGCGGGAAGTTTTTCGGGCTCGGGTTGCACGCGTTCAGCATGCGCTTGAGCACGATGCGATAGCCGGTTTCCTCCTCGACTTCGCGCACGACGGCGCTCTTCGGGTTCTCGTCCGTTTTGATAAATCCGCGCGGCAGGCACCAGGAGCCGATGAACGGTTCCACATTGCGCTTGACCAGGACGACTTTGCCGTCCTCGATGATCAGCGCCGCGACGACTGGAACGGGGTTGTTCCAGTCCACGAACTTGCACGAGGTGCAGCCGTGAAACTCTTGTCCTTCAAGCGTCGTCTCAGCCAGCGCAGCGCCGCACTGAGGACAGAACTTCCAGTTTCTACGCATAGAGATTCCTTTGAGATTCGGACCAATCGGTCCATTCAGACCCGACGCCGCCAGCGTGGTTTCAGCCTTAGCCGACAGCGCGGGTTCAGACTTAACCGACAGCGCAGTTTCAGACTTGGCGTCAGTTTTGGCACCAGGAGCGGATTCAGGCTGAATGCAGCTGCTCCACTCCCGCGCCTTGTAGCAAATCTTGTTGACCTGTCCTGCAACGAGCAGAACAAGACTTGAGATATAAAGCCAGAACATCAGGATCATGACCCCACCCAGCGAACCGTAGGTGACGTCGTAATGCGCGAGGTTCTTCACGTACAGCTGAAAGCCGTACGTCGTGAGCATGAAGATCGAGGCACCGAATACGCTACCAGGCGTGACCCACCTGTGCGCTTGTTTCACATCCGGTCCTGCGGCAAACATGAGCGCGAACGAGGCCAGCACCATCATGAAAATGGTGAACCAGGTCACGTATGTCGCCATCGCCGGAACGTTGAAGGTGACGCCGATCCAATCGACCAGCATCGGATACGCAAAGATCGAAGCGACCGCAGCCAGCAAAATCACCGATTGAACAATGGTGATCCAGATGGCGGTAAGCCGAAACTTCCAATACGGCCGCGTGTCACGGACACCGTAGATGCGATTGAGCCCGTCAATCACAGCGGCGAACAATCCAGACGCCAGCCACAGTGTCACCACCAGGCTGATCGACAATCACCGCGACGGGCTTGTTGCCCTGGAGCCTGGAGATTTGCTCCTCGATGATCTGATTGGCCTCATCCGGAAAGACCGTTCCTAGAAGCGCTTCCAGGGAATGCAGAAGGTCTTTCCCTTCCACGCCGGCAGCCGGCAGCACCAACGCCGCAATCGTAATGACCAGAGCAAGAAACGGAACGGCAGCCATCATCGCGCCAAACGCGATGCCCGACGCGCGGGTCAGCAACTCGTTCTCAAGGACGTCGTCGTAGGTGTGTTTGGCGATCTTCCACAACCCAGAAAAACTGCAGGTCAACTTGTGACCGATACCGTCTTGTTTTTGATTCAAGCTAATCTCCTTCAGAAGAAGATAACGAAAAGACAGGCACCGTATTTAGTGCCTGCCTTTTCAAGAGCAGCCAAGAAGTTGTTACTCCTCGACCCAGCGGCACCGTTACTGTTCGGCGGCCGAATAACAGGCAATCATTGTTCGCACCGTTCACGTCGAAACGGTCGAAACAGTTCGAACCGATACTGACCGGCGAACAATGGCGAATCGCTTAAGACCCACGCCGGCAGTGGCAGCCGACATCGGAACCGCGACTGCGAAACTAAAGAAACGAAAACCGGCGTTAAGCCACGAAACAATTACTCCTCCACTTCGGGAATGGTCGGGTCGTCGTCCTCGAAGTGCTCCTTGAGCAGCGCGGCGTCCGGCGCATCGACCTGGTCCGGCTTCCATGTCGTCTTCACGGTGCCGTCGGAATCGACGTCCTCGACGTTCGTAACCGCGCCGGCAGAGTCGACATTGTATCGGCGATAACCGCTGTTGTGCGGCACGGCCACGGATTTGATCACGTAGCTGCCGTCATCCTTCTTGGTCCACACCTGCTCCAGCTTGAAGTTGCCGGTGGTGTTATATACGGTGACGACCATTTCCGTTTTGCCGGTCACGCGCCGCAGATGGCTGCCGTCTTCGGCGTAGTATTGCCATTCGAAGTTGCCGCTGGCACCCTTGATGGTGGCAGTGAAGTAGACGGCGGTGCTCTTGCCGGTGCGATAGTGGGTGAGCTCGAAAGCCCCTTCCGGACCAACGCGCCGCCGCATCTGCGGGTTCTTACCGTCGGACTTGTAGCGAATCGCTTCGAAAGTGCCGTCAGCCAGTTTGCGCCGCTCGAAACGCAGCACGCCCTTCTCCAGTTCGCGCTTGAGCTTGCCGTCCGGGTAGTAATAAAACTCACCGAGCCGGCTGCCGTCCTTGGCGTACACGAACTTCTGCGTCAGCGCGCCCTTGCGGTGAGTGTGCAGCTCGTAGGTTCCGTCGACCTTGTAGACCTTGCGACCGACCAGCTCCTTGTCCGCGTTGAGGATCTTCGACCGCGCCGTTTCGCCCTTCTCCGGCGTCTCACTGACCACCGAGTAACCCGACGGCATATCATCAGCGCGCACGGCCGAAGCCGAAAAACCCGCCGTCATCAGCATCGCTGCGATGACCGAGAGAACCTGTTTCATATGTATCTCTGATTAGGTGTGTTAAAGCTAGAGCCCGAGCCATTTGCCAGACGCAACTGCAACTGTTTCCTCACCGCACTGTTTGACTCAACCAATCGAAGATCGGCGGAGGCGCGTCAGAAATGGGCTTGGGCGGGCTTTAGGAAATTGACTCGACGAATTGGTGAGGAAAACAGGACCATAATTTCTACTAAAGCAAGATTGCCCAGTTCAAACAAAACCGAAGAATGTAGGCAAGAAGAAACATAAGTAATAGATCAGATCTCGTGAATGACCAGGCTTTACAACGCCTCTTTTCAAGACAAGCTAATTCAGCTATCTCTATCGATATTGGATTGCTCCTTCGATTAGAAATTTCAATCGAAATCATCGCGAAGAGTATCTGACTAGAAATTTTCCATGCGCTTCAATGCGCGCTCCAACACTTCAACTTGCGAATGCAGGCGAGAAACCTCTTCAAGAGTCGCTTTCCCGCGCACGCGCTCGATCTCCTCTTCGATCAATCGTTTCGTTTTCATCAGTTTTTTCGCTGACATTGAATAACGATCAGTCGACATAGAAGCCTTAGCCATCGGCTGTTTCGCATTCTCACCGAGGCTCTTCTGGCGTTTAATTTCGTGCTTGCGCATCTCTTCGCGCTCAGTGCTTCCTGCACCTTTCATACCGGCAAGACCGTTCATCTGAGACATTTCGCGCAGATCAGTCGGACGCGTATATTGTGCAATCAACGCTGCTTTGCGCGTCATATCACCAGCGTAACCTGTTTGATTCGCCGCTTTGTTAGCCTGTTTCCCATCGAATTTGGATCCGAGTCCGTCCACCAGTTTTGCAGTTTTGGAAGCATGTGATTGATCCATAAGCGCCAGAGTAGCGCCCATTCCAAACATCATCAGCGGATTGCAAAACAAAATCGACGCAAACGCCATCTGGTCTTGATTGGCCATATGCTTCTGATTCACATGCGATTGGTAGTCGACAACCTTACCGTTGGCGTCATGCGTAATCAGGCGCCCACTGCTGTCTTTGGCGACAAAATTTCCGGAACCATCCTTCTGCCATTTGCGCCCGTCCAACAAACCGGGTCCGGACTTCCGATCGCCCGAGTCTGCCTTAGCTTCAGAACGTTTGGACTCGGCAGTGCGACGCGCCTCTTTCACTTCGGCGACGCGACGAAATTCTTTTGCTTCGGCAGATCTGCGAGTTTCAACTTCACTAGCCTTTCTGGCATCGGCGCGCTCTGCGGTTCTGCGAACATCAGCTTTTTGCGCTTCAGTGCGTTCTGCGGTTCGGCGCGATTCACTCAACTCAGTCCGGCGAGCTTCGTTGCGCTCAGTCGTTCTGCGAGTCTCGTTCATTTCAGTTCGACGCGTTTCGTTGCGCTCCGCTGTTCTGCGCGTCTCATTAGTTTCGGTCTGGCGTAGTTCTGCAGTTCTGCGAGCTTCGTTGCTTTCACTATTGCCGCTGCCAGTTTTTCCAACTTTATCGCCAAGCTCCGCCGTTCGTCGAGCATCATTGACTTCACCGACTTTGCGAACTTGACTGGTATCAGCAACCTGGCCGTCGTTCGATTTCTTCCATTCGGTTGGCGCCGCTCGGCGTCCGCCAGTGCCGTCCAATCTTGCCCGATCGGCAACCACGCGCAACTCTTCAGTCCGCAGCTGCTCTCGCGTTTGCTCTTGCAATTGAGTCTTGGTTTGGTCCTGAAACTGAGTTTTGCTCTGGTCGCGAATCGCGCCTTGATCCTTGCCGACCTCGAGCTGCTGCCTCTCAATCTTAAGCGCTTCCTTGGCGAGCTGCTGCCCGGCGGTTTTGTCGCCGCCTGTGTCTTGCATCACTCGTTCGCTGAATCCGTCTAGGGCTCGCACAATGTCTTTCCATAACGCCGGTGATTGGAGGGTTGCACCGCTTAACAGTCCGGAGCACGAATCACCGTTATACCGTACGATGGACCCAGTGCAATGTCGATGGGAGAACTACTACTACAGCCCGCGCGCCTTCGTGGAAACCGCTGCCAAGCTGTTAGGACTAAACGTATGGATGTTCGAAAAAGCACTCTTGGCGCCCTGCTATTCCTGCTTTTGGCAAATCCGTCCGCGTTCGCCGACGATTTGGCTCTGGCACCCGGACCGTGCCTCGAAAAGCGCAAGCAAGTAAAAGTCTACCTCGACAAGGCGCGAAAAGCCGGCATCGGAACCAAGCCTTACGCAGAGGCGCTCGATCGCATCGAAAACGACGTCAAATCAGGCGTTCCGGAAGCTGACATAAAGAAGCAAGTCAACAGCCTGATCGGGGCGCTCGCACAGCAAGTAAACAATCTCAAATTTCTCAAAGTTCGACCGCCGGGATACCACGCTGTCGGCGGACCCGGTTCAAATTCCAGCTCAAGCTCGAATTCGTCCGGGCGCGGCAACGCTAAAAACGCCGGCCCGCGCATGTCCGACTCGGAGATGGAAAGTTACATGCTTACTCTCGTCAACAAACATCGTAGCGAAGCGGGTTTGGATCCAGTCTCTCCAAATTCCGCATTGGGCAAAATTGCCCGCGCGCATGCCCAGGACATGGCCACCCGCAACTTTTTCTCGCACGTCAACCCCGACGGCCGCGATCCCCAGGACCGCGCTAATGCCGCCAATTTCGGCGCTGGCGTGATGGAGAATATTGCTTTCACCACCCTCAACGGCCCTGGCACCAGACCGACTGACATGGCAGATGTAAATCTGATGAATTCACCACCTCACCGTGCCGCCATTCTTAATACCGGTATCAGCACCGCCGGGATTGGTATCGCATATGATGCCAACGGCGGTATCAAAGTTTGCCAACTATTTTCACGCTGAACCGCGGGATTTTTGTTTCTGACTATTTTGGATTTCCAGTGAGTTTCGGCGACGATGTGTGCCAACATATTTTACACCTGACAATTGCAATTTGTAGCTCACTGCTCACATTTTGCAGGGGCAACCAGCAAGTCGAAAAACAGTCTGATAGGATAGCCAAGATGAACATTCGGTCAATCGCAATAGCCCTTTCGGCTTCTATCCTTATGAGTTCTGCCGGTGCGGGAATTGCACAGGATGCCCTTGCGCCCGGACCCCTACTTACCAAGCGAACTCAAATCCTGCAATATCTGAATAAAGCAAAAAGTGCTGGAATCGGCGTCAGACCTTATTCTGAAGCACTCGACAAGATCGAAGCCGAAGTCAAAGAAGGCAAAACCGAAGAAGAGATCAAACCGCAAGTCGATCGCTTAGTTTCAGCTCTGGCGCAACAAGTCAGCAACTTGAAAACACTCAAAGCCACGGCCGCCGCCAGAGCAGTACCTGTACCCGTGTCCGCACCGGCAGGGAGACCAGCTAGCGGAGGCTCGATGTTGTTTCCTAATTTCGGCCCCAGCACCGCGAAAAGTTCAGCCGAATCGCTTGCCGGTTTAAGCGACTACTCGAAGTACGCGTTAGTTCGCGGTCGCGGCGTGCCTGAATCAGTTTTAGAACAGCTGTTGTTTGAATTGGTCAACAAACATCGCAAAGAAAATAAACTACCGGCCTACAGTTACAACTCCAAACTGGCTTCATTAGCGCGTGGACACGCCCGTGACATGGCTCACTTTAGCTATCTGTCCCATTACAACAGACAACACCAGGGTCCACTCGAAAGAGCACAGGCAGCTGGGTACACGGATGTTTCCGTCTCAGAAAACATAGGTACCGTGGGCGCTGGTCGCGGCACCCCAATCGGCATGATCATTGTCGCCGATGACAGCCTGATGAAATCACCAGGACACCGCGCGGCTATTCTGAATCCGCAATTTGTCGCCGGTGGTTGCGGCGTTGCATACGACACCGCCAGTGGTGGTATCAAAGTGTGCCAAGTATTCTCACCAACCAACTTCTAGACTACGAAAAATTTTCGTCACAAGAACGTCCAGCGGCCACCACGAACTCCCTCATCAACGCCAAACATTGTCATGAGCCCGCACACCCTGACAATAGTTTCGCCTCTGAAGACAAAGATCATCAGTCGATGGAATCTTCCAAAACCGCCAACGGCGCGAGTAACCGCAACTCGTGCTATCTAACGAATGTACGCAACAATCTTGACATCAACGAAAACAAACAGTTAGCAAACCGTTGAATCTAGCGGTATTTCGGCGATCCTTTCCTTATACTCATGGTTGGTTTTGTCCAACACAATAAAATATGACGATGACGTCAACGCTCAAAAAACCTCGCCATAAAAAAGCTTTACTAATGCCGCTCTTCTTTGTTGAAGGGCAAGTCGCTGTTGGCGTGGAATTGATAGGCCAAGTAGTGTCCATGTGGTTTAAAACCATGGGCTACATCATCCGCGGCGATTTCGACAAGAAAGAGGCCTGGCGCCAGTCTTATATGATCGGCGTCAAGTCATTCACCGTCGTCGCGATTACTGCGCTCTGCACCGGCTTCGCCATGTCGCTCCAAATTTCGCGCGAACTCGTTCTTTTTGGCGCCGATACTGCGATTGGCGGTGTGGTGTCCCTTGCTCTCGTTCGTGAAATCGGCCCGATCACAGCAGGCGTAATGGTGGCAGGTCGCGTAGGATCCTCTGTAGCAGCCGAACTTGCCACAATGGTAATCACAGAACAGATTGATGCGCTCAAAGTCATGCGCGTCGATCCAATCAGATTTCTTGTCGTTCCCCGCTACATTGCCGGATTGACGATGACTCTGGTTTTGTCCGTCTATGCCATGGCGATCGGTTTGCTCGCCGGTATCTACATCGCGAGCATCGCGGCAAACCTGCCTGCAGCAACATTTCTCGACTCCGTTCATCAAACAATTCTCGACCGCGATTTCGTCACGCACTTTATCAAATCCGAAATCAACGCCACGATTATCGTCATGTTCTCTTGCGCAATCGGGCTCCACACCAGGGGTGGTGCAGAAGACGTCGGTATCGCAACGACAAGAACAATCGTCTGGACCATGACTCTTATCTTCGTTTTCAACTACATCGTGACGTCTTTGACGTACGCACCGCGCTAATTGGAGGACTTGCCGATGGCGATGCCGCCAATGCTCGAAATCGTAAATCTGCAAAAATCCTTCGGCAATCGCGAGATTCTGAAGGGCATCAGCTTCAAGGTCTACAAAGGCGAAATGCTCGGATTGATTGGCCCGTCCGGTTGCGGCAAGTCGACGATTCTAAAATTGATTTGCGATTTGCTCACTCCTGATGGTGGCGAAGTGATTCGCTGGTCGGACGAAATTGGTTTAGTTTTTCAAGGTTCCGCACTGCTAAATTCTTATACAGTCCGCGAGAATCTGGCTCTGGCACTGAATCAACGCAAACTGAAAAAATCCGACGAGAATAAAATTATTGATGACAAACTGAAACTGGTTGGTTTGGCTGGATATGCCGACGCTTACCCATCGCAATTGTCGGGCGGACAGCAAAAGCGAACCAGTTTTGCCCGGGCGATCGTAAATGACCCAAAAATAATCCTTTACGATGAGCCCACAACCGGGCTCGATCCCGTGATGTCAACAGTCATAGAAGATTACATGCTGGAGCTCAGCGGCCAGCTGGATGCCGCATCTATCGTCGTCACGCACCAATATTCCACCTGGACGCGGTGCGCGTCGCGAATCCTTCTCATGCATGCTGGAAAAGCCGTCTGGGAAGGCTCTGCCGAGGAGGCTGTGGTGACCGAAAATCCGTACATGAAGCAATTCGCTCATGCTACACGGGAAGGACCAATGCTTTCCGGACTCTTGTAAAATCGTTAGGTGACCTAAGGAATGAAACCCGTGACCGCAGCCCCCAAAGAAACATCATCGAAACAAGAAGCACCCGCTTCTGTGAACAAACCGGTGCAAAAGCCGAACTTCGAAGTTCGGGTCGGTTTGTTTACGCTATTTGCATTCATGCTGTTTATGTACGGACAGGCATGGCTAAAGCAATTTTCGATCATGCACCCGCCACAAAGAATCACGGTGCAATTCCACGACGTCGCCGGATTGGCCAACAATGCACCTGTCAACATCAATGGTGTCCGAGTCGGAACCGTTGAGAAAATCGAACTCGAACAAGGAGGCAAAGGTCGCGTCCTTGCCCGTCTGAAGATCAAAACTGAAGAAGCCACCGTGCCACAAGGATCGACCTTTACGATTCAAACCCTTGGATTGGTCGGCGCCAAGTACATCGAAATCACTTTGCCTGAGGAAAAACCGGGAGAAGAACCGCGTCCTCCGATCGATCCAGAAACCGTCGTTGTCGGCGACGACCCAGTCCGAGTCGAACTCGTCATCAACAAAATCGCCACCAATCTCAACAGCATGATTGGCAGACTCGGCAGCGAAGAGAGCCAACACGGCTTGGAAGACGCTTTGAAATACTCGGGCGAAACGATCAAAAACATCAACGAAGCTGCCACGAAACTCAACAAAAACATGGACAAAATCGGCGCGGTCGCGACGAGCGTGAAATCGACTTCGGATCGGTTCGGTAATGTCGCGGGCAGCGCCAACAGTTTCTTCGTTCAGGGCAAGGGTACTCTTGTCAGATACTCTGATTTGAGCAGCGACTTGCGCAAAACTTCGGGCAAGGTCAACACCATGCTCGATGATCCGAACATGCGCGGTGACATCAAAGAAACAATCAATTCGGCAAAACAAACGGCTGAGACAATCCGCGAAACCATGCGCGAACTCAACGGCACGCTAAAAGACAAAGATTTGCGCGCGGAAATCACAGGCATTCTGCAGAAAGTGAATAAATCAACCGAAGATATTTCGAAGTCGATGAAAGAGTTTGGCGCCATCTCAAAAGACGGCGTGCTGCGCGACGACATCAAGCAAATAGTCCTCAACGCCAAAGAAGCCGTCACCAAAGTGGAAGGCATTGTTTCGGAGCCTGAGTTCAAATCGGACTTGCGCAAAACGATCAAGAAAGTCGAAAGCGCCGCCGGCAACGTCGACATTGCAGCACAACAAATGCACCAGGTCCTCGGAGCAAAACGACCACTCTGGAAAATGTTGTTCGGTCAGCCTGGCAAACTCAAAGAGACCAAGACCACCAAGACTAAAACTAAAAAAGATGGCACTGTAGAAAAAGAAGTAAAAGAAACGACGGAAAGTGCAGCACCAAAATCAGAAGATGCGTCAAAGGAAACCCAAGAGGAATCCAAGCAAGAACTGAAACAAGAAATTAAAGAAGAATCCAAAGAAGAGTCCAAAATGGAGTCCACGGAAACGCCGACTGCGCCTGGCTCCGAAGCGACCGAACCAAACCTTCTTAGATAATGGGAAACTTTGTTCATCAAGATTTGACGTTGAACGCGCACCATATACGGTGAACAGTTCATAAACACAGTCCTCGCGGAACAGTTCACCACGATTTTAAAACAGGTCCTTGCAATTCGCCTGAACCACAACCGACGGCACTTACAGTTAATTTAGACTATTAGCCGGACGAGCAAATTTTGCACTTCGCTTAGACTCTCAGCCGGCGACGAAGTCTGTCGAACATCTCATTTTCTCTCCAGGCGGTGCGCTCTGATCTATCGCGACTCAAACGCTCATGACGGCGCTGTTGACGGGCCATTTGATCATCTTCCTGGCGTCTATCGTAACGAGGGTTGCGATCCTGTTCAGGGTTATTGTACCGACTTGATGGATCTTGATAGCTGGACGAATCGTACTGCGGACGGAACCGATCGTTACGCGCATATCTCGAGCTGTCATCGGCTTGATAACGATCTTGGCGCGCATATCCAGGCGAGCTTTCATCACCGTATCTGGTATCGCGATTCTGGTAACCGCGAGTACGCGGTCCTTGCTGATCCGAATATTGATCTGCGCTTGCCGTCCATTGACGCTGTACGGGCGAAATTATTGCTGACGGTTCCGGGTTGATCTGGAAGATTCTCTCGTCGATTGGATAACTGGCGTTACCAGGCGGTTTGAGCACGAAGTTTTCTCCGCCTCGTCCGAATCTGGCTTGTAGATTGTCTTTGATCCATTCTCCACGACTGGAACTGTTGTGATACACGCTGCCATTTTCGCCGACGATACCGGTGTGTGCATTGCCGCCACCTGCGCGCCAACCGCGCGATCTGCCGACGATCACTACGTCTCCAGGAGATGCTTCGCTGAGCGGAGCGCGAGTCCAACCGTTACGTTGCAGTTGAACATCTAGTCCACCAACGCCGGCGTGGTTCGCGTAATCATAACCCGATCTTTGAAGAACTTCAGAAACAGAGGCTGCACAACCGAGTCGTCCGTTTTTTACAGAATTTCTAAATGGTGTCAGTGCCCAGAGAGCTTTGCCAACGCCTTCAATAGCGTTGAACACAATCTTCATTGGGTTACTACCCTGATCGCCGTACTGACCAGTGTCACTGCCCGACCAATCGCTGCGACCACGGAAATCGCGATAGTCTTGATTGCCGTATCTTTGATCCGCGCGCATCGCACTAAACGAATCGCGACTGGAGTAGCGGTCGTTAATGCAGTCTACGCGCTGTTCGAATTGGCTGCGAAAAACCGCTGGACGATAATTTAAATCTTGTTGTCCGTCATAAGTGTTGCGTCCTGAGTTATCGTTCCACGCGACACGGCGATTCTCAAGTTCGTATCGAGAAGCTGCGGGTCCGCTGCCCAAGTCATTCCCCGACCGTACGCGATCGGTGTCGACTACAGGTCTTGAACGCTCGAATCTGGTCGAATCAAGTGAATGCGACGAAGTAGCCGAATCGGTCCACTTGCGTCCGGCGACGTCTAAGGACCAGCTCTGGTAAGGGTTTGTCAGGTCTAAATATTTCGGAAGATTGGTGTTACCTGCGGTGGCGGAGCCTTCCCACCCTTTAACGGTGAGTTGCGGAACTTCCATTTTGTCGCCCTGGAGTTTCAATTCCGATTGCTCTGCTCTAGCCTGTGTAACACGGCTATCCAACGGAGTTTCAATCGGCAATGAAAACTTCCCTGCAGTTTCTACAGGGCGATCGGCTTTAGCTGATGGTTGATCTAATTGGCCGGTCATCGGGTTTACCTTAGTTACCTGAACCGTCGAAACGGTTATCTAGTGCGGTTCTGGACTTAACTCACGACTTGAATCTGTACAGTGGGCGATTTCAATCTAATACAAAGTACGGCGATCGAAGAATCGGTCACATATCAAAACTTTTGGGGGATTTTGTTTCGAGTCTCTCGACAATGCTGGTTTTGCTTGCCCAGCTTGCGTCTTAGAGTTCAGGCGCTCAGTCGTACTGATGGGGGTTTAATTAATTCGAGATTAATCTTGGTGCGTGACCGGAACGTGACATACACTGTCAAAAACCTCTCCAGGCTTCGTATTTCCACCATCCTCGCGATGAGAACTTTTGAAAACCAAACAAAACATTTTAGCCTGGAGACCATCCTTAGATTCTCAAATTATGGTCGCAATATCAATACGTAATCTACGTGGTTACAGCGACTTTTGCGTAAAAAATCGATAAAAAAGTAAGCACGTGTTGAACGAACAGTGCCCTCAACGCCCGAAAAAAATATGCCTACAACGAAGCCACCGACCCTTTTGGGGTCGGTCCTTCGCGCTGCACTGTAAAAGCTAGTCTGTACTTGGTTCTAGTGTTGACGCAAGCATGCTATCAACGTCGTCATGGGGACGAATCCGCCTTGTGTGTCGGCAATCATCAGCTTGCCTTTCTCGAGTCTGTAGCTGCCACCTTTGCGCGGTGGAAATATTACGTCCGGTTGCGGAGTCGCGTAGTTGTTGTACGGTCCGAAATCAACACGGGCTGCGTAGGGCAAACTCATCCCTGCGTTTAGATAATTACTGAGCTCAGTCAATTCCTTGACTGGAGCATCAAATGGATCCGGATGATCTGCCATGAAGTACTGAACGGTTTTCAATGTAACTTCGGCAGCCAGAGCCAGTTCCTGGCGTTGGTTATGAATCAGGTTTTCGTCACTGATGACCGGGCGATTTGCACCAGCACTACCGGTGATGGCAAACACATAGGACTCAATCGGGTTTCTAATCGGGGCAAATTGGACAGTTTCACTGACAGAACGAGGCTCGCGGGTCCGTTGGACTTCCGTCACGATTGCTTGTTGCGTTGTGGCATCTTTAGCAGCGACGGTCATTTGCGTTTCCCTTCGAGGTCGTCTTCCATGAGTACAAGATACATTTCGTCTGTTACATCAACGTGACCGTTTTGAACTGAAATCAATTTACCAAAACAAATTTGAACTTTTCCTGAACTATTGGGTCACCCATGACCACCGGATCGCAAATTCGATCTAACATATGGACTGGCGCCTGGAAAAAACCATGAAATACGAAACAGTAATCGGCTTAGAAGTACACGCACAACTGAAGACCAAGACCAAAATCTTCTGCCGCTGCCCCACGGAATTCGGCGCAGCGCCTAATGACCAGGTCTGTCAGATCTGCCTGGGCATGCCTGGCGTTTTGCCCGTACTTAATAAGAAGGCGGTCGAGCACGCGATCAAAGCCGGGCTCGCCCTCAACTGCGAGATTTCGGAAACCACCAAGTTTGACCGCAAGAATTACTTCTATCCCGACCTGCCCAAGGGTTACCAGATTTCGCAGTACGACGCTCCGGTTTGCATGAGCGGTCATCTAATGATTGACGGCAAGAAGATTCGCATCCATCGCGCCCACCTGGAAGAGGACGCCGGCAAGCTCGTCCACGCAGGCGCCGCCGGGCTGCACGGCTCGGACTACAGCCTCGTCGATTTCAACCGCTCCGGCGTGCCGCTGCTCGAGATTGTCAGCGAGCCCGACATCACCAGCCCTGAAGAGGCTAAAAACTACCTGACCGAGCTTCGCAACATCCTTCGTTATATAGATGTGTGCGACGGCAACCTCGAAGAAGGAAGTTTTCGATGCGACGCCAACGTTTCCTTGCGACCAGTCGGTCAAAAGGAACTTGGAACCAAAGCCGAAATCAAAAACGTCAACAGTTTCAGAGCTGTTCAAAAAGCGATTCAGTCGGAGATCGAACGACAATCGAAAATTTTGGATGACGGCGGCAGGGTCGTTCAAGAATCCAGATTATGGAATGAGGCTGATGGCAAAACGCATTCAATGCGTTCAAAAGAAGAAGCTCACGATTATAGATACTTCCCGGACCCGGACCTGGTGCCGCTTTCTATCGAGAGCGCCTGGATCGCAGAAATCCGCGCGACGTTACCGGAGCTTCCCGAAGAGAAACGCCAGCGCTACGTAAACTCGCATGGATTGTCACTCGACGATGCTGCTGTTCTTGCCGAGTCGAAAGATCTGGCTGACTTCTTTGATGAGACGTTGAAACTTGGCGCCAATGCAAAACTGGCTGCCAACCTGCTCATTGGTCCAACCACTGCTTATACGAACGACAACAAAATTGAGTTCACAGAAACAAAACTGACCGCGAAAAATTTGGCAGACCTGATCGCAGCTATTGATAGCGGCAAGCTTGGTTCGACCAACGCTAAAAAATTGTTGCTCGATCTGCTCGCCACCGAAGGCGACGTTAATAAGGTGATCGAAGAGAAAGGGCTTGCCCAGCTCAGCAACGAAGACGAACTTCGCAAAATGGTCGAAGATGTTCTGGCTAAATCACAAGCACAAGTAGAACAATACCGAAGCGGAAAAACAAAAATCCGCCAGTTCTTCTTCGGCGAAGTGATGAAGATATCGAAAGGCAAAGCCAATCCTGAAGTGACCAACAAAATTTTGGACGAGTTGCTTCCTCAGCCCGAGTCTACTTAATTGCAAACTCGGATAGATTCATCACACGACATCCGCAAGGTTTAATCGATGGAATACAGCCGCCTGATCTATTTCAAGTCCAACAAGATGCCGACCATCGACCAGGTCGTACGCGCCCTGTCGAAGGAAAACGACATCCGCGTCGCCATCGACGACAAGTACAACTTGCTGTACAAGGACAACGAAACACAATACACGGTCGGAGAAACCATCTTGATTGACGATGGCGCCTTCTCGATGCTCGTCGGCATGACCGCCGAGCCCCATGTGCATCAAGAAGCAGAAGCGCTTGCCCAGCAGCTTTTGCTGATAACGGCGGTCAATACCCCTGAAGAGCAGATCCTGTCAAAGCTCGCCGGCTGCGACGCTCGGTTTGAAATCGGCGGTGTGTTCCCGGATGAATTGTCCGATCTGTTTTTGGATCACACGGATACATTCGATCGGGTAGATGAGCATCTAGAGCAGCTCGTGGACGGCATCATCTATGATCCGGCCAAGGGCACCATTCGATAACGCGAACTCCTGGAAGTGCGATCGTTGCGTACGCACAATTGGTTATCGTAGACTTGTTGTACGATACGAGGTGCCGGATGGTAGGTAACGTTCAAAAGAAAGTCACTAAGGACGAGGCATGCGTAAAAATTTCGTCCTTGATACAGACGGTAGCGAATGGAGCTGGCGCGGTAGCGATAACTGACCACGGGAAAGTTATCACAGTCCTTGTTAGCAAACAAGAATATGAGTGGCTGCATGCTTGCGCAAAACAAGGCGCGCCATCCGAGCGCCGACCGCGCGGAGCCATAATCCTAGATGATAATGATGCATTAGACCAAGCTCGCATTCGGGTACGGGAAGATTTTGAGAACGCACTTAGCAAAACAGCAAGCGAGCTGTGATGCGTACGCGAAATCGCTAATGTGTTTCCGATGCGTGCGTTATGTATCTCAAGCCAAAAGCTAGTCCAGAAGCACGTTTAAAAGAGATCACGCCTCGCTCACGAAATCATCGAGTGTTCCACAACTATGCCACAAATAGCATCTATATTAGAGACATGAAGAGACCAGATGTCCTTCGCGCTTGCACCAATTGACCAACCAGTCCGCACTTACTCGCCGCTCACTATTTAGTAAAACCGGAGGCCCGCAATGGGTCAGAATAACGACGCGGCTCAACTGCCGCAGGCGTCGAAAGACGCGAACGCTTTACTAGACCGCCAGACACAAGGACTCAGCGCAGATTGCCTGTTCCAAAACTGGCCCAAAGATAGACAGCTGGAAGCTTACAGAGAACTGAACAAAATCCAGGATCCAACCGACAAAGTTCCTGACCTGACAATCTCATTCGACAGCAATGGCAGACACCTGGTCTCCAGAGGCGGAAACGACAACGCAAAATGCGCACCACAAGACGTCGCGCGCCCCACACACACCACCCCAGAACGCGCACGCCAAGTCGATCGTTCCAGCCGCGGCGATCGTTCTACCGAAATCAGCCCTCGCGAAACTGAGCGCCTAGCACATCCAGAGCGCCCAGCCGCAAAAATCGAGAGCCTGGCCAAGCTCGCATTAAGTGGAGACGAGCGCTCCAAGCTCGATTTGCGCAAAGAGATGGAAAAACTCTCCAAGGAACCAAACAAAGAATTCCAACAAAAAGTTCTACAAAAAATGGTTGAGGACGGCACATATCTCGCCAATCCATTTAACGGAAAACCGCACGTAGTGCCCAACAAAGACGCATCCGGCAAAATAGAAAGCGTCACCTTCTCGCAAAGCCTCGGCGTCAAGAAACAAGAAATACCTTTCGGCGTTCCATTCGATCAACAAGTAGACACCGCCCAGAAGAACTACAAAACTGGCCTCCAAAATGTCGTCGGCGGTCTAGGCAAGTTCGACACCGGCGCAACCATGAGAGCAATGGAAATCCTGGACGGCGCCCAGCCTACCGAGAATTTCAAATGGTTTATGCTAGCTCGCAAAGATCAAGGCAAACAGCCAGTCGACCAATAACTTCAGAGCAAGCGATCGTTCTAACCGATCTAACTTGATTGTTTTTGCGAGCTGTAACTTTCGATTTCGTGGATCCGGCGTTGGAAAGTGGCGGCTTCAGCGACTTTCCCCTGGTGCTTGAGGATGTCGATTAGCGGCTCGATGATGTTGCCGAGATCTTTGTGTGTCCGCCCGAGTTGCTTTTCTTTTATGGCAAGAGAACGTTTGTAGTACTCTTCCGCCTTTGGTAATTTTTCTTGCCAGTGGTAAGCTGCCGCTAGACAGTAGCATGTGTAGCCGATCTCGGGGTGTGTGGTTCCGAGTGTTTGCTCTAAACGAAGCAGTGCGGCGTTGAAATATTCTTCGGCGACGACGTATTCTTTTTTCTCGATTGCCATTTCGCCGAAGCGTTGAAGCAATGTGCATGTCTTTGGATGCTGCGGCCCAAGCGTGTTTTCGAGAAGTTTCAGCGCTTGTTTGTATAGCTCTTCGGCTTCTGAGAAACGAGAATCTTTTCGATGAATGTCTGCGACGAAGCAGATGTAATCAGAAACTTCGCTGTTCTCGGGACCGAAAATGCTTTTCGCAATGCTGAGCGCGAGATGATACTGTCCGATTGCTTCGTGATTTTTGCGTTGAGCTTCGAAGAGTTCGCCCAGGTTTCGGTGGGTTTCTGCCATTTGAACTTGCAGCTGACCGTTATTCTTTTCGTGGTGCGCGAGGATTTTGAGAAACATCTCTTCGGCTTCTTCGAACTTTTTCTGTTGCGTCAGAATGATGCCGAGATTTCGATAATTCTCGGCTCCGACGAATGACGTGAAGAAGTGATGATGTTTTTCGATCAGCTGGATCGCCTTGCGGTAAGTGGCTTCAGCTTCATCGATTTTGCGATTAGAGAAGTAGGCGCTGCCGAGAATCGAAAGGCACATTGCCGTTTCGATATGCTCTTCGCCTTTCATTTCTTCCGTCAAAGCAAGCGCGCGTTTACACAAAGTTTCGGCTTCGTCGTATTGTCCGAGTTCGACTTTTAAACGCGCCACATCGGAAAGCAGGGTGGCTTTGATGTAGTTGTTTTCAAGGCTTTCGAGGATATCGTTAGCGCGATTGAGCAGAACTTCTGCTTCGGAATATCGCGATTGTTCGACCAGAATATCGACTAGTGTTCGCAAACAATCGATGCGGAGTTCGCTTCCGGCTTCGCCCATCATCTCTACTAAGCGATGGTAACGTTGCGCATGCACCTCAGCCTCACCGAGGTCACCATAGGCGGCGTTGGCAATTGCTAGGGACGCGATGGCGCGCTTCAGGAGCGGATGTTCGCGGGCGGTTTTTCCTTCTCGCTCTTCGATTTCGCGGTTTAAAAACGAGATTGCATCAGTAAATCTGCTTTGAGAAATTAGGAGGGTCGTGTAGCCGAAACAAACATCTTGAAATGAGCGCGAATAAATTTCGTTGCGGACCGTTTCAACTCCTTGCAGGAAAGCCTTTTCCGCCTCCTCGACCGCACCGCTTAAATGCAAAAGCAGACCTTTGAATAGCAAAGCAGAACATGCGGCGTCGCCGGTTGCGATACCATGGGTGGTGCATAGCTCCATGCATTGTTCGACTAGTGGGCCGGCATGCTCGAACTGTTCCAAAGCAAGATGGCTAGCCGCTCTTGTGGTGAGCGCTTGAACGTACTTCCCGCTTTTGTGATGCTCCGGCGTGTTGGCCAGTTGAATCGCGCGTTCGATATAAGGTTCTGCCTCGCGAAAATCATCACACATCGAAAGCGCATCGATGTAGGACAAGCAGGCATCAAGTAAGTGGTCGTTTTCTTCAGGAAAATTGTAGTCAATAATGTCGATCGCGTCTTGCAAAATCGCGCGGCTATCGAGTTTCCGTTCTTTCAAAATGAATAGTTCAGACAGCTCCAGCATGAGCGGAATATATTTGCGATCGATGAGAACGCCTTCGACATTCATCGCCATGTCCATAGCGACGATGTACGCTTCTTCCGAAGCCTTCCAGTTTCCGTCCAGGAAATGCTGTTTGCCTGATTGCCAGCTCTTCTCGATTGTCTCAGTAACAGTCATCATTCGATAATTTTTTCACTGATCCTTGAGGAGAAGTCGTTACGCCAAATCAAGTTTGTGCCACCATTTTTACGAATCTGCTTCCTTGTCCGTCTCACTTTTCTCATCGTCCGGCAAGTCTTCGTCATCGGTGTCGACCGGCTTTTCATCAGGCTTTTGCATGCGCTTCAAGTTGTATTGCATTTGCTGCTGCGCGCGAGCCGAGCGCAACGCGCCAAGATATCCAGGCACTTGTTTCAAGAAATCGAGCGGCTCGATGTACTCGCCGCTGTCCTTTTTGATCACTGTGTAGTGCAAGTGCACACCGGTCGAGCGCCCCGTCGAGCCTGCATATCCGATGACGCGCCCGCGTTGTACCCACATGCCGGGCAGCACGCTGTACGCGTTTAAATGTCCATTGATTGTTCTGACATTCGGGTATGGATGATAAACCTCGACTGCGACGCCAAGGTTGCCTCGCCATCCCACTCGAGTTACGACACCGTCGAGTAAGTTGTAGACTTTGTCATTGAGCTTAGCCGACAAGTCGACACCGCTGTGAAAGCTATGTTTGCCGGTCACCGGGTGCCGCCGAAATCCCGCGCCCGATGTGATTCTGCCAACGCCGACCGGCGAATAAACGATGTCATCGCGCAACGGCGAGATCAGCACTGACGGCGCGAAATAGCCTTTGAAATCGTAGACCAACCCCGGCTGCAAAAACGCGCCATCGACAAGCAAAAACACGAAGCCCAAGCTCAAAGCCACTCCGAGTCGCCTTTTTGTTTTGCCGAAACCGAACATTAACCCTACGCTGTGAAAGCAGCCGTCGACCTTATAGTCATACCACTCTTTCAGGATTTTCCCTGCTCAAAATTCATTGGCAGTGAAAGTCCTTTTAAGGAGGTCCCAGGCGAGGCAAATTTACCCAGTTCGTGAGAACTGAAGCAGCAGGCACTCTTAATTCGTTATTTGCAGCTGACACCTTCGCTAGCTGAGTTCAGATGTGCGTTCCTTATTCCGAATTTTTCTGTTTGCCAACAGCGCGAACAACGTTGCAACAGCGATCCCTTCCCACGCCTTCTTATATCGTGCCTCCATAATCACCGATTGCTGAAGCATAAAGAATGAAAGCGAGACCAAAAACAAAACCGACATTATGTCTACGCGCCGTTTCTTCACGATGAGGAAGATGATTGCGAGGGTAATTGGTAGCCAAATAAATCTCGATGATTTCATCATCTCGCAGAAAATTCCGAAATATCGAGTATCTGTATTTTCCGGCCAAGACAAGCCGAAGAAAAAGTAAATGATGTTCTCCCACGTGTAATGGAGACGATCTTGGAAGGACATTCGCGACGGTGGATAGTAATTGAATGGCGAAGCTGTGAAGTCCGCTTCTGTTAGACATAAGCCTTTGCGCGTTGTTTTCCATTCAAAAGGCACAGGCAATCGGAGGTCGAGTGACGGCGGTCCAGCCTCAATTTCATAAACTTGGTTGCCTTGCCGGATATCTTGAAACTTGAACGTGCACTTCATATTGTCGTTGCCGCTCTCGTAGCAGGCTCGATGATAATCTCCGCCAGGAATGAGAACGAATGCATGAATTCGATTGAAAATTTTGATTGGCCCGAGGGCGTAAACGACCAAGCAAATCGCAAGTGCGACCAGGGGCAACTTCAAGTTCCTTAGATCTGGTTTTCGCAGATTCGGAGAATTTTTGAAAATCATCCAAGCAAAAACAACTGTCGCCATCGGCAATGCCGTGATCTTGGTAAGTAGAGCACAACCCCACGCAAGACCGGTCCCAACGTACTTTGCGCTGGATGGATTTTTCATCGTTGCCCAGCTGAGCCAGAGCGATAAGCCTACAAGCGGAAGTACAAGCGTTTCTTGAAGGTAATACTGAAACACCCTCGTCCAATCCGGAAGTACGCTGAGGACCGCATAGCCAGCCAGCGCCAGGTTTTTATTACCTACACACAGTTTCATCCATTGATACCAAAACCACGTGTTCAGAATGCTCAATGCACCTGCGTATATCGCCGTCGCGACGCGGTCGGCTGCGGTGATTCGCAGAATCGTAGTCAACCAAAATTGATATCCAAGCGGGTCGATTATTTCACAAGCTGTCCAGTTTTCATGGATAGTTGGCAGACATTCCCTGGCGCTGAGGAAGTGTCTTAACGGATCTGACTGAAGAAAATCATTTGGGTTGTTGAAAAACGGATTAATAAGTCGGAAGACTATGCCAGCGCCGACAAGCGACCAAAGAAAAGCCACCAGCAGTGTGTCTCGATGTTTTTTGATCCAACTGGCCATGAGATGCTCGCCACTAAATGGTTTTTGGTCAGCACAAAGTCTAATTCATATGCTGCCCTGCGTCAGCTTAGCAACGAAGCATAGTCCGGCAAATCGAAGTTACTACAGTTAATGCAGGTGGAGCCGAATCAGAAAATTACTGCGCGGCGCAGCCGCAACAACTTCGCTCAAGTGCCGAGGAAATGCAATCGACGGCGAACACGCTCAACAACAATCGGCACAACATAGTCATCAATAATACGAAACCGATTGAGAGCATCGAATCAATCCACCATGTAGAGGTTGCCGTCCTGGCTGCCGACGCAGACTCCGCTTGCGGAGATTGCTGGTGAGCAGATGATCGGGCGTTGTGATTTGAATTTCCATTTTACCGCGCCATTGCGCGCATCGATCGCCCAGAGGTTAGTGTCGGGGCTGCCGCAGTAGATCATCGTTCCGGCTACGGCGGGTGTTGACGAGAGCAATGGCACAGGCGAATTGATCGCTGTTTTCCAGAGCAGCTTGCCGGTTTCTGCGCCGAGGCAGTACATCATTTTGTCATCACTACCGACGAAGATGCGATCTTTCGATCCTGACGGAGCGATGGAGAATGACTCGCTGGCGCCGTGTTTCCAGCGCACGTGACCGCTCGCCAGGTCGACGGCGTAGAAGTATTTGTCCCAGCTTCCGAAGTAAACCAGACCGTTCATGATCATTGGCGAGCCCATGCACTTGCCGTTGGTTTTGAATTTCCAGATCAACGATCCATCATGGGAATTGAGCGCATGAACGAAACCGAGGTGAGTGGTGACAACGACAACACCCGGTGCTATTGCGGGGCTTCCCGTCATGCGGCCGATGCCTTTGATGAAATCCTTATCTAAAGGAAGAGCCGACGGATTCGACGCGGTGGCAACTGGAACCACTGGCGGTGCATCTGCAGCAGCAGGATCAATTTTTGGATAGGACCAAACTTTGGCACCGGTAGTGACGTTTAGCGCGTAGACTTGTCCATCCCAACCACCGATGTATGCGATACCATCGACAATCGCAGGTGATGCAGAAACACGATCGCCCGTTTTGACGGTCCATTTGATGGCACCAGTAGTGGTGTCAACGCCGTAGATGTTCTTATCTTCGCAACCGATAACAAGCATGCCATCGGTGACAGCAGGAGACGATTTTACTTTGCCGGTGAATTGGGTTCGCCAAAGCATCCGACCGTTGCGCTCATCAATTGCATATAAGTAGAAGTCGTCGCTTCCGATGAAAACGACTCCTTTATATATAGCTGGCGATGAGTCGATCGGACCTTCCGCTGGAAAAGTCCATTTCAATTTTCCGGTCGGGAAGAATGTGGAGCCGACATTGTAATTTGCCGTTCGCGAAGGATTTTGCAGGAAGCACTTCCAGCTGCCCTGGAAATTCGAGAGCATCGAAGTCGTTCCTTGAAGGAGCTTCTCCTTAGTAGGATGTTCGACGCCTTCAGTGTTGTGTATTGCGTTGCCAGTGAGAGGCATTGTTTTGCCGTCGGCTGGAGGAATCCCTTGTACTGCAGTTCCAGTATGGGCGGGTTGCGTTCCGGCGGCGGTCTTAGAACCTACAGATGCTCCGGGAACGGCGGCTCCGGTAGCGGTCTTAGAACCTGCAGGCGATCCGGGCACGACCGCTGCGGTAGTTGCATTGGTTGTCCCAGTTTTTGAAGTGGCAGTTGTCCCAACTGCGGTTTTAGAATCGCCGGCAGTTTTGGAAGTAGTTGTAGTCACGACTGTCTTAACTTCGGTCGTGGATTTTGGCGTGGCGGATTTCGACGCGGCGGTCGTTCCGGATGCTTTCGTTTCGCCCGCACTTTTTGTGGTGGTCGTCTGGGTTGTCGTGGAAACTGACTTACTTGGAGTGCGAGTAGATTTTTCTCCGGGCGCGGGTGCTTGAGCGAAAACGCTGCTCGTTGCCACACCCAGCGACAGTGCGGTCATGCTCGAAAAGCTCGCGGCGATCGCGAATAATCGAAATGCTGACAGTGATTTTTTCAAACTTAGCTTCATGACAAGTTCTCGCTTTTTCTTACCGGCAGATCCGGATCGGTTTACTTTAGTAGAGTGAATTATAGAAGCTCCGACTGTTTAATGTCGCAAACTCAGGGGATTGGCAAGCGTTTTAATGAACACCAATCTTGCAAATTGGCTGAGCAATATTTGTGATTTGAATACGAATCTATATCGATTGCACATTTAATTTCGCTACAAATTTGCGATCGGAGAAAATCAAAAAAGAAAATCAAGACGAAGCGACCAGAGAAAAGTCGGTCCCGGTCGGCGTTTTCGACTGAGGTCAAATTCGATCCAAAATTCGGCAAACAGAAAATTGTTGTGCCTCAACATAAAATCGGATCGAAACACGTGACGTTGACCCGATGCCCGCAAACTAATACAAATAAGCGTTTTGGGTTTTGTTCTCAGAACAAAAAAATTTCGATGTATACGGTTTCTGGAATCGAACGGTCATGCCGGATCGCTTTCGATCAAAAATTTTGAACTACGGTCAACTATTTGTCGAGTTTGATCGGCAAACTCCAAAACACTGATGGTATGGGAGTTTCAAGCCACCCTGACCAAAGGCGATCCGGAGTCGGTACACATACGTTTGATACTACGCGGCCATGCGAGTTTGATCGATCGCAATTTTATCGGCGCTTTTTTTCTTGCTCTGCGATCAAGATTTCATCAATGTTTGAGGCTGATGGATAGCGCTACCACAAACGTTCTGTCGATAAACGTCTGTACCAGTGCGTGATGTATATCCAACACATCCACGCAATATATCGCAAAAATAGACATGCTGTCATTCTACGATTTCGATCTGGTCTATGCGAAGTTCAAACCCCGAACAATAGGCAGCTTCAGCGACTCGGGCTTTTTCACTTTTGATAGGACTGCCTGACCATCGTAGTTTCAAGCCGAGTGCGAAAAAGTTTTTTTTGGAATTGCAGTCAGAATCTATTGTTTATTCAAAATCGGAGTGATATCATCCCTGCTTGTTGGTTGGAATGAGTGTTTCCATAGGAGGAAATCACATGAACCGAGCTGAGCTCGTCGAGCAAGTAGCAAAGGCTACAGGCACTCCGAAGTCCGAAGTGACCCGTACTCTCTCTGCAATGCTTCACTCAATCACAGGCGCCCTGTCTAAAGGCGATAAAGTAACCCTCGTTGGATTCGGTACTTTCGAGCGCCGTAATCGTAAAGCTCGCACTGGCCGTAACCCTAGAACACTTGCTCCTTTGAAAATTGCAGCAGCAAGAGTTCCTGCGTTCCGCGCTGGTAAAGAACTCAAAGACATCGTTAATGGCCGTTCGAAGCAGCCAATTCTCAAACTCGCTAAAGCTAAAGCTGTTAAGCCTGCTGCTAAAGCGAAGACTGCCAAACCAGCTGCTAAGAAAGCTGCTAAGCCAGTCAAAAAAGCTGTCAAAAAGGGCGGCAAGAAAAGATAATCGAAGATAGATCGCAGATCGAAAGAGCTGCGGTCTTTTTTCAAACGACCGTTTGTGGATTAGTTAGATAAAAAAGATCATTTCAACTCAACTCTTAAGAAGGCCTGGTATTTACCGGGCCTTCTTTTTTTGTTGGAGAAACGGATGGATTGGTGGTTTTGAGCTGCCTCTGCGGGCGCTGGAGACGTTCCAATTTGGGTTGCGATGTCGTGCCACCACCCGATCATTTATTGTCCGCAGCAGAACGATCATTTCGTGTTTTCAAAATCAGTTGATCATTTTGCTTCAGCGGATCTTTTCGTTTGGTTCTCAAACTGGATGATCGTTTTTGCTGCGGCGATCATTTCTGTACTCGATTTCAATGTTCAAAAACACAACGATCGCGACACCATTGACAGTGGCATAGTAGTGATTGCGACAGCTTGCGTGATGCTTGACTAGCTGAGCAAATCCGCCTACCAATCATTAACGCCGTCTGATTTACTCCTCTTGGCAAGTATGGTAGCTCAGCATCGCTAACATAAATTCCTCTCACAAGATCTAGATCAGAATGTCTAGCGGATCTCTTCTCATGACTGAAAGACTTATTGGTTCTGTATTTTATATATCTCGCACAGGTGTGATACCACTTAACGTTATCTTGTCATGATGATCACTTACTCACAATGACTTGTGAGCTAAAGGGCGCGGAGTCAATCATGGAGTTCCAAAGTGTTTCTTTCTCCCTTCTCTCGCGAATGCCTTTTCCCCTCTAACCTGCTACCAAAGAAAACCAACGACATCTCCCTCTTCGCGAAGGCAGGTTGGTCACGCTCGGTGTAGCGCGTCGATTCATCGACGTTATCTTTTAACCTTAGGAGAACAGCAATGGACATAATCCTTGCAAGTTCCGACGCGAGCGATTTCGTCGCTTGGGTCGGCAGTTTCTTCTCGACATTGGATTACGACCTGATCAGCACCTACATGCCGAAAATCTGCATTGCAGTTTTGCTCGGTGGTGTGCTCGGTTGGGAACGTCGCGCTCGCGGCAAGCAAGCTGGTATCCGGACGCACATGGTGCTCTCGGCTACGGCGTGTCTTGTCGCTGTCTGCGGCGTCTACTTGTACGACCTGACGAAGAGCGGTGACCCTGCTCGTCTCGCTCATGGCGTACTTGCTGGTGTCGGGTTTGTCGGCGCTGGTGTCATCTTCAAGCGAGGTCTCAACACCTCTGGTTTGACGACATCGGCAACGATTCTGTTTTCAGTAGGCGTCGGCATTGCTTGCGGATTGGGATTGGCTCTGGTCGCGACTGCGACTGTGCTGCTCACGATTTTCTCGCTGTACTGCAGTTACAAACTCTTTCCATCGTTCGATTACGGCGGCAATTCACTGCGCGTGGTCTGTCGGGTCGATAAGTTTACGGAAATCCGGAAGCTGTTTGGTCCCAAGGCACGCGCCGACCGCATGGTCAACAAATCGGGACAGTTAGTCGAAGTGCAAATCCGCACTTCACTGTCGCTCTATGAGCTCGATAGCCTGATCGCGTCGCTTATTCATAACGACGACATCGTCGCCATCGAGGTTCTCGACGCGCCATCCGATTGACCTGACAGGTTAACTCCGGAGCATCAATGCAAAACTACGACGTAGTTATCATCGCGAATTTGAAAGGTGGCTCAGCCAACATGAGCACCGTCGACGGACTTTGCGCGCACCTCTCCAGGCGCGATCGCACTGTCACTGTTCTGCCGACCACGCCCGAGCCCGGCTCAGCAATGAAGCTGGCGCGCGAGGCTGTGGCCGGTGGAGCACAACTGGTTATCGCCTTCGGCGGTGACGGCACAGTCTGCCAGGTGGCAGAGGGATTGATTGGAACGGATACCGCCATGGCCGCCTATCCAGCCGGCACTGGCAATCTGTTCGCTCGCACGTATTACTCGCGCCTCGCGCCCGAGTTGTTCGTCAACATGGTCCTCGACGGCACTGCGCAGGGCGTCGACATGATTCGGCTGGACTACGTGGACATCCACGGCGTTCAACACAACCGCCTGTTCATGACTGCTCTTGGTCTTGGTCCTCTGTCGGACGCCACTCTGGTAAGCCAGGACGTCAAGCGCATCTTCGGCAAACTGGCCTACGTCTTCGGCGTCGGCAAAGCCGCTCTCAATCTCAAGCCCGTCCACTTCGAGCTCACGCTCGACGACAAAGGCCTGACACGCGAGCGCAAAGTGCAAGCGGCGGTTGTCGTTATCGCCAACGTCTTGCCACCCAACATGTCCCTTTTCAGTCGCGGGTGTAACGCCTCCGACGGTCTGATGGACACGGCATATCTGGCAGCCCGAAACGTTCTAGACCTGATTCCATCGGTCGGGTGGCTGCCGCTCGGTTGCCCGGAGCGCTCACGCTTCTACGGTCGCGTGCGCACAGGCTGTCTGAAAATCAAGACCAACGTGCCTGTCATCCCGAATGTGGATGGCGACGCCAGTCCCGCGACCACCGAGCTTTCGCTCAAGGTTGTTCCGGGTGCGGTCAAGATGGTTTTGATCTGATTTCACTGGACCCCGGCCGAAAGGCTCGGGTTCGGATTTTCCCGCTGGAGCCGTCGATCTCGATGGAGGCAACTCAGGAAACGTCCTGATGCGAATCGTCGAAATCTACTGGTTCTCAAACTCAGCAAAAAGTAAGTTCCCAAACAGGAGCTAGACAGAACAATGACACACTTCTCAATCGTAAGCGGACTCGCAGTCGTCGCCGCCCTCGTCCTGATATGGCGCGGTGTTTTCTGGTACCGTGAGGGCCAGAAGCTGCAACTGGACGGCTATTTGCCGCCCCACCCGACCTTCTTCGGTCAGGGTCTTCTCCGGGTCATCTCCAAGTTGCTGGCCCGCCTCTTCGTTGGACCGGTCAAGGTGATCAACCGCGGCAATGCGTCGGCCTTCACCGGGCGGCTGCACATCCTGCCGAACCACCAGTTCCCACTCGACTTCACTGTCGTGGGCAAGTCGCTCCCGTACGGCTTCCGTCACCTCGGCACTGCCGGGCAGATGAAGGGCGGTCTCCGGGGCACTCTGGCAGCCTTCGCCGGCTTCTTCGCCATCAAGACGGAAGCTGGCAAAGCTACCGAAAAGGGCGGCGGCGAGAAGGCGGTCAACGCGATGGGTCTCGCGCTCGCGCGTAACCGTCGCAGCCGCGTCCTCACTTTCCCGCAGGGCAAGCTCGTCGGCGACAATGTTCTGCGCGCCGAGGAGTTCCGCACAGGGCCCGTTCGCGCCTGCCACGTTGCGATTCAGCAGCACGGCGTCAAGGCCAACGAGATTGCCATCCTGCCGATGGCGATTCACTACATGCGCGACCCGCGTCAGCGCAGCTTCATGCATCGCCTGATCAACTGCCTGGGCTGGCGCTCGTTCCGGTCGTTCAAGATGTTCGGCGAGACCACGCGCAACTACGGCGCCGTCGTCGTGATCGGCAAGCCGATTCCGATGTCGGAGTTGCCGGCTGATCCGCGCGAGGCAATCGAGAAGGTGCGCGTCATCATCGACGGGCATCTCACCGAAGCCAAAGCCTGGGCTGCAACGCAGATTCGCTGATTGTTCGTTTGAGCTGCTAAACGGCGGCAATAACGCGCTCAGCTCGGCACCGGATTTGATACCACCGGCAGACTTCCGATAGACGGCTCGTGCTGTTCTTTCGCGAAGTTCTGTCGGGTGGTGTCGAACAGGTGCGACTCGCAGAGTCTGGCTCACTGCATGTTTCATGCACATCCAGTTTCGACGGGTCGTATCGCGGTGCATGGTTTTCACCTCTCCCGCGGTCCAGGAATTCGCCTGGACTCCGGATGTTTGAGACGTTCGTTCCGCATTCAGGTGATACCGGCATTAGTGCCGACCACTGTGCGGTTCGACTTGTCTCCAACTAAAAATTATCGCCCATAGAGGGCATTCAGGACAAACCATGTCACTAAATCTCATGATGGTGACGAGCGTGTTTTTCGCACTGCTCGGCACCTGGGTAGCCTGGCGCTACACCAAACCGATGCGAGAACGGGCTCGCAGCTACATCAAACAGGTTTCAACCTGTGGGTTCCTGGCACCACCACCGACACCACGAGCGTTGCGCTTTCTGATGCGCTGGGCGAAAACCCTGGCGTTCATTCAGGTCGGCAATATCAAAATCGTCGGTCGGGAAAATCTCGATAACATCCCCGGCCCGCACGTGATTACGCCTAACCATCCGCACTGGGTGGACGTCGCCGTCACGCCGATTCTGGTCAACGGTCCTGCCCGCTACATGGCGGCACAGGGTGTGTTCACTTTCGCCGGCGGTCTTGGTGCACTGATGGTCGGTCCGATCGGCGCTTTCTGCGCGGATTTGACTAGAGGTCGCGGCGCACCTGCACTGGAAGCAGGGATCAAGGTTTTGACCTCGGGTCAGCGCCTGGTCATGTTTCCGGAAGGCTGGGCTTACCTCGACGGCAAGCTCGGACCGTTCAAAAAGGGTGCTGTGCGTATCGCTCGCGAAGCCGCTAACCGGCTTGGCCAGACGACCTACGTCGTGCCCGTCAACCTTCGGTACGGCAAGTATCCGGGCAGCTGGATCACAAAATTGCCGCCGCCGATCGAGTATGCGCTTGTCTTCGCGCTGTTCTTCGTCTACCGACGGGGGCTGACTATGGTGGTCGGGAAACCGATTGCCATCGATCAGTTCTCACTCGACGATGCAACCGCTACGGAAGAGCTGAAACAGGCGATCATCGCCCTGGATCCAGCCCGTGAAGAGATTGGTATTAAGGCGGCGTAAATGCCTGCTTTACAACCAGCGTGAGTCCGCGCCTCTGTGTGGCCCGGCTCCAGGCGAGTGGTACCTCTCGGGATTCGCGGTTGCGGATTCCGGGAGTCGTTAGTTTTCTGATTCTCCTGAGCGGCGCGAAGCCTGATGGCTCCGCGTTGTCGCTCTCACTCTAAACAATCCGATTAGAAGAAAGGTCCATGATATGAGCACTCTTCCCAAAAGAAACGAAGTCCCGGTCGCGTTGACCTGGGACCTCACTACGATTTACGCCAACGAGGCTGACTGGGAGAAGGACTTCGCGTTTGTCGAGTCCCAGATTCCCGTCCTCGCCGCGTACAAGGGCCGCCTGCGCCGTTCCGGTCGCACGCTGCTTGCGTTCAACAAGCTGAGCGAGTCGGTCGCCCAGATCGTCGGCAAGCTGCATACTTATGCGCACTTGCACGCCGACTCCGACACCGCCGTCAGCCACTACCAGTCCATGAACAGCCGGGTCGGCAACCTCGGCAACCAGATGGGCACCGCCACCTCGTGGGTCACCCCCGAGCTCCTCACTATCAAGCCCGAACGGCTCGAGGCCTTCATCGCCAAGAACCCCGGGCTCGAACTCTACCGTCGCGACTTCGCAGAAATCACACGCGAGCGCGCGCACTACCGCAGCCCCGAAGTCGAGGAGCTGCTCTCGCAGGCTTCCCAGCTGCACGGCGGACCGTCGGCAGTGTTCGGCATGTTCAACAACGCCGACCTGAAGATGCCCGAAGTGGCTGACGAAACCGGCGCGCTTGTTCGCATCACGAACGGCAACTGGGGCTCCAAGTGGTTGATCAACCCCGACCGTGAGACGCGCAAGCGGGCTTACGAGGCGGTGTTCGACACCTGGATGGGCTGGCGCAACACGATCGCCGCCAACTACGCCGCGCGCGTCAAGAGCGACATCTTCAAGGCCAAGGCGCGCAACTACCCGAGCTGCCGCAACATGGCGCTCGACAGCATCGACGTGCCGGAAGACGTGTATGACTCGCTGATCACCACGATCCACAGCAACCTCGACCGCGTGCACCGTTACCTCAAGGTGCGCCAGAAGATGATGGGCGTCGACCAGCTCGCCTGGTACGACATGTACGTCCCGCTCGTCGGTGAGCTGAAGTACGAGATCAGCTATGAAGACGCCCAGGCGAAGATCCTCGCCGCCGTGGCGCCTCTGGGCGAAGACTACGTCAATACTCTGCGCGACGGCTTCAACTCGCGTTGGGTCGACGTTGTCGAAAACGAGGGCAAGCGCTCCGGTGCTTACAGCTCGGGCTCGTACGGCACGGCGCCCTACATGCTGATGAACTGGCATGACACGATGGAGTCGATGTTCACGCTCGCTCACGAGGCTGGACACTCCATGCACTCGTGGCACTCGCGCACACATCAGCCCTACACGTACAGCAGTTACACGCTGTTCGTCGCCGAAGTGGCCTCGACGCTGAACGAAGCGCTCCTGGCTCACTACCTGCTCGAAGAGACCGACGACAAGAACATGAAGCGGTACGTGCTCAACAAGCAGCTCGAGAGCATCCGCAGCACTCTGGTTCGCCAGGGCATGTTCGCCGAGTTCGAGTCGATCGCTCACGCGACCGCCGAAGCCGGCAAGCCGCTCACCCCGGATGTCCTCTGCGGCATCCACAAGGGTCTCAACGAGAAGTACTACGGTGCCGTCGTCACCATCGATGACCGCATCGGCATCGAGTGGGCGCGCATCCCCCACTTCTACAACAGCTTCTACGTGTACCAATACTGCACCGGCATCGCTGCCGCGTTGACTCTTGCTCGCAAGATCATCAACGAGGGCAAGCCGGCGGTGGAGCGGTACCTGAAGTTCCTGTCCTCGGGCGGCTCCATGTCGAGCATCGAACTGCTCCGCGCGGCCGGCGTCGACATGACGACGAACGACGCGGTTCAGGGCGCCTTCGACTCGTTCAACGACTACCTCGCCGAGTTCGAGAAGCTGAGCTAAGCGGTTTTTGAACCGGACGAGCACGGTGAAAGCCGCTGTTCGTCCGGTCGGGGCGACACTTGAACCTGTGCTCCGAAGGATGGTTTGAAACCGGACGAGCGCGGTGAGTAGCCGTGCTTTGTTTGGAATCGGATGAGCACGGTGAAAACCGCTGCTTGTTCGAAACCAGACGAGCACGGCGAAAGCCGCTGCTCGTTCGGTCCTTTTTGGGGGCGTCACAGAATGTGTGCGCACCGAATTTGATACCACGCCGCGGCCGATTCTGGGCGCTACGTGTTGCAATCTGCAAACGGTCGATTGCTCGAAAGGCAGTCACCGGCTCTCTAGACGGAAGCAAAAACACATGCGCGCTATCGCAGCATTCTTCATGGGCTCCTGGGGATTGATCCTCGGCCTGTTCTTCGCCGGTTTCTTCGTCGCTACCGGTCATCCCGTGAAACCCCTCGACCATGCCCTTTGGGGCGGCTATGCACTGTTGTTCTCGAGCATCTGCTGCGTCGGAATGGGTCGTTTTATCGGTGACATCAAGTTCGGCAAAACGCTGGCCATCATCGCCGGCGCCGCCATCATCCTGGTTTTCTCGTTGCGGGTGATGGGCATTTTGCCTGTCGCCTGACTGATCGCATTGCCTAATCAGCCGGCTCAATGAGCCTGGCGGGACGTGAACGCGCTGTTCGCGATCTAAATCAACTCAGCCCTTGAGGCCTCGAGCACAATGAGTAAGGAAGACGAAAAAGACAACCAGCCCGCTAACCAGGGTCGGTATCCTGGAGCCACTCAGGCTCTGCTTCTGCTGCTCGCGATCAACATCTTCAACTACGTCGATCGGCAGATTCTCTCGGCCGTCGTGCCGATGATTCGAACGGAATTCTTCGGTCCAGGTTCAGATCCGGGTCCCTTCGTGGGCACGCTTCTGGGCTGGCTGGAGCGGATTCTGGGTTCCAACCCGGAAAACGCAATGATTGGCCTGACCGCAATGGCGTTCATGGTCACCTACATGCTGGCAGCTCCGATTGCCGGGATGCTCAACATCAAACGCTGGTGGATTGTCGCCGGCGGTGTGGCGCTCTGGAGCCTCGCTTCCGGTGCCACTGGTTTTGCCACCACATTCGGTATGCTGCTTTTGACGCGATGCCTGGTCGGCATCGGCGAAGCAGCATACGGACCCATTGCGCCTACGATTATCGCCGACATGTTTCCCCTCAAGGAACGCGGCAAGATGCTGTCCTGGTTCTACCTCGCCATCCCGGTCGGTAGCGCCCTCGGCTTCATCTTCGGTGGTCTAATCGCAGCCTGGTTGGGTTGGCGCTGGGCGTTTTACCTGGTCGTTCCGCCGGGTCTAATCCTGGCTGTCTGGGCGGCGATGAAGGTTGACCCATTGCGAGGACAGTTCGACAAGGGCGGTCCACAACTGCACAAACGCAAACTGACGCGCCAAGACTACATCGCGCTCGCGAAAAACAAGTCGTACGTGCTCAACACGCTCGGCATGGCGGCGATGACATTTGCAATCGGCGGAATGGCGTTCTGGATGCCGTCCTACATCAGCGAATTTCGCGGTGTGGGAAACCTGGCGCAAGTCAACTTGATCTTCGGCGTCATCCTCGTTGCCTCCGGTCTTGGTGCGACTCTTGCTGGGACATACATGGCCGATAAGCTGCGTGCTCGCTTCAAGGGTTCGTACTTCAGCGTCTCGGGATTGGCTATCCTCATCGGATTGCCGTTCTTCATCGCGACGCTCTACGTGCCGTTCCCCTACGCCTGGGCATGCATCTTCGTGTCGTGCTTCTGCCTGTTCTTCAATACAGGTCCGACCAACACCATTCTCGCCAACGTAACCGAGCCGGCCATCAGGTCCAGCGCGTTTGCGTTGAACATCCTGGTGATTCACGCGCTTGGCGATGTGATATCACCCCTGGTGATTGGCGTGATTACTGACGTGTTCGACAAGAACATGAACATCGCTTTCCTGGCCATGTCCGGCGTGATGGCGATTGGTGGTGGGTTCTGGCTCTGGGGTGCAAAATACCTGGAAGCAGACACCGCCAAAATTTCCGGTCCGGACGGCGAATAACCGCTCGTCATCGGAAGAACCCACCTTAGTAGAGCGATGAGTTGGAGCACACCTGCCAGGGATTTCAACCATCGCTCGCATCGCGAGAATACATGAGCGTTTGCTCGTGTGTTCTCCGATGTTTTCCGTGGCGGCTCTATTACTCTATGTCGTTGCATCAATGAGAGAGAGAGAGAGAGAGAGAGAGAAAACGGTGATCTCGAATCAGCAAACTGAGACGATGGCAGGCAATATCAAAGGCGCCAGCATCACCATGACCAGGAGCATTTCAGAGAAACATCAGCGAGATTTCACGTTATAAAATCAGTGTGCTACTTTTCATCTAGATTTAAATCAGCCCCCTATGCGCCTCTTCGAACGCAACGATTCTTCCGTGCCTGCGTGAATTCCAGACCACTGAGGTGACAGAGTAAACGTCTATCCAATCCCAACCGTTCATTCCCGAACAAAACCCACCAAACCGCTCTCACGATTACAGATTGATGCCTTTTCGCTGCGCGAACGCTGCGAAAAAATCTACCAGATCGCAAATCGAAGATCATGAGACGCACGTCGAGGATGTTTTAAACATGAAACTCCTCGGCTGTTTACCAACTAAGAAATTCGAACGGCAGCTCACCATGTGTTGCAAAACACAGGCAACTGTGGGTTTGAGATAGAGCATTTATAAAAACCAAAACACGAGGAGGATTCAAATGAACCCGGTCCAAACGCGATCGCCGTTCGTGATTACGTTTTTGCTTCAGGTCGACGCGATAGATTCATGGCTCGACAACGCATTGAGCGCTGCGCGTATCGTCGGCACCCGAGCGCGTCGCGCCCGAGCGCGAGTGATCGAGCTGAAGGATGAAATCGCCGAAATTTGCGACTTGATCGCATCACCTCCGGACAAACTGGACCTCTCCAGGTTCACTGAATACGCCGACTTCGACGCTGGTCTCGTGTTCGCCCCCGAACTCGCGAAGCGCGCCGACGCCGGCATCCAGGATCTCGGTTCGGCAATCCAGGACGAACTTGTCAGAGTGGCGCGAGCGCATAAGAAAGAGCTGGGAGCGAAGCTCCTCAAAGGCAATCCCGGCGACCAGGACAGCATGACGATCTGGGAACAGATGTCGGCATGCGACTGCATCGAGGAAGTCGGATCCACAGTTTATCGCCTGGCGGAAGCCTCTCGCATTCTGTTTCAAACCGAGTTTCTGAGGGTGCTCCGACAAGTCGCGACGCCCGCAACGCCGGCGCCTGAAGTTCCCGCTCCCCGCCACACGGGAGACAAGTAACCAACAAGTTTTCCTTGCTTCACCAGTAGCAAAAACCGAGCAGCAAAAAAAACAATCCCCGCCACTACTAGTGGTGCCGTCCAGTTCAGAAAGCAACGAGGTCCATGAGCAAGATCACCACAGAAATCTGCAAAATTGAGTTGAACAAACGTTCACCAATCGAGGGACAAAAGAGTCCTGCGGATTGGAAGCGCATCACGAAAAACGGCACCGCGAAGACCGCCATCGTGCGCATCTTCCAACACCGCACCCGTCCGTTATTCGGAATTGTGACAGACCAAAACGACCAAATCACCACGGTGAAGTTCACCGATTTGCTCGGCACAGCAAAACAGATCGCCGCCGAATCGACCGCAGGCGCGACCGATTCCATCGCTCAAGCGGAAGCCGCAGACTCTACAACCGACGACACCACTGGAGGTGCCGCACGTCAACCCGGACAAGCGGCCTCGAACGGCAAAGTCAGCGCCGACGAGTTCGTGTTCGCGGTGTGCGAACGAGACAACAGGCGAACGACCTTCGCCATCTGCGACAAAGATTTCTGGCGAGCAAACCACTATTTGAGCGACCTCGGATGTGGTGACTTGCTCGACGGACTGTTGCCACCAGGAACTTCCGTTGCGTCCGAAAACCAGTACAGCTCAAAGATGAAGCGCAAAGAACTCTACGAGTTTCTGCTCGCCCAGGGCTTCCTGGACGACGAGCGATTCACTACGTTCATGGACGGCTACCAACCCGACTGCGACTGAGCGATAAGTCGTCGCGAAATTAGTCGATGTCGCTGCAGTGAAACATCCTGCCCCGCGTCAATCACCTCTTCTGCGGAAAGGGCACTCCATGCCCTTTCCCTTCGCACTCAAAACTACTACACATTGTCGTTTAACGATCAGAAAAAAAATTTGGGTCACGAAAGTTACTAAAAGCAAATGTGCCCGCGCGAAACCGAATCTTTCAAAGAAAACTCTCTTTCTTGAAACCTAACCCTACGTGAAATAGATTCGGTGCACCGAAGACTCCCGAGCTGAACCATAGGTCCAGCCCGGGTTTTGTCTCCGTCAAAAAGTTATGCCGGAACTAGCGACGAGGCTCGAGAATCCACCCGAGCACAACCGCTGCAAGCAGGAGACCAACCATCGTGGGCATTTTCCACGGGCTGTTCCACAGCGGAATCGCTATAAAAGCGAGGACAGTCCAGCCAACCATCAGAGCTTCGATGGGGCGGACGCGTGAGAGCCAATTGAGTTTCATTGCTGATTCTCTAGTTTGTTTTACGGACGGCGGCACCATATTTGGTGGCGCACGTGTTCGGATTAAAAAATTACTTCAACAACAGCGCTTCGAGACGATCGGCTTGACCGTTGAAGCGATTGATGTCGACATTGCCCGTTATGCCTGCGACGGTGCCGTTTTCCGTGAATTGCCAGAACGTCCAGAAGTCCCAGGGCTTGGGAACACGCGGACGAGAAGCGGCCGTGTAGTGCGCCAACCAGAGCGGGTAGTTCTTCAGACGCGAGTCGTTTTTCAAAACATCATCGGCGAACGAAGGGCTGAGATAAACGATGGGATGCACATTGTCACCCAGTTTTGCCCTCAGACCGTCGATGAAACCAACGATCAGATCGACGCTCTGCTTGCCGTTCAAACGCGACCAATCGCTCGGCACTTCGGTGTCGATAACGGGCGGCAAATCGCCGGGTTCGACGCTGCCGAGCACGCGGGCGAAGTTGTTGATTTGCGCGGTGAGGTCGGTTCTCGGCCTTAAGAAGTGATAAGCACCGCGACGGATGCCATTGGCTTTCGCTTCTTTCCAGTTGGTCTTGAATTTCGAATCGACAAAAGTGGCGCCCTCAGTCGCTTTCATGAAAGCGAAATCGACACCCTGCTGACGCACCATAGCCCAATCGATAACACCTTGATGGTGACTTACGTCGATTCCCCATGGTGTTGCCAGCGATACCATATTCTGAGCAGTTCCGACTTCCGGCGACCACACGAGACCCTGTCGGCTCCCTCTGTTATTTCCATTTTGTCTATGGTTTGCCGGCATTGTCAAAGTTTTGGATTTTCTAGCCATGTGGCTCAAACCTTGCGTTTCACCCAGCTTTCCGATGACGAGCGAGCGCCGACAGCGGATAAAGCCGAATGGATTTACAGGAAAACTAGTTGGATAAAACGAGCGGTGATGGGGTCTCAAGAGAAAGAAGGAAAATGACATCACACACTGTCTAATTAGAGTATGCAGGCTCAAGGCCTTTAGCTGATTTTTACGATTCGCAATTTACTGACAACGCTGGTCACGAACCTCAAACGAGCGCCATTTGACCGATCCGGGCAAAATTGAAGCCGCCAAAGAAAATCGAACAGGTTTGCGGTTTACATATCGCTAGTTTGATAAATCCAAAACGATAGAGATAAGCGCGGCTCTCGCAACGTGTTGACAACGCGAAACAGTGCGCCACCACTGGCGGTTCACGCGCCTGCGCTAGATATTACCTCGACGTGATCAGAAGTTTATCGATGAGCGATTTTGTCTTGACAATATCGAAAGCCGGGAGCCGTAGTCGAGAACCGCATGAACAGCGCTTGGCGACACCTGCAAATAAATGGCTGTAAAGCTTTCTATCGCACAACTTTGTTTGTAACTTGAGATCGATATTTATTTTTAAAACTAATTTGAGTTCATCGACCAAGAAGACTCCAAATACGCCCCGCAGCCAGAACGCTCAACCCGGTTTCTTACCGCTGGATGCGCTCGCACGTGAACGGCATTGCGCTGTTTGCTACGACGCCACCCACGGATTCTTGATCGGAGCACGTTCACAAACCCAGTCAGTGACTCGGGTTTGGGTTTCAGCGGGACACGAACACAATGGTGACTTATGGCAGAAACAAACTACTGCCGGAAATCTAGCTTTACTGATACGGACTGGGAAAAGATCTACGAGGTCGCTTTTCGTCCCGATCAGCGCACACCGCTGAGCCAACTTCACGAAGGTCTCAAGAGCGGTCAGTTATTACTCCACAGAAGTTCCAATGGCGAAGGACTTCTCTGTTTCTCGGTTACAAACATTCTTCCAACAGTCGCTTTGCTGGCTTATCTCGCCACTGATCCGACAAAACGTTCGAGCGGCATCGGCTCCAAGCACATGAAGGCGTTAATCGCTGAGATTCGTGCTGACCATCCGAAACTGCTCGGCATGTTCGCTGAAATCGAATCGACTCGCGAGAAAGGCATCTCCGAAGAAGAGCGCAAACACAGAAAGCGCCGACTGGCTTTCTATCACCGTCTCGGCTTCAAACGCTACAACGCCAGATACACGATTCCGAGCTATGACCCCAGCGTTCCCGATGAAGAAGGCGACCTGATCTGGCTCGACTTCAACACCGGAACACTAGGCTGCGACGCAGTTGCAGGCATCATCAAAGAAATCTACGTCAAGGCGTATCTCCTCACGGAAACCGACAATCGCGTAGTCAGCGTTCCTGTCATCACCGGTGATGTAGCGGCTTGCGAGCTACCCGATGATACCGCAGCGGCTCCTGCTGATGCGACTGCATCGACTACTGCCGATGACACGGCAGCGGCTCCTGCCGATGCGACTGCATCGACTACTGCCGATGACACGGCAGCGGCTCCTGCCGATGCGACCGCACCTGCTTCGTCGGTCACAGTCGAACCATCGACAAGCGCAGTTGATGCTGTTCTTGAAGTTGCAAAACCGATGGCTGGAAGTGAAGCGAATGTTCCTCTCACGATGGACGCGAGCGCAGATGCATCATCGCCAGCGAGCATTAGTGCTCCGGCTCACGCATCCACGCCTGCGACCAAACCAGAAGAGTGACAGCGCTGTTCGAGTTCGAAAACAATTCGAACCAACATCGAATGGCTCACCGCGCGTACTCAAGGTCAAATCTGGACAAACGAGAGAAGACTAAAAATACCCTGACGATTACTATTTCCACCCACGAGGTTGAGGTAATGACTGTAAGAGTGTTTTATGTTGAGGTGCATCGGGCTTGGAACTCAGTTCCAATCACCGATGCACCTCTCTCGCTTGTCCTTTTCGGTCCGCGCCTACTAAACCTTGTCGTCGGGTTCAGGTTTCGGAGCGCGTTTCTTTTTCTCTGGACTGCTTTTGTCTGGCTTGCTCTTATCCGCGGAGTCGCACGGCTTACAAGGAGTACTGCCCGATTTGCCTGTTCCACCCTTAGTTTCCAGAGCGCAGCACATACATTGCAGAAAGCATTTGCAGAGGCGCCAAAGAAATTCGAAGCATATTTTCAGCACTTGCCAGATGCAGCGGAACACCGCAACGAGTATGTTTTGGATGATATCGATATAAATTTTGATAAACGCATCGGGTTTGACGTCAGCGATGAAACCAATAATAGCGATCAAGAAGATTGGCAGGAGCAGCGGCGTTAGAACGTTGATTAGAAACCATTCCATATGTTTACCTCAATAAATTTGTTGGTGTGCGGCCGAGCACGCAGCGAAAAATTCGCCGTCAATTAGCTCGAAATCGCGGAAGAGTGATGGATGTGAGCGGAAAGAACCTCGTACAAGATTTGGAAGTAACGCCAAACCTTATCGAGTCTTGCGCGCCTGAACAAAACGCCGAATTCTTGTGTTAGCCCGTTCACTTGCGGCTTGTAGACCGGGTTTATGGGATTCATCGAAACTATACACGCGGTCTATCCCGGCCGTTTAATGCAAGAATCTGCAGTTTTTCCAAATAGCGATCAAGACTCGCGAAGTTATCGCGAACTCCGACTTTCCTCTGGTATTCTAATCACGCACAGATTACTGAAAGTTGCTGGAGCAATCGTGTCACCGTCGGCAATTGTTTTGAGAATAGTCCTTCTGGTCGCCGCCTTTTGCGTGTTGATCGCAATCTTCGCGTTTGTGCTGAAACTTGTGTTCCTGGTAGCGTCGTTGTTAGGCATTGCCTTGTGCATGATCGCTGCATATTTCATTTTTAGAAAACTATTTTTTCCATCCGCACTAGAAGCCGACACGCCGCGCGAATCCAAGCTTCGTTGCGAGGAAGGCGTTGTGCCGATGTTTCGCGAAGAACCGAAAGTTCGTCAGCTCGTCGACAAATCAATGGCAAGCTTGCCGAAAGACGTGATCAAGATCGATGGCGAGGCCGATGTTTCGGTACTCGAGGAGAGCGATATTGCGTTGCGGATCAAGGTCAAATCCGGCGATCACAAAGGGCGGATCGGATGGGTCGACAAGTCGTACGTTACAGGCTACTCACAAAAGCGCTGACTGATCCTCGCTAACCGCGGTTGCAATGTTTGGCGCAACACAGAATTGTGATATTACAGGTAACGAGACGTTAACGCCTCGCCCAAACCGTGCAGTGGGCAGGCGATTGCAGACTGTTCCAGGTTGCCAATCTTAACAATCTCAAAACCTCAAAATCCAGTTGATTGCAGAAGACTAATTTAAAGCATAGCTTCTCAAGTAGATTTCAGATACTTCTTCTTGAGAGAGTTTGATGTCTTTCACATCTGTTTTTTTCCGAGGAGTCTTCAGTTAAACAATCCTGACTTCTGGTTTACAGGAACTGATTCAATCTACCGCGCGTAGATCGATTTATCATTGTGAAAGCATCGTCACCACATATGGTGGCTGTCGTGCCGTCATTTACGGCTGTCAATCAATCTCACCTGCCTCAAAGTTTCCAGTCTCACCGCGTTAGACGCATCGAAGACTCCTCGCACGGAAACTCAAGGCTATTCGTAGAGGTAGCACTATGAACAAGATTCTACCGGTGCTTGTCGCTGGACTGCTGCTGCTTTTCGGTTCCCTACCGGGTGCCAATGCGCAGTCGATTCTTCCGGTCAAGCAAGCAGACGTTCTGCTGGACGCGGGAAACTCAGCTACTCAAGCTGTTTCTGTAACGTTAATCGCCGACACCACTGCCATCGAGGCCGGCAAGCCGTTTCGCATCGGCGCCGACTTCTCGCTGCAGCCCGGTTGGCACATTTACTACCAGGATCCTGGTGATTCCGGCATGCCGACAAGCGTCGACATCACGGTGCCTGAAGGGTTCAAAGTCGTCAAAGTGGAGTGGGAAAAACCCAAACGCTTTGACGAAAACGGTTTCGTCACGTACGGCTACTCGGGTAAAACCGTGATCTCCGTCACCGTGATGCCGCCGGACAATCTCAGCCCGGGCGCTTCTATCGCTTTCGACGCCAAGATTTCCTGGCTGGCGTGCAAAGACAGTTGCATTCCAGGTGACACCACCAGCAGTATCACGCTGCCGGTCGCTTCTGCAACTGTCGCGGCACTAGCCGATAACCAAACCAGTTTTTCCGGCGTCGGTTTTACCGGCGACGTCAAGAAATTGGGCGGAAAATCGGCTCTCGATCAGGACCTCAAGCCAAACGGCGCGAGCGAAGTTCAACATGGTTTCTGGATGAGCATGCTTCTCGCCTTCATCGGCGGGATGATTCTCAACCTGATGCCGTGCGTATTGCCGGTAATTTCGCTCAAGATCGTGCGCTTCGTTCAAGAAGCCGGTGAGAGCCGAGCGACAATTGCCCGACTGGGTTTCGCCTATTCCGTAGGCACCGTGTCCACTTGCGTGGCACTCGCTGTCGCCGTCATTCTGGCCAAGTCGCTTGGCTACACTGTCGGCTGGGGCTTCCAATTCCAGGAGCCGCTCTTCCTGGTCGGCATGACGACGCTTCTGACCGTGATGTCGCTCGGTCTGTTCGGCGTCTTCTTCCTCCAGGTCCAGAGCGGACAGGGTCTGGACAAACTGGCTAACCGCAAGGGTCTGGCTGGTGCGTTCTTCACCGGTGTGGTCGCGACGATTCTGTCGACGCCCTGCACTGCGCCGTTCCTCGGCAGCGCCATCGGCTTCGCCTTTGCGCAACCATGGTGGGTGATCATCGCGATCTTCTTCTCCGTGGGCTCCGGTCTCGCCTTCCCATACTTGATGCTGTGCCTCAATCCGGCCTGGATGAAGCTTCTGCCGAAGCCGGGCGTCTGGATGGAGCACTTCAAGCAAGGCATGGGCTTCGTGCTCCTGGGCAGCGTGATCTGGATGTTGTATGTGCTCGGTCGACAGGTCGGTCCGGATGGCGTCGCCGCAACGGTGGCGTTTCTCCTGGCGGCATCGTTCGGCACATGGCTCTACAACAGCCTCGGCGGCTTCGACGCTTCGCGCAAGCGCAAGCCGGTACTGGCGGCGGTGGCACTCGCTATCGCGGGCAGCACAATGTACTTCTTGACCTACCCTGCCGTCAAAGGCGGAAACTGGGTCTCGAGCTCCAGCAACCAAACCGGTGGCATCGTCTGGGAGAAGTTCTCCAAGGACGCTGTCGACAAAGCACTAAACGAAGGCAAGGTCGTGTTCATCGACTTCACCGCCGAGTGGTGCCAGACCTGCAAGTTCAATGAGGCGACCGTACTTGCCGGCACCAGCATCCAGGATGCGGTGAAGAACAAAGGCGTCGTTGCTCTCAAAGCGGACTGGACAAACGGTGGCATCGAAATCACCGAAGTGCTCGCCAAGTTTGGTCGAGCCGGAGTTCCGCTGTACGTGGTCATGAGTCCGCATCGGCCGACCGAGCCAATCGTTTTGCCGACCATCCTGACCACCCAAATGGTCCTCGATGCGCTGGAACAAGCCTCCCGCCCATAAAGCCAAGGGCGACCAGCTAACAACGAATCTCCGAACGCCAAGGCGTGTCTGGTGAGGCACGAGTAAGTCGCTTGAATCAAGCGCGCCTCATCTCACACGCCAGCGTCCGGACATACCGACTACCGCCATTCCGGCGCCGTCGGAGTCAACCCGTTGATGCAAAAGTTCGGTGCGTACCTCGCATCGACAGAATTTCCCCGGCATCAACTGCAGTGTCATTGAGACGGGAGGCAACTCTCGGATCACTGGACAGCTGCAGCAAATAAGAGAAAAATCAAATGAAAAGTCTCATCAAGTTCGCAATGTTGTTCGCTCTGGCCGTTGGCCTGGCGTTCATCCCCGCAGTCAGCAACTCCCAGACTCTCGCCCCCCAAGCCGAGAAGAAGGTCGAAGTGAAACAGCTCGACGACGCCACGGCTGTCGATACCGAGATGAAGAACGCCAAGACCCTCGTCCTGGTCGACTTCACCGCCGCCTGGTGTGGTCCGTGTCAAATGCTCAAGCCCAAGATCGAAGCGCTCGCCCAGGAGTTCAAGGGCAAGGTCGTGTTCACAAAGATCGAGCACACGGTCGCCCCCGGCTTGATCACGCAGTATGGCATTCGTGCCTTCCCGACCGTGAAGATGTTCGAGCCCGGCGGCAAGGAAGTCTCCCAAGTGGTCGGCAACCTCTCACTGATCGATCTGCGCAAGTGGATCCAGGGCGAGGTCGACAAATTCGACGCCGCCCAGAAAGCAGCGCAGCCCAAGCCCCAGAAGCCGTAAGCTGGACTGCACCGCGCAGCCCGAGACGCGTCCACGCGTAACCGAGCTCGCAAACAGCGGCCCGAGCCGCGATGCTTTTGCCGCGGTCAATCTGTAGCGCGCACTGCAGCCATCAGGCTTCAGAACGCGTCGGCTACAGCGATCAATACCGCCGAAGCCGCCCTGGCTTCGAGGATCGAGAGAGTAGGCCGCTATAGAGCGCGCCCAAAAATCCTTAAGTGCACATCGATACTCAAACAGAGTCGTTGATGCGTGACACCAGGCCCGATACCAGGGAAGGTAGCGCCTTAGGGTTCGAAAGGAGTTCACGGTTGAACCCCTTTCGATTTTGCGCTTTTCTTGCTACTTGAAGTAGTAATCACGGGGTGGTGAATAGCGGTGGTGAGATTGCCCCCAATTTTCCTTAGGTTGTTTAAACCGGTTGTTGATTTTGTCCAACCAGAGAACATCATCGAAACACGGACTGACACTAACTTTGAGCCGATGTGGTATCACTCCAGGGTTTGTTGTCGATTCATTGATTCAACCAAGGTGGATCGAAAACACTGGGTTTCGGGACACAAGCACCGCAAAATTCTGACGCGCTCAACGCAAACATTACGTTTCCGGTCTCGCCTCGGCTGCCTAAACAGAATATGGAGATCGTCGAAACTGCCAAACTGATAATCCAAACACTCTCAAACCAACACTAGATGCCAGTTTCCAAGGCACCAGCTAGTCAGAAGTGCAATTCACAAAATCAACGCTACGACGATTCAAGGGAAGAGAAAAAAAGAATCATTAGGGGCTACGCAAATGGAATTTAAAATTCAAAGAGCCGAAAACGCCTAGTGGAAGCCGGTTTCAAGAGGCACAAGATTCTCTCCCGCGAGCGAAAAATCACATAGCACTGCGGCTTGAGTCGCACGACGCGGCGCTGTTGAATCGTGTGGCGCGGTCGTACGAATCGCATAACGTGGTCGCATGAAATCGCATAGCGCTGCGGTCGAGTCGCGTGGCGACGCGGCATGAGTCTCGTGCCGACGTGGCATGAGTCTCATGGCTAGGCATAAGTTGCATGTGAATTGGGCGGCACGGCAAATCGATCTGTTCTAAATTCATGGGCGCGATATTTGAATCGGGTAGCGATGCGCGAGCCGCGTTAAACGTACTTGACAGGACTCTCTTGGCAAACCCTTGTCGTCAAGAGGGGCAGACCGTTAGTTGTTGAGATCCGCAAATATCAATATCACTCGGAGCTGATACATGCTGTCAAGGTAACAACCAGGCAGGCAACAACGGTCGCTCACAGAGGCAGTCAAGAGAAGGGTTTCGCGGTTTCTAAAAGAATGGAGAAAGTCTTTAACTTATTGCTGATGCAGAAGTTCTTTGATCTTTGGTAGTTAAGAATCCACTTGTTTTTCACAACCCCCTATCTCAATAGAAGGAAGAAATACTTCCAGCCGCACCTGAGTCCAATTCAATCCAACACTGCTGCAGTTTTGTGCGCGAACGATCTTCGTTTGCTTGCATGGAATCTGATGCGGTGTGAATTGAGCGCACGTTTCGGCTAGAGGATTTTCCTCGTTCCGGGTGACTGGCGTTATGAATGCAAGCAAGTTTTCTACCTGTGTCGGCTGCTCTTGCGGTCGTGCAGCTTTTATCCGTTTTGCTTCGTGCAAGACTTCAATGTTCCAGGAAAACTAACAATGAAGAAAATTCTAGACTACGTCGTGAGACTGTGGCAAAGCGTGCTTTTCCGCAAGTCTCTCGTTAACTTCGGCGTGTTCTTCGCTGCGATTCTCGTCTTCTCTTTCCTTACCAGCAACCACATCATCACGCGCACACCCGAGCGCATCGTACCTCCGACCTACTCGACTTTGATCGAACAGGGAAAGGTGATGCCCGCGGTGGACCTCGAACAGCTCTTGCGTTCAGGCTCTAAGGACGTTGAAGGACTTGTGTTCTTCGACGGCATCAAAAGCGTCGTGGTACTCGGTAATGGCTTCGAGAAGGACCGCATCGTCGTTCAAGCCGACACTGATGAAATGCGCAAACTCGCGAAGAGCGCCAACATCAATGTCGCGGAACAGCCCTCAGCACTGGAAGACGGCACCCTCCTGCCCGGATGGTATACGTTTGCAGTGATCGGATTCGTCGTTTGGTTCGGGTGGCTCTTGTTTGCCCGACGCGAGAATAAGGAGGAGCCGAGCCGGTTCCGTGTGATTGTCGAAGGCACGCCTCGTCTGATTGACGAGATTGTCGGTGCCACCAAGATGAAGCGCAGCAAATTCTTTGTTGTGCTGGTCGTCGGGCTACTGGCGGTTAATGCCCTCGGCTTCTTCACTCGCATCTATCACGACAACAATCTCATGGCTTTGCCGCCGGAGATTTCATCGGTCGCCAAAGTTCAGCCATGGCAGGCAACTCGCCATCTGGACACGCGCTCTTCTGAGTTCTTGCGCGTCACTACGGTGAAAGAGCTCAACGCCGTCTACATCATCATCAATTCGACCACGCCGCCTGCTGGCGTCAAGGTCGATCCGGCCGACCCGAACAAGGTGTTCACGGTCGAGCGGACGGTGTTGTTTCCGCGCACTGCGGAAGGCAAGACGGCATTCGACACGTTCGTCGCCCAGTTGGCGGAGAAGAAGGTCGAAACCAAGACGGTCGATCCTGTGCGCAACACCAGCTACATCGAGAGCCTGACCTCGACCGGTCGTAACACCATGCTCGTGCTGCTACTCGCCGCCATCATCGTCGGCGGGTACACGCTGCACAGCTGGCAGGCATGGAAAGACGAAGAGGCTCCGAAGCCCAGCAATCGGGCTGTCGGTGCCGGTGGCAGCGTCTACAAGGCCTACCAGACGGCGGAAGTCGAAGTGCGCGATGAAGATCGCAAGACCTTCGAAGACGTCGCCGGCTGCCAGGAAGCGATTGACGAGCTGCGTGTCGTCGAGAAGAAGATCCGCCGTCCGCGGCTCTACAAGGTCTTCGGCGCTCCGGTTCCCAGCGGTGTTCTGCTCTACGGTCCCCCAGGTACCGGCAAGACCCTGCTTGCGCGCGCGCTGGCAGGTGAGATCGGCGGTCACTTCGAAGCCATGTCCGGCTCGCAGTTCGTGGAAATGTACGTCGGCGTGGGCGCCAAGCGCGTTCGCGAAGCGTACACCCGCGCCCGCACGGCCGCCCGCAAAACCGGTCGCATCTCGATCGTCTTCATCGACGAAATCGACGCGATCGCGAAGAAGCGCGGCTCCGGCGAAGGTGGCGGTGACAAAGAATACGAGCAGACGCTCAACGAGCTGCTCGTGCAGATGAACGGCTTCGGCAACCACGGTCTTGTCTTGACCATGGCCGCCACCAACCGCCTGGACATCCTGGACGATGCCATTCTGCGTCCGGGTCGATTCGACATCAAGGTCAAAGTGCCGAAGCCCGACAAGAAGGGTCGCGCGCAGATCTACGGTGTGTACCTGAAGAAGCTCAAGATCGTTCTGCCTGCAGGAACGCCTGAGCAGATGGTCGTTTCGCACGCCAAGATGCTGGATGATCTGGCTCGTCGCAGCCACGACTTCTCCGGCGCTGAAATCGAAGGTGCCATCAAGAACGGTGCCACGATTGCAGTCGAGCGTCAGTTCGGTAACGTCACCGAAGACCTCACCGACGAGCAGATGGAAGAGTACAAGGCGCTGGCGATCATCACCGTCGACGACCTCAACCTCGGCGTCGACAAGATGGCGTACGGCACCCAGATCAAGTCTCGCGTCCGCACGGACAAGGAGCGCTGGGCTACCGCCGTGCACGAAATCGGACACGCGACCATCCCCACCGTCCTTGGTGGCGATCCGGTCAACCGCATCACCATCGTGATGACGGACAAGTCGCTCGGTCTGATGGACAGCTCGCCTGAAGAAGGTGAGCGCTACGACTGGACCGACGTTCAGTTCACCATCCGGCTGCAGACGATGCTCGCCGGTCGCGCGGCCGAGAAGATTCTGCTCAAGAAGATCTCGACTGGCGCAAGCAACGACTTCGAACGCGCAAGCGGTCTGGCGCGCCAGATGGTCGGCGTGTACGGCATGTCGAAGGAATTCGGCGTCAAGTCGCTGCCGCTCGATCAGCATGGTTTCCCGGTCTCTAAGGTCGGTGAGATTCTGCTCGACAAGTTCAACGTGGCCTGGGGCAAGGTGGTTGACGACTCAGAAGCGTCTACCGATGTCATCATCAAGGCTCACGCGGCACAGATCGAAGCCTGCGCAAGGGCCCTTTACGAAGAGGAGACCTTGACGGGTGATGAGTTCCGCCGGATCTGGGCTGCTCACGCGCCCAAACCGGATGCCACTGCCGGCGGTGACGCTGTCGTTGAAGGCGCTAACGCTGCTGGCAACGACGCCGGCGGCGACGCTACTGGTGGAGCCGCCGAAGGCAGCGCTCCCCAAGGAGAGGTGAAGTAATTATGGCATCCCGAAAAATTCTGCAACTCAGATTGCCGGACCCGGGCGAACCGCTCTGCAGCGGTCCGGAGTTCGTCACGGGACGCGGACAGCACCTCTTCCTGAGCCACTATCACACGGTAGTGACTGTCAAGAACGTCCGTCCACGTTCTTGGTTCGGCAACGCCGAACTCGCTCTAGAATGCACTGTTACCATCAACGGTCAGCAGTACGAGATTCAGCAATTCGCACTGGGTGAGGACGATCTCGGCAAGACTCTGTTCTGCGCGGGATTCCCTTGCCTGACGATCACTGGTCTTACACCCGACATCGGCGACGTCACCGTCACGATCTCGGAAATCGTCGAACCATGCGATCCCGAGAGCTGCCCCTGGATGTAATTCAAGAGTAACTCCAAGGCGGGGAACAAGATCGGCTGGCATCACCTGTGGTGTCAGCCGATTCCTGGTCGCAGATTGGGAGCCTTCAGAGCGCGTTGCTCTGGAGGTTTTCAATGAAGATAATTTCTACTATTCCATATCGTTTTAAAACAAAATCACAAAATTGGAGCAGCACAGGTCAGCTAACGTCACTGTTCGCACTTTACCCAACACCTCAACTAGAATTCGCCAGCCCTTTTCTAGCTGAACGTGACCCCAGTGAGATCATCCATCTCGATTTCTTAAGTGCTGACAGCAATTCACCTTTGGTCAGGACAAGTTGAACGCAGTGGTTTGTTTGAAAATCAATCGCAGTTGGTATGACGCGGCTGGCAAATCATCCTTTGGGATGATGGCCGCCTGGTTGATGTGCCCCAGGAACGGCTCTGGCTGGGGCGATCATTGATACCTCCAGAAGTTCTTTCTGCCCGGCGTACTCATCCTTTTGATTTTTGGGGTAGTCACAACAGTAATTCAGCAGCGCTGCCAGTTGAATAGAACTGATCGCTGGAACTACCATCAGGCATCTTTCCTCACACACCGCACTCAAGGCACTCACAAAGTTTTTCCAAAGCACTGAAACCAGCACAGCACTCCCAAAAATCGCAAGTCGCGACGAAAGTGTTACCGGATCAGTGAATTCTTGCAAATAATTCCGTTTCAACTTCGCGAATCAGTCCTGATGGGCTCGCGTAAGCCGTTTTTTTTTGCGACATCCACCACCACAGGAGAATAAACATGCATGACCAGGTCGTGAGCCTTGGCTCAAACTCAATCTCGATTTCTGTTGAAGCACTCGCTGCGGAAAGTTATCCCGATCTCATCAAGGCGCGCCGCGCCGGCAAAAAGTATCAGCCGGTCGTCGGCAACGAGCGCGCAATTTCGGTCTCTTACAAGGATCTGCTCGTTGTAACAAGGTTCCACGGTCGCCCCTTCGGGCCTGTCGCGTCGGCAATCGACAAGAGACTGGGCGGCTCGCTCGAACAAGCTGTCGAGAATTCCTCGTTCCGAGCTCGTCAGGGCGAAACGATGATATTCGAACTCGAAGCGCGTGGACTGGGCTCAGGCAATGCTCGCCGCATACTCGTTATCGGTCTGGGCGATCCCGCTCTCTGCGGACAATTCGTCTACTGCGGTTTGATTGGCTGCGTCATCGAGGAGTGCATCAATCTCGAACCGGAGCAGGTTATTCTCCTGCTGAACGACTTGCAGGATAACAACATTCGCGTCCAGGAAGAGAACTTCGCCAGGGTGCTCTCCTGCCGGGTCGCGCATCACCTGTCCACGCAAGCTGAGCATGGACATCTTAAAAAGATCCGGCTAGTCGTTGCTCCCGATGTGAAAGATCGAGTGGAAGCCAGTTTCACGGCAAGGCAGTCGGTCTGTCAGATTTGTTCCAATCCCAATCTCTGACTTCAATGCTGTCCGGCACCACGGATAGTACCACTTCCAGCCTACAAAGTGAGGTTTAACAATGTCAAAAAGCAAACAGAAGAGCAGATTTGAGTTCGAGGGCTTGCCAATTTCTTTCCTCGTCAACCCACTGTTCGGCAAAAGTCCGGATAGTCTGGCAACAGTCAAAACAGATCTACTCGTGCTCGACCTTCACGAGCACATGCGGCTCGGCGGCGGTCCAAAGGACATAGATAATGTCCTCAATGGGGCAATCGCTCGTGCAATCAAAGAGCATAAGTTCGCCGGCGCCCTCGGTGACTCAATCCTCGTTCAGCATCCGTCTACAACCATTGGTAATGTCCTGGTCGTAGGTGTGGGAAAAGCCGGACAATTTAAGAGATCCACACTTTGCGGTTTCATTCGCTTCGTGATCGAGACCGCAATGCGTCTCGGTGCCCAAAGAGTGACATTGCCTGTCTTCCCGGGACGTCTGGAAGAGATTAGCGTGTCCGGCACGCTGGCAGTGATTCGTTGCCGCGCAGCACAGTTCGCCAGCGCTCCGGATGGACTGGGCAGTCTCAAGGAAATCGAGTTTCTCTGCGCACCCCAAGCTCGGCGCCTGGTCGCTGAAGGACTCGAAGTCGCAGAGCAGCTTTGTCATTCGTGCAGTGCTCCCAAAATCGCCTGAAACTTCCAAGGAACAGTACCATGTCTAAGAAAAACACCACGCTTCAGTCCATCCGCGTCTCCACGATCAAGCATCAGTTGAAAGCGCTCACCAGCCAGGTCGAAGCCATCAAGACGCTCGATTGCGAGCACCACGAAGGCATCGATCTGGGGGCAGATCCGGAGAGCGTCAACATCCTCTCCTTTTCGCGGCGCCTGGCCTCGAGAGCCGAAGTGATCGTGAACAAGGCCGCAGCGCGTGATGTCCAGGGCGTCGCCTCGCTTCTCGACAAAATGCGCAACGACGTGACCTACTTGAACGAGCATGCCGGCTCGTTCAAACTGCACGCTACGACCCGCGCAGACGAGCATCTCAAGGAGATGTTGCCCGGCGGAGGCGACCAGGTTCTGATCAGCGACACCAACACCGCCAAGCTGGGCAACTCCAGCTATGCGCAAGCAGGCTTGAGTTGTTTCCACGCGGAGACCAACCAATTCCGCACATTTGAATTCCAGGTTCTGGCGCTGGTCTACCTGGCGCTCGAGATCGCCTACTTCGCCGCAGACGAGGTCGGCGTCAAGCCCATCACGCTTCCTGCGAAGACGACTGCGTAACCGGTTATGTCACACGGGAAGCGGCAAGTTCGAACCTGCCGCTTCCCTTTTCTTCGTGCACATTCACAGAGATGTTCCGCGATGCGGAGAACAACGATCGCATCGTTGCAACCTGAGAGTTCCAAAAATCGTTAGAGCGTGAGTTGTGACCTAGGCTTCGAAACCACCTCATAATTTAGCTTTTATTTTTTATTTTTTAAATTCAATCCGACATTCAATAGTAGAAAGAGTCCGAATTACAAAACAGAAAAATTTCAGCTAACGACAAGAAAAATGCGGGGAGAGAGGGGCCGCGCACTGTGTACGCACAGCGGCAGCCGCCTCTCTAGTCCCCGGACCCTCAACCTGCGGTTTTGAAGACCGCCGCTCTGCCGATTGAGCTACGCACCTGGAGAGCCACATCAGCCCTCCCCGGGGTTACCGAGAGCGCGGCCACTTCCGGACGAAGCGCACGTCGACACCACCGCCGTAGTTGATCTTCATGCTGCCCTCCTTGCTCGTCCGCACTTCGTTGGCGATCATCACGACTTCGCCGCCGACCTTGGCGCTGCAACCGACGCACAACTCCGTCTCCGGCAACGCTTCCATGCGTTCTTCCGGAATCACATTCCCGCAGAGCCTGCAGATCATAACGTCTCCTTTGTACCAGGACAGGAAAGGGTAAAACCCGCATGAGCGGGAACAAGCGCGGAGGGACTCGAACCCTCAACCTGCGGTTTTGGAGACCGCCGCTCTGCCAATTGAGCTACGCACTTGTAGCACTACCGATCACGACACTACCGACGGTGCCGATTCGCTGTTTTCGAGGAAGCGCTGACGGCTTCCCACAACGAGGAACGGCAGCCCGAACAAGACGAACCCGATGGGCGCGGCGTATCCCTCGACACTAAACGGCAGCTGGGTGTACACGGCGCACAGAACGATCGCGGCACCGAATGCGGTCGCGGATACGCCGACCATGATGTTCAAGGTCGACGGGGGCGCGTATGGATCGTTGTAGCTGCAGATGCCGGCAAACGACGCTGCCAGCGCAACGATTCCCAGTACCACGACTGCGCAAAACACGACATACAACATGAGTCACCTGATTTTGGTTAAGGATTCAAACGAGATACGTGAGTTTAAGTCCAAGCGTGACGACGCCTGGTTCAAAACAATGAGGGCGGATATGCATTGCACAGTCCGCCCTCAAGACGACTGGGAGGTCGAGGACCTCCCGGGTTTACAGCGGACGGATGTGCCGACGCGAAACCGACGAGTGGACACTGATGCTGCGCCGAAAGCTTGGGCGGTCAAACAGCGTCGCGACGCTCTCGCCATGCACTTCGAGCGAACGGTTAACCGCGGCCAGCTCGTCGCTGTCGCTGTAGTTCCGGGCGCCCGTCATGGTCTCGAAGTCGTCAGCCGACAGCTCTTCGCCGAACATCGACAGCGAACGATTGAACGCGGACAGCTCGTCGCCATCGTTGTTGTCGTTGCCGGTCATGGTCTCGAAGTCGTCAGCCGACAGCTCTTCGCCGAAACACGACAGCGAACGATTGAACGCGGACAGCTCGTCGCCATCGTTGTTGTCGTTGCCGGTCATGGTCTCGAAGTCGTCAGCCGACAGCTTCTCCCCGAGGTGCGCGAGCGAACGGTTGACCGCCGAAAGCTCGTTGCCACCGCGAATGCGGCTGACCCGACCGGACGTCATGGACACGAGGTCCGTGGCGCGCAGCTGTTCGCCGTGGAGAGCGAGCGAGCGATTGACGGCAGCGAAATTGATGCGATTCTTCATGGTCTGTACTCCTGAAAGGTCCTGAAACGAAACACAAAACAACAGCAAAGGCGGAGGGAGTCGAACCCACAACCGGCGGTTTTGGAGACCGCTGCTCTACCAATTGAGCTACGCCTTTAGGGATCTATCAATCAAGCTTAAGCACTGTCGGTGGTGACGCGAACTTAAGCGCAAATCTGAAATCTATCAAAAACCTTAAGCACTATCGATGGTGGCGCAAGAGTAAGCGTAATTAGTAAGGACGGACAAATGAACAGCACGGAAATGCTTGTGGTGAAGTTTGAAGTCGCTTCTCAGTTGGGTTTGTAAAAGGAAATTCCTTTGCAATGCATAAGGTGGGATAGATGTATGTGAGTTAACCCTAGCGCGCTCTCATCTCACTGATCAACTTTAGATATCACACTTTTTCCGCGTGATTGCAGACAGACAGCCCACTAAGACCATCCAACCACCGACCTTTTGGGCGACCCAAACCTGAAATCGCGATAATCTTCCACCTCGTATTCTCCCCACAAATCGCTCCCAGTCTGACATAGCGAGGCACCAAGCATTGATATTACCGAAAATCAAAATACAGTACGCGCCAACAAAAACACACACGCTCCCCATCCCACCAACTCCCAATGCACCGGCTCAAATCAGCCAACAAGATCCGCAACTTGAAATTGCCTCTTCAAATTCCAGCAAAAAAATCCGCAAGTTGGAAACCTTGCACTGGCCCGCCCCAAAACCACGACGACCCAATTTCATCCGAGATCAGTAAAAACCCCGGTTACTTTCAAATCCACTTCCGTATGATCAAAGCTCGCCACCTCTTTTACTAACCACCATGCATAAACCGCTCTTCAACGCCCAAAACCGTTGGTCTCCCATCGCGTTTACTGCGTTGACGCTCAGCCTTCTCGCGTTAGCACAGTCGCCCGCATCAGCACAGTCACCTTCGTCGACACAGTCGCCGGCCGCAGTGCTCGCGCCAGCACAGCCGCCCAATTCTGAACAGTCGCCTGCGTTCGCCCGTTCAACAGATGCGGCGCCAACAAACTGCCTTCACTCATGCCTGCCTTCGTTCAATTCCAAATCTCTCAACTCACCGGCAGCTCCATCGACTGCCGCATCTTCTCGTTCCGCGCATCCGCTCTCAGTGCGCGCCTACGTCGGATCTCAGCCCCGCATAAGAAGAACCGCCCGCGAAAGACCTGAGCCTCAGCTGTTCGTCCCATGGCACAGGACGCCAGCAAAACCAAACCCACTAGACGACTTCGACGGCGCATTCAAAAAATTCCACTCCTTCGAAATCGATCCTTTCTTACCATCGCCAAATGCAAAACCATTCACAGCGCGCCAACTGTGTAGAGACGACCCGTTCGCCGAAGCCACATTCGAAAAACCAAACGGCCGGAATTTCGCCCGCACGGTCTTTCCTCCCACAAGACCAATCGGAAAAGAGCGCTACAAGTATTATCCAATCCGTCCCGCTACCTTCTACGGCGATAGCTTCTCAGCCTGTGGCGACAGTTTCACAAGCTCGACTCAAACCTATGGTTCAGAAACCGATGACGACGACGCCGACGCCGAAAAATCCGAACAACCACCAAGCCCTAATGAAGTCCACGACGAGCCCCAAATACTTTTAACGGGACACGCAATTAGACGTTCAAACGAGATTATTCAATCAGCAACAGAAGATCGCCACACAAAATCGCCCCGGGCAAGCGCCAAACCGACCCAGCCGAGCGTCGAGTCATCCCATACAAGCGCCAAAACGCCCCAGCCGAGCGCCGAGTCATCCCATGCAAGCGCCAGACCGCCCCAGCCGAGCGCCTCTAATCAACCAAATCAGAACGACACAATTCAGCCACTGCAAAAAACTCTCCACGATATTTGGTTGATCGAATCCAAATTTCAACCCACTGCCGCCGTTCCCACGACCTCTCAAAAACAAAAGTTGCACCGCCTTTACCTGCAAGCCGCTCGACAAGACCCGCACCCAGTGCTCAAAACTTACTATCGCTTCATGGCAGAAATGTCGATCGAAAACCTGGAAAACGCCTGGAGTGAAGTAGAAATCGGCTTCAACCAATCACCCGGAAACACCGCACTAGCGCAAGCATTTGCAGAGGAGTTCTCCCACTTTGGTTTGCCCTTAGACGTGGATTTTCTCGGCATCGAAGACGTTGCCTCTATTGCCGATGCCCGAATCGTTCATCGAGAATACGTTGCCGGCATGGCCGCCCTCACAGCTCACAAATGGAAAACCGCAAAGCGCCATTTAACTGAGGTCACCAGGCTGCTTCCAACCAACTTCTGGTTGATTGAATCGATTGCAAACAGTTATGTGCACCATGGCCACAAAATGGACGCAATCACCGTCTTGGACGGATTTTTGCGCGTCACACGCGACGGCGACGCGTCTAAGAGTGCACACCTCCGTCGCGACTGCCTGAAGAATCCTAACAGCACGTTACCCCCGGACCGGCCGCCCGCCCCTGAGATAACAGCACAGTGGAATGCCGATAGATTTCCACTCAAAGTCTATTTCGAATTCACGCCCCTCGCCAACAGTCTGATGGGGCGCGCCGATGCGGAGATGCGCTCCAAGGGCCTGGATGCGATGAACGATTGGATGATGGCTTCAGAGAATCGCGTCACACTGGTCGAGGTTGGCGATCGCAAAACTGCCGATATTGTCTGCCGAAGAGTTCCAGCCGGCATTTATACTCACAATGCCGGACAAACCGCGCCGACCCGCAGCAAAGAACACGAGCTAACATTTGCAGCAATCTCATTTTTCAAAGACTCTGCAACGGACCACACCAACGTAAAACAACTCGCACTGCACGAGTTCGGACACGCCCTCGGCATGCTGCGCCACAGCTCATCCATAAAGGACGTCATGTATTCAACATTGACGAGCGCCGCAGTCACCAGTCCTTCCGCGGGCGACAAGGACTATCTGCTATCTCTATACAAAAACTATCCCATAAAATCAAAACCCATCTGCACAGAAAGCAACTGCAACAATAGAGCTGACACAAGGAACATGTGCACAGAACGCATCTGCACAAAAATCCTCGGTTCAGAACGCACCGCCCCCAGACAATTGCCACCATATACGGTGCCCCAGCAAATTACCGACCACAGTAATTTGATGCAATTTTCTCCTTCTGCTGAATCAACAAATAGGGGATCTTGCCTTATTCGCCTGCAAAATCTCCGAATCACAAAACCCGCACTAGAAGCAGGTTTCCACTCCTGACTCCTCAGTTTAGTGACTGCTTATGTGTATCAATGAATCGAAGAGACAACCAAGGCGAGACCGCAAAGCCAATGATTACGTTGGCGACCCGTCCATCTCAGCCCGCTCAGAACCGGAAACCCAATGTTTGCGATCCGCCTCGGTTGTTACAACAAACAGGCAACAGAAAACGGCGACCGGACTAATCGGCGAAACAACTCATCACAGCTGGTTTTAACGACGATTCACCACAGAACAAATATCAACGCAGCGGGGATTCAACCGAAGAGTTGAAGGCGTTCACTGCACGGCCGCGTTCAGCCTCTCGCCACTACGACACAGCCTAGTAGTAAAATTTCCCAAAAAGAAACAATGGCGATTGGGCTGCTTAGCCTGGATCGCCACTGTTCTCGGAATCTGATTTTGGAATCTGATCCTAGAATTCTTTCCTAAAACCTGAACATAAAAGCCGTTCCTAGAATCTATTTTCCCAATTGTTAGCACAGGGCAGGAGCGGAGCGACTATTGCGCATCCGCCCCTGCTTTGTGTTTAAAACGGGCCGTCGCTATCCTGAGCGATCCGTCGCAATGCACCTCCTACGCCAGAGCCAAGCTCCGTGCGTTGTCACACACGGAGCAAGCTCAATGCGCAGCTCAGGCGACCTGGAGCCAGGCGCCGTACTTCCGCTTCAGACGAGTCTGGTAGGAGCGCAGATCCTGCTCGTTGACGGCGTACACGGCGACTGCCTGTGCACCACCGCCGTGAGGCGAACCGTAGCCGACGATGATGGTGTCCACGACATGTCCAATGTCGCAGATGTGACGAAGCAGATGCTTGACGATCACAGCCTCTTCCTCGGAGAAGGTCGTACCTTCGTCGAGGGCATCGTGCAGCGCGGCGGTGGTGATGCCGTTCTTGTCAGCGAAGCGGCTGTAGTTGCGCAGACCGAAGCGCACCAAATCCGGTGCCAGTTCGAACTGCTTGCGGATGCCGGCAGCGATCACTTTCTCGCCGTACCAGTAGGAGAACAGCATCGTCAGAACGGCGTAGCCGACTGCACACGGGACCAGGGTCGCCGGAGTGCTGAGGACGATGCCGAGAATGAAACTCAAGACGGTGGCCACGATGGACGCCATCTTTACGGTCTTCGGACCGGCTTCACGCGCGATTTCCGTGGCGATCAGGCCCAGGAAACCGGCTTGGATGAAGGCGATCGGAAAGAGCCAGTTGGTATCAGGGATCATAATTGTTCCTCTAGTGAGAGTTGATGTTGATGGTCGGAACGCAGCCGGAGTGCGGCACATTGCGCACACTACCGGCGGGACCAACCGATTCAATCAATGTTCAAAACTGTCAACTGACGCCGAACGCATGGCCCGGCGTCAGTTGTTTTTATCAGCGCAACGCGGTACTTGAAAGCACCGGTCACACCTCAGGGGAGAAGCACTGCTGCGCCGTCAGGCTCAGCGAGCGCGGTTTTTCGCGACTGTTTTGCTGTACCAGCGACCGCTGTCTTTGACAGTGCGCTTGAGCGTGGTGCGGTCGATGTGGGTGAGACCGAAGGTCTTCGCGAAACCCAGCGGCCACTCGAGGTTGTCCATCAGACTCCACACGAAGTAGCCCCGCACGTCGACACCGGCAGCGGTGGCACGGGCGATGGCGGCGAGGTGGTCGTCGATGTACTTGATGCGACCCCGATCGTGAATGCGACCGGTTTCGGTGACGACGTCGTCGAGGGCGGCGCCGTTTTCGGTGATGTACATGGGCGGCAAGTCGTACTCGCGATCAATGTCGATCAGCATCCTGGTGAACGAGTCCGGCACCATCTCCCAGCCCATCTGAGTAACGGGTGCACCCGGCGTCTCCACAAACTCGCCCTTCGCGTTGGCACGGAAGCGCGTGTAATAGTTGATACCGAGAAAGTCGATGCTCTGCGCGATCAGGCTCATGTCGCCTGCCTTGATCGGGTTGCCGCCTCCGTCGGAGCGATCGAGCAAGTCGAGCACTTCGTTGGGGTAGTGACCCTTGAAGAGCGCGTCCATGTACCAGGCGTAAGCCGTCGACCAGCGCGAACGCGCCGCCTCGACTGACGCCGGGTCGGACGGATCGGCAGGATCGACCGGGCAGAGATTGAGGACGACACCACACTCGATACCGGAGCGCGCCGCCCGCATCGCTTGAAGCGAGAGCGCGTGACCGAGCATGAGATGGTGACCGACCTTGTGTCCCGAGCGCGGCAAGTTCATGGCGGGGGCCATGCCGTCGCCGATGTAGCCGGCGATTATCACTTCCGGCTCGTTGAGAGTTGCCCACTTGTTGACGCGGTCACCGAGCCGTTTCACCATCACCGCCGAGTAATCGGCAAAGCGCAGTGCCGTCTCGCGACCGAACCAACCGTGATACTTCTTCTGGAGAGCCAGCGGAAGATCCCAGTGGTAGAGCGTAACGTACGGATCGATACCGGCTGCGAGCAGCTCATCGACGAGCCGGTCATAGAAATCGAGACCAGCTTCATTGACCTTGCCCTCCCCGTTCGGGAAGATGCGCGGCCAGGCAATCGAGAACCGGTACGCGTCGAGGTTGAGACCTCTCATCAGGCCGACGTCGTCGCGGTACCGGTTGTAGTGATCGCAGGCGACGTCGCCCAGATCGAATGCAGGCGTGCGCGGCTTGCTGAGGAAGGGCTCCCAGATCGAGTCGCCGCGACCGTCTTGACGGGTGGCTCCTTCCACCTGGTAGGCGGAGGTCGAAGCACCAAAGATAAAACCGTTTGGCAAGTCGTAGTTGCGGGCGCGCGGAAGCCGCGGCGCCATTTGCCTTGCAGAATTGCTGTTCATGTTCGTGTCCTTTGAAGCTTGTTAGTTTTTCAACCAACCGCCACGGAAACCGGCTTTAATCAGGCCGGAACGCAGGTTGTTGTCTCTCCGCATCACAGACCAGATCAGCCCGGAGCGGAAGTTTTCGATCATCAGAACGACCGGACCCTGGTCGATACCAAGACGGTGGTGACAGATCCAGCCACTGTTGGTGGTGCGATCGAAGGTCGGGTTAAATGAATCTACGAATCCGCCGTTGTCCGAAAACAGCTCGGGGCGGTTCTTGAGCCAGTACTGGATGGTCGGGATGACGATCTCAGGCGCGTATGCCACCGACGAAACGGCAGCGGTCGGTGCGATGGTGCCGTCGTCGAAGCCGCTCGGGCAACCGCGTTCGGAGTAACCGCGAAATTCGCGCTCGATTCCGTCCACGGTTTTCTTGGCGTCGCCAGGTCCGTCGCATGCCGTCAGACCCCAGTCGAAGCCACCGTATCCGGCGAACTTCTTCGGGTTGTCCTGGGCGTAGCGGTAATGCACCTGAGCCATGCGGCGCGAGTTCTCAAAGTAGTCGAACCCGGCCTTTGCCGTCACACCATCATTGATACCACGGAAATCAATCCATGAGTGGGGGTACTGGTAGCAGAACAGCGGTTCGCCCGGCATCTTGATGTAGTCGACGTCATAGGCATGGGTCACCGTCGTGTCGGCGAGATACGCATCCCATGCACCTTCAGGCGCTGGATGCGTGGACGAGCCCAGCGCCAGGATGTAGAGCAGCGGTGCTTCGCTGTAGCCCCGGTAGACGTGCTTGATCACTCCGTTTTCAGGAGTCCAGCCGTGCAACACGAGCTTGTCTTCGCGAAACATCCAACTCCATTCGACGCGTTCGTAGAGCTTGGTGGCCAGCTCACGAACACGGACCTCGTCAGCGGAGTTGCCCCGGAAGTAGTTGCGAGCGAACAGCACACCTGCCATCAGCAGTGCCGTGTCGATCGTCGACAACTCGGAGTTCCAGAAGCGCGGCGAAGTCGCTCGCAGCCCGGTGTCGGGCTCGAGGAAGTGGTAGTACCAGCCGCGGTAGCCACTGGTTCCGGATGCGGTCTCTCCTTGCGGAGCTGTCCACAGCGTGTCCAGCACTTTCAGCGTGTAGGCGAGAGCCTCCTCCCTGGACACCCAACCGCGTTTGACCGCGCAAGCATATGCCGACAGCGAGAAGCCGATGGCAGCGATGCTGGCGGGACTGGTCGGATCGCTCCGATCCAGCACGAAGCCGGTTTTGGGGTCCTGGTTTTCGAGAAAATAATTGAAGTGCGCCCTTTCCACTCGACCCAGAAGTCGAGCATGAGAACGCATGTTAATCGGGAGCTGCAAGAGGGAGTCAGCGCTCTTGGCGCGTCTCCCACGAGCACCCACAGCGTGTGTCTTCTCGTTATTCATGGTGTTGTGTCCCTGTTTAACTGCCTCGGCGAGGCAATAGTTGCGTTGCAATTCAAGCAAATTCGCGCCTGTCACAAGGACAAGCGCGAACGCCACGATTCTTCTCAAGTCCATATCACGGTTTCAACTTCTGTTATTGCTGATACACATCTGTCGGAATCAAACGCCATCCGCCGCCCGGAACAAGCTCGAGCACCGTATCGTGGTAGCCAATCAGGGTCTTGTGGTGAGCCACGGACACGATTGTAGCACCAGTCGCGGTGACGAAGTCATACATCTGCGCTTCGCTTGTGACGTCGAGCGAGCTAGTCGCTTCGTCCAGCAAAACCAGCTTCGGCGAGGACAGCATCAGACGAGCGAAAGCAACGCGCTGGCGTTCGCCAGGCGAGAGGATTTCGGTCCAATGCTTGGTGGCGTCGAGGCCGCCTGCGTTTCCAACCAGCTCACCCAGATTAACCAGTTTGAGCACGGCCAGAATTCGCGAGTCGGCGATACCGCATTCGGTACCAGCTTTGGGATAAGTGAACTGATCGCGCAGAGTACCAAGCGGCATGTACGATTCTTGCGGAAGAACCATCATGTCGTCCAGGTCAGGGCGCGCGATTTCCCCTGTGCCCGCGGTCCAGAGACCGGCGAAGGCGCGGATCAATGACGACTTACCGACACCGCTTGGACCCGCGATAATCAGCCGCGACCCGGGCTTCAACGAGAAGCTCAAGTTGCGCACCAACGTGCGGGCACCATCTGGGGTGTTCAGGGTGAGGTCGTCGAGAGCCAGATTGCTCGCCAGTTTCGTGGCGATACGTCCCGGTCCCTTTTCGTCGGAGTTCTGTTCGATCTCCTCGAGGACACCGACGAAATCCGACAAACGGCTGGTAATGGCAGACAGCCGAGCAAACGTTTGGTACTGAGCGATAACGACCGACAGCGCACCGATGATGCGCCCGAAGGAACTGGCCGCCTGCACCATCATGCCAAGCTCGATGTGGCCCGTGAAGTACAGGGGGGCCGCGAACAGAGCCGGCACAATCACCAGACTGTAATCGTAAGTCACTTTGAACAGCGTTAGATTGCGCTGCCAGCTGACAATCGAATTGAGGTTGTGCAGCAGCCTGGCCAGCCGCGCTTTCAACCCCTTGCCTTCGCGAATTCCGGCATTGTACAAACCGACTGCCTCCGCGTTGTCGCGCAGGTAGACGAGATTGTAGCGGAACTCCGCTTCCAGACGCTGCTGGTCGTAATGCAGTCCGACCAGGCGTTTGCCGAACACGAGCGTGGCGACAGTGCCGACCGCAGAGTATACGATTGCCACCACCAGCAGTGTCGGCGAAATCAAGTACAGGATGGTGACGAAGGCTAAGAACGCGAGGAAGCTGTCCAGCAGCGCCATGCTGATGGTAAGGATCTCGGTGCAGAAATAACTGACGTCCTGCTGAATCCGTTCGTCAGGGTTGTCGACCAGGTCGGACGTCACCTTGACGAAGTTTCGGTTAGCCAGGTAACGGTCGAGAATGTGCGTGGTCAGCCAATTGCGCCACGCCATCTCCAGTTTGGATTTAACCCAGCCAAACGAACCGACGATTGGAACGCTGCAGAGCAACACTGCCGCGTAAAGCCACAAGTTGTGCCAGTACGTCGCCGCATCCTTGCCTTCCAGGGCGGTGAAAACCGCGCGCTCGGAGTAACTGATGCGAATGTTGATGAAGCTTATCGCCAGCAGCAAAGCCAGAAGAAAAAACAGCCAGCCCCAACCAATGGAGGGGGTTGACCAATAAGGCAAAACGACCCTTTTGAGGTCGCTCCACGCGCTTTTGGTTCTCATAATTCTGGGTCCCTTGTGAATTATTGAGGTCAAAAACCGAAGCCTCGCTCCAAGACCCGCGCTTTTGCTCAGTCGGAAGTCGTTAACTCCCACAAAGCCGGGTCCCAGAGGTCGTCTAAAAGTCACGCCTCGGGTTGGGTGTTGTCCTGAATTTCCACTCGTGCTCCACTGTTTCGTGCTCGCGGATGACCGCGCAAAACAGGTCGTGCTAGTTCCCCATGGCATACGCCAACGAAAAAGTGCTTGCAGTAGTTGCGTGATGACTGCGGGGTGGGACTAACGCGAAAAGAGTTTGTTTTGTATTGACGCCTGATCAAAACAAAAAGCACCTGCTACTAACAAGGCTCTGGCGCGCGTGCAAGAATGGGCTTTATTTAATACTAATTCGTGTTAGAGCTATCCTATGCGAGATACACTTGATGCTTGTTAGTAATTAGAACTTTGAGTTCAAAAAAATTGCTAACATCAAGACCCGCTGTGCATGCGGCTCGCGACAGCAGTTCGGAACACGGTCGCTGCTTGAGATCTACTCAGTAATTAAACGTTTGGATGATTACTCAAAAACAAAAAGCTTTACTAGCGAGGCCAATGTTATCTAAAACCATTCATGCACTTGACAGCCAAACGCTGATCATTCCTTGATTACAGCGCACTCATCTGCGCGAGGCGCGCGCAAGTTTCAAGACGTTATTCAGTCAAACCGTAGAGACGCATTCGCGATTTGGCCGTCGCCACGTGAGCATTTTTCTCTTCGGAATTACCCGCGTTTTTAGCGCGTAAAATCGCCTCCTTCAGACACCAACGGGCTTTCTCGGGATTGCCCGCGGCCTTCGCGCTGTCTGCGTATTGGATCAGCGTCGATAGCGTAGCCAAACCATTGCGCCCGACAGTCTCATCGCAAATGTGGAGTGCGCGCTCGTTTAACAACACGCCTTTTTTGCTTTCGCCTCTGTCCTTGAGCTTGCCGGCGATTGCATTGAGCGTTCCTGCCATACCAAGCCGAACAGCAGGATCGATCAGATCGACAGCAGCTGTCGAATGCGCGGCGGCGTCTTCCAGTTGATCGGCGACAAGCTCGCTGTTAGCCAGTTGCGAATAGAGATAGCCGACCGTCCTTTTGGTGTCAGGCGAATGTTTTTTGACATTCCATATCTTCAGACCGCGCTTGTAAGCCAAAATAGCTTTCTTGGGTTGTTTATCAGCCTGGTATAAATCGCCCAAAATCAGGTGATGAAGAAACTCGTTGCTCTCTGCGATGATGGCGCCCTCTCTGACGGACTTGATGAAACGCGCTTCCAGAGCCTCTCCTTGCGGATATTTTTTAAGTCGAATAAGACTGACCGAAGTGCGGCCGAGCAGGTAAGCCTTGTCGGGCACTTCCGCCGGGTGCTGATCGGCGACCGCAAGAGCACGAACGAGCGTTTCTGATGCCTCCTCATATCGCTTTTCGGTTTCCAACACATTTGCCAGAAGGAACAGCGTTTCCACTAATTGAGCCGGCTTCTGCGGATTGTCCTCATAGATTTGCCGCGCCTCTTTCAAACCAAGGATTGCTTCTTTGCGCTTACCCAGCTCGTGAAGCGAGTTTGTCATCGCCACGAGCACTCCGGCTTTGTCGGTGGAATTAGGCGCGCAAATTTTCTCGGCGTCTCGAAGAACAGTCACAGCCCTGGCATACTGTTTTTTGGACTCAAGAACTTTGGCGTCTTTAATTGCATGGGCGACTTCGTCACTGGCCTTTTCGATTGCTCCGACCCGCTTTTGAACACTCAAGTGTTTGTCGGTTGACTGCGACGACATCAAGCGCTTGTAGCTTTCCGTAGCGGGTCCGCCCTCACGAAGCCATTCTTGATCGACACATTCAATTTCGATCGCACGCTGCAATAAACGTTTGGCAGCGACGAAATCTCCGCTTTCCTGATAGTGACGGGCAAGGCCCGTATAAAGTTTAATCACGTCGCGCAATATTTTTCGTTTTTCTTCCGTCGAACCGGATAGCTGCTCCGGCGCTTTCTTGAGCGAACCGAGCTTGGTTTGCGCTCCTTCGAAGTTGCCCGCGTCCTGTTCCGACTGCGCCGCCTTGACAATGCCGCGCACTCTTTCGTTCGAACCTGATAACTGTGCACAGCCGGATGCAGTCAACATCAGCACTCCGGCGAGGAGAGCTTGTTGGTTTCGAAATTTTCGGAATCGTTCGAACATCGGTTTTACTAAAAATTGAACGCGGAACTGAATTGTGATTTGAACTGATTGAGACGGATCTGATTGAAATTGAATTGTATTGCGAGAATCCTCATCGTGCCGAGATATTCCGTATAATTTTGCCTTTCCGAATTTCATCGATGGCAACAGCAGAGACATCAAGCAAATTAACCGCCCCGAGGACGCACCAGAGGCTTCAATCCGCCTGGAACACAGCATGACACAATCGCATTTCATACCATGCGTTATAGTATGCACCATGGATGGTATCAAGGGCAAAAACGCCGATCGTAAAAACGACCGTGTTTTCGCCCGAGATACCAGGGTGCCGTCGCACGTTCTTCTGGTACTGGAGACGTTTTCCGCCGCCATGACGCATTGAATTTGCGACAACGTTCAGAAAGCCGAACCGGAGGTGATAACAGCATTGACAGCCGTTTTGTCCTCGCGATTCGGCTTATCTAAACAACCTAGTCGGTCGTCTTGTCCTTGCGGGTCTTCTTCTCCTGCGCCTCTCGCCGCTTCCAACTGCGACCGAAGGTCTCGTTGTTGGCGCGCACGGGCGACGGCAGAATGGTCAACCTGGTGCCGCGGTTGGTCTCGAAGACGTGGTCTTGAACGCTGTTGCCGGCCTTCAGCCATTTGTCGTAGAGATTGCGGGCGGCAATCAGGTATTTGTCGACCGAGACGCCGATTGCTCGAGGCAGGACCTCGGGCACGCAGGATTCGATCACCAGCCGATCTTCCTCGAGGATACGCTCGCCGAGGTTTTTCAGCTTGGTGTCGGCAACCGCGTTCTGATCGAAGTTGCGGCAGCCGAACATGCGGATCAGCACTTCGTTGTCGTCGATCGGCGTGAACGTGAACAGCGTCACGTCCGTGTACTTGCCGACCGTGAAATCGTTGACCACGAGCGTCGGCACGTGATAACGGCAGCGCACCGTGACGTCGGGATTTTCGCCGAGCTCCGGAACTGGCGGGAAGAACCAGTTGTCCGGATTAAGCTTGACCTTGACGGTGCACTCGACTTCATACTCGCCGCGCTTGACCGTGTAGTCCTCGCGGAAAGGATGTTCGCCGTTGCCGAACGTGCCGGCGTGCAGGTACGAGAAGTGCGTGAAGTCGATCAGGTTCTCGAGCATCGGACGAACCGAGCCGCGCCACGTGAGATCGTGGTACAGGCTTCGGAACTCCGGCTTGTCGAACTCGGGAACTTCGACTATCGGCGGCCGCTTGTCCTCGGGCATGTCACCCATGAAGACCCACAGCAGACCGTATTTCTCGACGATCGGATAGGAATCCACCATCAGCGTCGACGGGATTTTTCCCGGCGCGACGATCGACGGAACCTCAGCGCACTTGCCGCTGGAGGCGAAGCCGAAGTGATGGTAGGGACAAACGAGGTTGCCGTTCTTGACGCAACCGAGCGAGAGCGACGCGCCCATGTGAGGGCAGACGTCATTGACGGCGGAGAACTTGCCGGCCGCGTCGATGAAGAGTGCCAGGTTCTGCCCGAGCAACTTCTTCTTCAGCGGCTGAGTTTCGACCGTCAATTCGCAGGCTCGTGCAATAACGTACCAGGAATTTTTAAGCCATTCTTTCATAGCGATATGTCTCCATTTCTCGAACCCAGCACCATCAGTGGTGCTGGGTTCACAGAGATTGATTTACCGGGTGAACCGCCTACTCGAAAAGCAGAATGGCAGCCATGAGCGCCAGTCCGAACATCGAGACCAGGAAGTATTGAAAGCCACCGCCGTCTTCGCTGCTTTTCCGAACGTGCGGAATCAGGATGCAGGCGGCGATGTAGAAAAGCGAACCGGCAGCGATTGCGGTGCCGAAAAACACGAACGAGGCGACCACACTGCCGATGGCAAACGCGGTGCAGATACCGACGAGACTGAGCGCGGCACTGAGCAAGTTGGTCAAAACCGCCTTCCGCTTCGAAAAACCGGCGTGACGCATGACAGCGAAATCGCCCAGCTCAAGCGGAATCTCGTGAATGAAGATGGTGAGAGTGGCAGCAATGCCGGCAGGAATGCTCAGCATGAACGCGGTGCCAATCACAATTCCATCCAGGAAGTTTTCGATGCCGTCACCGAAGGCGGCGAGATAACCTTCCGGCTTCTCTCCATTCTTGGCGATGCGGCTGCGCAGCAGGATATCGATGGCGTAGAAGCCAACGAAACCGGCGAGCATAAGAAACGCGGTCCACAGACCGGTGTGACTGTGGCCATGAACGGGAATCGGCGCGGTCGCGACAGGATTGTGGTCGTCGTGATTAGCTGCGTCATGTTCATGATCGTCGTGCTTCGCTACACCGTGATCGTGGTCGTCGTGCTTGGCCACACCGTGGTCGTGATCGTCGTGCTTGGCAGCACCGTGGTCATGTTCGTCCGCGTCGTGATTGTGCTCGTGCGCCGATTTGGCAACAGGGGCGTTTTTCGCGGGCAGAACATCATGATTGTGACCAGCACCATGGGCAGTGGCACCGCCACCGTGAACATGCACTTGAGCCGCACCGCGAGTCCACTCTTGCTCGAGCGTAATCGCGTGAGGCATCAGGTGCAAAAGCGCATTGCCGAGCATCGCACCGGCAGCCAGTGCCAGCAACATATGCGACACCCGCGCATGAATGTCCTTACCCGCGAAGAACGTGAGCAGGCCAATCAAAGAAACAGCGCTGACGGCAAGGCCGGCCAGCAAAGCGTAAATAAGAGCCATAGGAGTTCCCCTTTTGGTTCGAGGTTTAAAAAATGACATCAGCGCTCCGAGCACGGCTTAGCCGTCCTGCGGATCATCACGAGTCGACAAGACGCATGACGAGGCTCACCGCAAGGCTGTAACCGAGGGTTTGTACGCAGAATTGTCGAGTTTGTTTGGGGTTTGAAGAATCCCTTCTGGAATTCAAGAACGTTAGTGAGGCTTAGAAACTAATGCGCGCTCTGTAATAGAAGCAAGTGAAGACAGGATGTAAAGAAGTTCATGATGGTATAGTCTCGAAACCAGGAACCTGGATGGGTTTCGAAACGTTAAGCCCCCTATAAAGGGCGACTTTACTACCTTAATATGGGCGAGTAATAATGAAAACCATTCCCATTTTTAGTTAGCGAACTTCGCGCTAAGGCTAAAAATCGATTGCAGTAAATTTTGCACCCAGGGTTCCGATAGCAAATGCAAAAGCAAAACAAAATCAGTTCCAACAAACGATTTTGAAAAGCGAACAAGTTCAAAATTAGTTTAACGATCGTTAATCAGACGCAAACAGCCCGACTTTTAATTCGCAAAAATAATCGAGGACTCTTCCATGAGCACTACAGGTCTAAAATCCGACTTTATCCAGGGATGGAGGCATTGGTCGAATCTGCACCATCCAGCAGACTTTGAAGCCTCTCTCGTGAGCGAATTACTGGCAGAGGCCTCCGGACAAAAAGAACCATCGTCCTCTGCGTTCAAAACGAAAAACATCCTCGAAGTCGGCTGCGGCGACGGGCGCGTACTGCGTGAATTCGCGCCACTTTCCAAAAGCGTGGTTGGCGTTGACGTCAATAAAATGCTCGTCGAAAATCTACAATCAGAGCTTGCCGAAGCGCTTGGGCTCCTAGCCTCCGGCAATGCCACCAGCAGCATTTTAAACGTTTCGGTCGACGAAATGAGCGCCACCGAATTGCAATTCAACGATAACAGCTTCGATTTGGTGCTCTTCCCCTGGTCGCTGCACCAGATCAAGGACAAAGAATTAGCTTTAAAAGAGGCTAAACGAGTGCTGGTCGAAGGCGGCAGCCTCGTCGTTTTCGGACTTATGCCCGATGGCGAATATGAAAACGTCGTCGCCGAACTCGGCTTAGATCCGGGTGCGCAAGTCGACCCAGTTGCAGTTTACGAAGAGCCGCTCCGGAAGGTGTTTGGATCGATCGCAGCATCAAGAAGAATCGGCCGGGATCTGGATGCAAAACGTTTTGGATTCAAATTCGCATCCGCCGAAGAAGCTCTTTCCGCCTGGCAATGGGCGCTGAAAAATTGGCACGAACACACCGCCGACGAAAAACAAATTAAGCTCATCGACGAACGCATTCGCCGAAACACGCATGGCGAGGAAATCTTCATGAACATCTGCGGCAAAGCTTATCTCTGCACGACATAGGTCGGCAGAAGGCGTTGCGTGACAACCGCCAAGCATGGGATTGAACGATGAAACTGCAAAAGATTGATGTCCACACACACATCTTGCCCAAAGAACTTCCCGCATGGAAAGACAAGTTCGGCTATAGCGGCTTCATCACGCTCGATCACCACGCACCCTGCAAAGCAAAAATGCTGCGTGATGATGGCAAATTTTTCCGTGAAGTCGATAGCAACTGTTGGGACGTCGGGCAGCGTGCCAGAGAATGCGACCAGTTTGATGTCGGCGTTCAGGTATTATCCACGGTGCCCGTTATGTTTAGCTATTGGGCACAACCGCGGCACGCACTGGATGTGGCAAAGTTCCTAAACGATGATCTGGCTGCCAGCATTCAATCGCAACCGGATAGATTCGTTGGGCTCGGCACTCTGCCATTGCAGGATCCGGAGCTATCCATCAAGGAATTAGAACGATGCATGAAGGATCTAAACTTTAAAGGTGTGCAAATCGGATCGCACGTCAACGATTGGAATTTAAACGAACCAGCTCTCTTTCCTGTTTTCGAAGCGGCCGCAGAACTTGGGGCGGCGATATTCGTTCATCCCTGGGACATGATGGGAGAGGCGAGCATGCAAAAATACTGGTTGCCCTGGCTTGTCGGAATGCCGGCGGAGACTACGCGAGCGATATGCTCGATGATCTTTGGTGGCATATTCGAACGGCTTCCCAACCTTCGGGTTGCCTTCGCCCATGGTGGCGGTTCATTTCCATCGACGGTAGGACGAATCCAGCATGGCTTCGAAGCCCGACCCGATTTATGCGCTGTCGATAATGACAAAGGACCGATCGATTACCTGGGGCGATTCTATGTTGATTCTCTGACTCACTCTCCGGACGTGCTGCGGCATGTAGTTTCGCTTATGGGAGACAACCGCATTATGCTCGGCACCGATTATCCGTTTCCACTCGGTGAACTCGAACCTGGAAAAATGATCGAATCAATGGATGATTTGAGTTTAGATTCGCGCCAACGAATGCTGCGCGATAACGCTCTAGAATGGCTGGGAATAAACGTCAGCCTACCGCCCCTCAGGAACTAAAATTCGCGGTGCTTCTTGCGTTTCCGGCACCATGGGAGGTGCCTGCTGCGGCTCTGTCGTCGGCGAGATAACGGCTGGTTCGAGAGGCTCTGCTACTGGCTCTGCGACTGGTTCAGGTTCCTTCTTGGGCGGACTCAGCAAGTTACTAACGAACCTGGACGCTTCCATGAATTTACTTGTATCGATACCGCCTCCACCTCGGATGTTGATCAAAACCATCGCCAGGCCAGACGTCAGAAGAGTCGCAACAACGAGGAAGGAACACAGTTTCAATAGCGCAATATTGCGTTCGGACAACTCGAATTTTTTAGCTGTGGGTTTTGCACCCGCCTTATTTCTTCGAGCAGCGGCAGCCTCCTGGATCGCTCGCGTCTTTTCTTGCTCACGTCGTGCCGTCACTATTGGAGCCATTTGCACACGAGGCGCGGGTTCGTTTTTTCCAGACTTTACAGACTGAATCCAAAACAAGATCGCCTTGCCGAATTCGGCTACTGTTTGGAAACGGTCTTCCAGCCTGGTGTTAATCGCTTTAAAAATAATCTGATTGAGTTGAGCGACATTGGGCAAATCGGCACGAATTTCTTCAATCGGTTGCGGCCAGATATCCGGACTACAGTGCGCCGACATGATTTCGAGCATTTTGGTGCTCTTGTATGGCAGCCCTCCGGTGATCAATTCATAACTCAAAATTCCGAGCGAATACACGTCGGAGGCCGGTGTCACTTCATGTCCCATACATTGCTCGGGGCTCATGTATAGCGGCGATCCGAGAGCTTGACCTTCGCTGGTCAGCTTCTGCAGATCATCTTGCAGTTTAGCAATTCCAAAATCCAAAACCTTCGCAGTAATCTCAGAAGCCTCATCGACAAGCATGACGATGTTGGCGGGCTTCAAGTCCCGGTGGATGATTCGGAGCTGGTGCGCGTGGTCGAGCGCGTCGCAAATCTGAGACAACAGCGAGGCAATGTCCTCGGCTTTTTCAACGCGACCTTGCGTCCGCAGAAGCGTTTCCAGCGTAATGCCTTCGACATATTCCATGACCAGGAACGTGTGATGAGCGTCAGTTCGTATGCAATCAAGCGCTTCTACGATGTTTTTATGCTTCAATTTTGCAAGGGTTTGAACCTCACGATAGAAGCGCTCCATGATGGCCGGATCACGCTCTCGTAATGTTTTCACAGCTACGATGCGATCGGTTTTTAAATGCCGAGCCTTATATACGATCGCCATACCGCCCGCGCCAAGGCGGTCCAGGACTATGTAATCTTCGGTCAAATACTGACCGATCAGTGGGTCTCTGTTAATTGGTTTATCGGAAGGCGGATTTCGCATTGGCTGAGAAGGCGCGTCCAGAGCGGGCGCTGGCTGCGGCGGCGCCTCGTCCCGATTGGTGCCAGCGGGCTCGCCATTGTTGGCAGGTGTGTTATTGCTGTCGGTCATTAAATCCCAAGTGGATGAAGTCCGCCGTCTTTTCGATCTTAATCTTACACCTCGAATAAACGAATGACAGCAGCCAGGACGTCAAACCCACAATGCCGAGTGGGACTACCACAAAAATGCCATGGTTTTACAGCTCTACTATTTCTTGTCGTTTTAAAACTTCAAAGACAAAGTGGAGAGCGGTGTCGTTTAGACAGCTCCCCACTTTGTGTTCAAAACGATTGCCGCGCCTGACGCTCAGCGTAACGCTTCAACTAGAATCTTGAAATTAAACAGCACGCGACTGACCATGATTACACCTTTCGGTGCGTCAGGTTGCCGCGCGCTGTGAGGGCTGATGCTTTCGGATCAGTCCTTTTTCTTTTTCTTCTTTTTGATGGTGCGAGCGAGCAGGCGCTCGATCGGTTCGCCACCAGCGGCGGTGACTCTGACGAGCTCGGCGCAGTCAGACTGTTCAATACCGCCGTACTGGATACCAGCCGGCGTGACGATGACAGTCGGACCTGTGCTGCAGAGCCCCAGGCAACCTTCGCACTTGACCTTGAGCACGTCTTCCAGACCTTGCTCTTCGACCGCGCGCTTCAGTGCCTTGAGAATCTTGCCGCCGTCGCGCTTGGAGCAGTGTTTGCCCTCGGCGCAGACGTGGAGTTTGATTTTCTTAGACATATCGGATTCCTCTGATATGCCAGGTTCGGGCGAGCTAATGGCTACTCCTCCTTCGTTCCTGGCGTTGATGTGATGGTTGAAGAAAGCGCATCAACACCCGATGCTTTTGTAGCTTCCGGCTTCAGCGGCGGTGCCGAAGCTGCGGAATCGCGAGCGGGCGCAGGGCTTGAGGCCTCGGCTGCCGCGATCGGAGTCAAGGAAGTATCCGGCGCCGTAACGAGCAGGGCGTCGGGAGCAGGCGGAACGGACGGAACAGCTGACGACACCGCAGTCACCACACCCGCGCCACTCGACTTCGCAGCCGTGTGCTCGTGGTCGTGACCGTGTTCCGAACCTTCGTCATCGCCGCAACAGACCGAAGCGCAGCCGGCCTTGACGCCATGCGTGCGCTCCTCCTTCTGAGCCCAACGCCGAGCGAACACCGGGTTTTCGGTGCGCACCGGGGATGGTAGCACAGCGACGCGGCTGCCGCGCGCGGTCGGGAAGATGTGCCGATCGATGGCGTGCCCGTTTTGCAGGAAGCGGTCGTACATCTTGCGGCAAGCAAGCAGGTACTTATCGACCGCAACCATCGACTGCGCCGGCAGCACCTCGGGGGTGCAAGACGCCAGCACGACGCGGTCTTCCTCGAGAATCGAGTTGCCCAGATCCTTGAGGCGCTCATCAGCGGTTTCCGTCTTCTGGAAGTTGCGCACGCCCATCATGCCGAAGACGACGGTGTTCTCGTCGATCGGCGTGAAGTGGAACAGCGTCACGTCCTTGTACGGACCGACCGAGAAGGCGTTGACCACGACCGTCGGCATGTGGAACCGCAGGTGCGAGTCGATGTCCGGGTTGGTGCCCAGCTCAGGAGTCGGCGGAAACACCGGAATGCTCTCGTTGAACTTCACTTTGACGCGGCAGGAAACCTCGTACTCGCTGCGCTCGACTTCATAGTTGTCACGGAACGGGTGCTCGGCGTTGCCGAACGAGTTGCCGTGCAGATACGAGAAGTGCGTGAAGTCGATCAGGTTTTCCAGCAGCGGCCGCAGCGAGCAATCCCACGTGTACTTGGAATACAGCGGGCGGAACTCGGGGTCGTTGAACTCGGGGATGTCGACGATCGGCGGACGCTTGTCCTCCGGCTCGTCACCGAGGTAGACCCAGAGCATTCCGTACTTGTTGACCACCGGGTAGGAGTCGACCATCAAGGTCGCCGGGATAGTCTTCGGAGCGATGATGGCCGGCACGCTTTCGCAGCCGCCCTTCGAGTTGTAGGCGAAGTGGTGGTACGGACACACGAGGCACCCGTCCTTGACCTTGCCGAGTGACAGCTGCGCACCCATGTGGGGGCAGATGTCGTTGACGGCAGAGTACTTGCCGTCCTTGTCGAGAAACAGAGCGAGGTTCTGTCCCAAAATCTTCTTGCGGACGGGCTGCGTCTCCGCAGTCACTTCCGAAGCCTCGCCGACAACGTACCAGAAACCCTTAAGCCATTGGTTGTTCATGTGAATTTCCTATGAGTTAGGACTGTCCCGACGCCGTGCTGTTGGCAGGCGGGACGTCTGTGGATGATTGTGATGAAACATCGGCAGCCGTTGCGACAACGGTGGCGACCGACATGTTGGAAACAGCATCGCTGGCTGCTCCAACCGGGGCAGTCCGCGAAGGTTCTTCGGACAGAAGGGCATCGCCGGCAGTGGCAGCCGTCGGCGCGACTTCGTTCAAAAGGACATCGACAGCGCCAGGCGCAACAGGCGACCCTGATTGGTCAAAAACCGCAGCGCCAGCCACGTCGTTGTTCACGACAGGCGGCGCGAGCACGTCTAAACACGCATCGCCAGCGGTATCAGACGAGCCGACACCGGACCCGTTCGCCGTCATCACCTTTTCGTAGGTGAAGTCGGGGTCAAGGTCGATGTCGAGCTGCATGCCGTAAAACTCGTTGAACCAGTCGCGGCAGGTGCGCGCATGCGTCTCGCGCAGGCGAGCAAGATAGCCGGGCCAGTCGCGCTGACGATCCTGCAGAGCGTCGAGCACCGCTTGAAACGGTCCCTCTTGCTCCTTGCGAAACGCTTCGAGCGCGCCAGCCTTGCCCTGCTCGAATCGCTTCAGATGACGCGAAAGTGGAATCGAACCGAGATAACGGCCATCGGCGACGGAGTCCCGGATGAACTCCTCGTCTTCTTCGCCTTCGACTTTGTTGCCGACAACGAAGGTCTTCTCCGCGAGCTCCGGCGAGACGCCGATGAAGTCGCGATAGACACTGACGGACTTGGCGGTCGGCTCGACCACGAAGACGTTCATGTCATACGCGAACCACAGCGAAGTGGCCAGGTTGTCGGTACCGGCCGTGGTATCAGCAACGACAAAGTCGTTTTGACCGTCAAGCATGTGATGCAGGACAGCAGCCAATCCGAACAGCTTGGTGTGATAGCAGGAGCCGCCCAGGTCAGACGCTCTGTACTGCCCAACCGTGAGCAGCGCCAGAGATCCGTCGAACAGGGCATAACGCTTGATCAGCTCGTCCTCAGCCGTGGGGCGAATGAAGGTCGACAAAAGCGAGGGCGGCGTAGTGGCGAGCATCATGCGATCGCCGAGGTCAGAACGCTTGCCGCGCAAATGCGCAATCACCTGATCGAAGTGGCTCTCGAGATGGAGCGTGTCGCCCTCGAGTCCCAGTGCAGTTTTGAAGTGAGCGTTGACGTCGGCGTCGACTGCAAGAACAAACGGAAAGCGAGCAGCCAGGAATCTGGCGAAGCCAGCAGCAGTGGTCGTTTTGCCAGACCCACCTTTGCCTAAAAAAGCGATTCTCATAATTCAGTCCTCCGTTGTTTTAGTTGTGTTCGTTCCAGACCAGAGACCTGGAAAGGGAATGACTGTCGGAGGCTCTTCAGCTTCCGAAGGATTTGCGTTTGGTAAAAAACTGATTCGCTGAAGCGTTGCAGGTGCCAGGCACAATGCAAGTTTCAGCGCTGTCAGCGACGAAGCAGGAAGCTCGACCGTCGCTTGCGTAAACCACCCGATACCGTTGCCCCAAGCTTGCTGCCTGATGCTGATAACGGGGTTGTGCGAATCCGCGCTTACGCGAACTGCAATTTCAGTCCTCTCGTCCTGAGAGTTGCCTTCGAGATGTGCAAGCACATGCTCCGAATTCGGCGTCATAGGGGTACCCATGAAAACGAGAAGTTGGACGCCAATCGTATCCCTGAGCCACTTCAGCCGTGTATGACGGGTGCTGAGATGGTTTTGAATTCAGGAAATAACCTACTGGGTCTGGTGATTAAACGTCCAAGATTTGAAAAAGATGCTACTAACGATAACGTGTTACATTAACCGAATTCAAAACTATGCATTTAGACCGCCCACTTGACACCGCCGCAAAAAACCCGGCAAAACACCCAACCCTTGGCAGGCAGGCGGAACGGGTGCTCGCCATTTATGGTCTATTGGCATCTTGATTTGCAAATGATTCTCAACAAACCCGGTTCTCACCGGTCGCGCGTTTGAAAAACATTGTCATTTCCATTAACGACAGCTTTTTGATAGAACAAAACGTTTGGAGAGGATCCAACGACGAATGCAAGAGAATGTGAATCCAGCGAAGTCAAACGCGTGGCTCGCGCAAGCAAAGCCTGGTCTCGATCGGAGAACCTGAATAACAATTGCGATAAGTTCAGGGCGACCGGCGGAGCCGCCGGTTACGAACCTAACAGCGGCGACTGTTTCTTGCAGACGACCAGCGCCAGCGGAGCGCAAACCAGCGTCGTGAGCGCAGAAATCCAGATTAACGCGGTCAACTGCGATCCCAGAGCGACGTATAAGTGCCCGCCCAAAATCTGACCGAGCTGACCGGAGATGTTGTACGCCGCAATCAATGCCGCAAAAGCGGTGGCTTCCATGCGACGCGGACAAACGGTTGTCGCAGCTTCGTACATCGCGAGAATCGCCGTTATTGACGCGATGCCGCTAAAGAAGTGAATGCAAGATGCGACGACTTGATCGAGACCCAGCATCAGATATGCGAGGCTGGCACCAGAACTCAATATGGCTGCTCCAATCAACTGCCACTTTGTGGATAGCGTTTTTTCAAATGCCAATTTGAACAGCAGAGCGCCGCACAGCATGCCGAATCCGTTGCACGCGTTCAATTGACCGATGAGAAGTTGATCGAAGTTCAAAACGTTTGATTCGTAGAAATATAACGGCACGTTGAAAGCCGGACAGAAGTTGAACAAACACATGTAGAGTGCAATCGCTACGTATGCCGGAGATCGAAACAACGATTTCGTATCAGTCAATACGGTCTTCCAGTCGGTGACGATTGGCGCGCACTTGGTTTCACGCACCGCATATAACACCACATGCAGGAACAGCAATGGAACCAATCCGGCTATCACCGCGGCGTATTCGATCGCTTCACTGGAACCAAAACGCTGGCAGAGGAATCCGCCGAGCGCAACGCAGACAATGTTAGCCGCGTAATATGACAGAGACTGCGTGCTCCACAGGTGCTTGGCAGACCCTTCTTGCTTCGTACTCTCGACGGTTAGCGCGTTTAAAACCACATTCGAGAACGCCATGCCGATGCCGGATAATACCAGCGCAGTCATGATGGCCGGCACGCCTGAAACCAACGGCGCGGAAAGAAATGCCAGTCCAGCAATCGCGCTGGACAATAAAAGATAAGATCGGCGGCGATATCTTGCGATGGGAGCGAAATCACTGAGCAGTGCGTAAGCCGGCTTGATAATCCACGGCACCATCAGTAGTGACATCCAGAACGCAACATCGCCAGCAGAGAGTTTGTGACTGGTCATCAAAAAATACTGCAGAGGTTGGCTTATTAAGCCGAAATGCTGCGACACACCCTGCATCACGTATGCCAAAGAAAAGAATGCAATTGGGTGCCGTATTGAAACGGTCGACGACGGAACTGCACTGAAAGCATCGCCCTGCGAGCCCGTATCAACAACGGCGCGATCCTGCGTCGACTTACGTTTCGATTTGCCGCCAACGGGATGAGTTCGAAACGCCGAACCCGCACGAGGACTCAGAGGATCTCTCAGGTCCACATTCGGATCGGTTTTGGATTTTTCCACAGTGCTCAAAACGAAACCGCGACGGGAATGAATCGCCCTCAGACCCCGCTAATTTAACGCTACTTGCGTATTTAGATATGACTACCCGCTAACATTCACGTCAGATGGGACTTCGAGACGCTCTTGGCAACGTTGATTGAACAGTTCTGAGCGAGGCACCTTTAGTCCATTTTGATATCAAACATTTGGATTAAAGCACATTGACTGAACCGACATTGGAACCCAAAGCACATTCGAACGCACACAGCAAAAAACGGCTCGCACCGTGGCGAGCCGTTCTAAACATAACTAGAGCAAAAACTAGGCGAGTTTGACCTTGCCGTGATCGTCACAATGACCATCATGATGATGGTGGAGGTGACCTTCTACCAAGTAGCAGGTGTGATCGCCGTGAGGAACAGCTTCGTGTCCGCATCCAGCGCCATGCTTGTGAGCGGCATCGTGTCCTGCGCAGCTGTGACCAGCGCTGCAACCATCGATGGTGTGCTCATCTACGTGATCATCATGCTGATGATGAAGATGTCCATCGTGCAAATAATCTACGTGATCGCCATGCTGGACGGCTGTGTGGCCGCAGCTATCGGAATGCTTGTGGTCGTGCTCACCATGTGTCTTACAGTTACTCATTATTCACTCCATAAATTGCGATTACAAATTTGGTAATCAAAACCGTTTTCGATATCATTCGTATCAAGCTGATACCGGGCTGCTCGAGAGGCAACACTCTCACTTTATAGTGCACTGAATAATCGTTCGTCAATCATGTGCCACCACAGATGAGGCGAGCAAAAGCCAATCAACAAACACAAAACCCACAGCTCATGCGCAATACAGAAAACATTAGAAATCAGGTAACAAAATATCAGGCGACGATAATCGTTTTCATTCCTATGACTGATCTCTTGGAATGCAGCAATCAAGCGGTTCTTTCGACATGAAAACCATTGTCGTTTTCAATAAGCAAAAAAGCTCTTCACCACGGACAAAATCTGAGAAGAGATTCGATCCGTGGTGTTGAGTTTTATCACTCCCGATGAAAAGCTAGTCGTTGCGCCCTCTTCTGCCAGAGTAGCTTGAGATAGAATCGCCGAGACCGGCATCAGTTATAAATTGCGGAACTCCAAGAACCGACCTGGTTGCTAACGCTTGCAGGCGGGTTGCTTCTACTTGAGCGTCAGCATTCACTGCTCTGGGATGATTCGCATCCCAATAACGCGAACCAGAGGCACTCATAGTTCCATCCGAACCAACACTGAGCGTAGTTTCACTGGTTCCGCTCGGGAAGCAGCCACCGCGGTTGTCACTGTAACTAGTCATGAAATCCAAAGACATTTTGCCGTCGGCATTCATACTCGGCCTCACTTGAGTGCCGAGTAAATTTCCCAATTGCTTGGAGACATCGCGGAGCTGCTGGAGTCCCTCGGCTCCTTGCTCTTGCAGATCTGCCAACATGGTTTGAATTCCCTCGAAGTCACCATTGACGATATCATTGGCGGCTTGTTCGGACAGCTCGTTTAAACCCATCATCGAACTGATTTCATCATTATTCAGCACATCGGTCGCATCTAATTGATCCTCTTCCGATGGCACTTCCGCAGGTGTCGACCCTGGTCGCGGACCGTCAATATTTTGCGATCTCACACCAATATGCGGGGTTAAACTCTGGTCAGCAGCTTTAGCGTCAAAATCACCAGGTCCGCGATAGGGCTCGCTTTTGTTTTGCCCACGCGTGTCGCCGCGCTCTGGCGGTTTTGGCGGTGGTGGCCCTTGCGGAGGAAGCGATTTTCCTTCCCCTTCCGGTCTATCTCCAGCAGGCGATTTTCCGAGATCCGCACCGCCCTTGTTTTGCCCGCTTATGTCGATTGGGGCTTCTGGTTTTGGCGCTGGTGGCACTGGTTGTGGAATCCCCGCTTTTCCGTCCCCTGGTGGATTTTCTGGATTAGCCGATCGTCCAAGATCGGGCTTGGTGGGGTGCTTCGCCCGAGGATCTATTGGATCTCCAGGATGCTGCGGCATTGTAGGTGGAGATCCCACTCTTCCTTCACCTGGTAGATTTGGGTTGGAATTTTCACCGCCCTCTCCGAGCGTCAGTTCCGGCAATTTGACACCACTGGTGCTACCAGAACCGTTTTCATTTCTTAAGTCAGAATCAGTGCTGGTACTCGAACTAGTAAAGGTGGTCTTGAGCTCATCCCAAACGCGACTGGCAAAGTCCATTGCGGCGGAGCCCTGCGATGAATCATTAGCACTGGAGTCCTTTGTTTCTTTTATTTGTGAGCTTTCATTCGGCATCATTCAATCCTCTTTCGTTCGCGGTCAACTGTTGTGATATTACGAAGGCAGCATTGCAGTAACGTTGCAGCGACGCTAATCACTCCAAATCAAACTCATCTGATTGTCTGCGGACATCAACGGCGTAACTTCTGTGCCAAGAACCAGACTCAGCTCCTTCGCTAAAAGCTCCAGCGCGTGCGAGCCTTCAGAACCTCTGCTCTGCAATTCGCATAGATAAGTTTGCAAGCTGCCCAAATCACTTCCAAAGAAGTCGGCGTTGAGTGCGACTAATTCAGCTGCGTTGAACCTATCCTGCTCCGATGAGCCACGCACTCCTGGATCAAACGACAAAGGAGCAGCCGGCTCCGAGACGCTAAGTGCGGGCTGCACTTGCTGGTTAGCGTTTATCATTTCAACGTCTCCGATTCCGAACATGCTCAGATGTTAGAAATCAAACGTTGCAACAACGCTGCAAAGCGTTGCAACAGCTGCAACGCGTCTCAACAATGCTGCAAATGCTAACCGCCTACGCTTTGCGTGCCAGGAAGCTTACGTCGGTACAGGTCCATGTCACCATTCGACCCTCGAGTTCCAGATCTTCCTTATAAGGCATGAGCGACAATCGATCGATTGTCCAACCGGCGTATGTTTTTTCGAGTAGCTCTTTGACTTGCTCTTTCGACATTGGCGTTTCTACTCGCGTCTCAATCTTATTGCCGGTATCACATTCGGTGGCACGCCTGTCGGTCGAAACGGTGACGCGATTGACTCCACCAGCGCGGGTACCACGCACCATCTGCTCCAATGTCGACTGGATGCGTTCGAAACTTTTACTGTGTTCAAGAACTGAAATCGCCAAAATCGCATCATAATAATCCGCTTGGATCTCAAACGAATCGATGTCGACACATTTGCCTGCGATGTTTTCTTTGACATCAAATTTCTCGGAATACGAGGTGAGCAGCTCGATTGCGGAGTCGAGCATGTCGTAACAGTCAACCACCACACCGGAAAGTCTCAACTCTTTTGCCACCGGAATCGCATTGCGCCCGACACCACATCCGATATCAAGGACGCGCGGCCTTGCGGTTCCGGACAGGCAGGAAACTACACGATTGATCTCTTCATCAGGCTTGGCGAGCCATCCTTCTTCGAACAGCTTATGAGAAGAATAGTAGTTCTCGTGATACCGAATGGTCTCTTCTCGAGCCGCCTGATTGAGTTCCATGATTAACCGTCCTTGCGAAACGTTCTTGCTTTACGACTTCGAACCACGGCATCGGGACAGCGTCTGTGAAGTGATACGATGCGCGCGGCGGCAGAACCATGTCGTTAGACAGCGCCAGCTCAGCGTAAAGTGAAGGCGGCACGCGCATAAGAATACCGCTTTGATCGTAAGATCCTTTTTCGACCGTTCCCATCGAGTACTCGGGAAGCATTACGACAGGCAGCTTTCGGATGGCGCGGGTGCGGCGCATGATTGGTTTCAAAACGTGATTGAGACGATTTTTGGTTTCGACATCGCTGAGGAACGAGGCAAGCTGTTTCAAACTTTCGTAGAGTGAAACTTGCCCGAGCGCCTCACGGTGAGCGTCTACGTAAGCTTTGACTTGCGACAAGAATTGAGCATTATCGAGAGACCATTCGGTGTGAATGGAATTCTTCAAGATGTTCCAAATCCAACTCGCGGTGACGCGATGATTGCCGTCGGCGACGCTATCGAATTCATTGACGACGACAGGCGCAAAGCCCCGTGTCGGCAAATTGAACAACTCTTGAATCAGACGTTCGCGAACGCAAAGTTCCGTCGCTCTGATTTGCGTAAGCGGCATGAGACCGACATCCAGCCAGGTGTTTGAGTACCAGCCCGAGGCGACTGGAGAAATGCGACTGACATATGTTTCGTAGCTGGCAAACATTTCGAGTTCGAAAAGGAACGGAAGAAGGTTGCGCTTATTCAGTTTCGGTCGAGCTTGTTCGATCAATCTGCTGACGACGTTGATTGCGAACTTCGAATAAACCGGCGGCGGCGTATCGGACCAGGCGCTGTGGATGAGCTTGAGACAAGTGTGTTCGACACGGTCGTCACAGTTGATCGCGGCGTACGCATTATCGTAGAGATCAGCCAAATATTTTTGTTTAGCCGCAGAATTATCTTTGTCGACTGGATCGAAATCCAGTTCGTAATCAGCCGTCACGAATTGCAATCTGGGCTGATCGATTTCTTGCCATGGCCAGAACGGAGTTTCGTCGACCATGCGCTTGCGAGAACCAATGGCTTCAAATCCATCTACTGGTGAGCCATTCGAATACTCGAACAACATGAGGAATTGCTCGAACGCTAAAGATCCGCGGTATCTGAACTGATTCTCACCATGCAGCGACAATACGGTGTTGCCGGGGAAAAGCGAGAGAACACGAGCATAACCGGCGTCAGACTCTAGCGCGGCAGAAACTCGACGAGAGAAAAAGTGGTCCCAAATTCTAGACAAGTAACGCGGAACATCGGAGGCGCCCACGGGCGTATCGAGCCAATTGAAGCTATCCAGGCAACTGAGGTCATCATTCGTATCGTTGACCAGCGGCAGCGATTTTTGCTTGCTGTAAGAAGACAAATCGGGATCGTGAAACGAATTCGCCATACCTCTTCCCACAGACTGGAAGCGATAAGAGCCAAGATTGGATGCCGGAGAGTTAACCATTCAGACCACCGAAGAAGTGAACCGACGCAAGATGTTTTTCGCGAGCAAAACGCTGCAAACAAATTATCATTTACAACCTTGGAAATTGTACAGGGAACTTGTTTTTAGGTTTGTTATAATGGCGTTTTGTGATACCAAATGTAAAACTATCCGCGACGCCATTTTTCATGCAAAGCAAAGGAAAAACTAGAGCACAGCGGGCGGTCGTTACCGCTCTGACGCAGCTGCGAAACGCTACTCCCATGGAGCTTTTCGACGCGATCAATTCTGTGAGTAGCGCGCGACACATCGGCTTAACCAGCGTTTATCGAGCGCTAAATTCGTTAGTGGAAAGCGGCGAGTTACGACGCGAACGACTCAACGACACGACCGCGCGTTACGGTTTCAACGATGGTCAAGAAGCGCATAGCCACCACCTTGTATGCGTTCGCTGCAACGACACAAAGGTAGTTTCAGAGTGCCCATTCGACACTACCGAATTAACGCTGAAAGAAAACTTCACACCGCTTTATCATAACTTCCAGATCTTCGGACTTTGCTGCTCATGCGAACCTCGACAGGTTGGCGTCAGCTAGGTTCGTTCGTTAGCAGCGGTTCACTTTCGCGCAATCGGATCGCGTTGAGCCATACGCAAAAACACCGGATCTGAGATCTGTTAAGGCGCGAACTTACTCTTTCGAACCGATCCGTCCAGGTTTACGTTGCATATTTCCACTGCTATTCCATAGCTAGCGGCTCGTTCGAGCAGAGGGCGAACTTTCGACGGAGGAACAGATTTGATGACGCGAGTTGATTGCTGTTTAAGTGTTACCAACCAGAAATTTTGCAGCAACTGATACTTGGATATCGACTCTATTTTCTTTGACGTCTCACGAGTCTGCATCAGCTGACTTAGTTCAGCCCAGCTCATCTCTGGATAAATAGCACTAGTTTCAGACAAAAATCCATAAGTCAGACCGCTTACCGCGAGCAGACTAATTATCGAAATCGATGCGATGGCCTTTTTTGTCATGTCTCGACTCTACCATCTGAACACAACTAGAGACAACTAAAGCTCGCTGCGAATCAGGCTGACAATCTTGCCAGTCAGATTGGCTGGATAACCATAAACTTTGATCACGCTATTTGTTTCACCGGGCAGCGGATTCTTTTTGGCGACACCTGAACAAACCCATTGCATGCCAAGCAAGTCGTGGAATTTGTGCGATTGTCCGTCTTCGCTGACTTCGTATTGATACAGCGGAAGAACGCTGTGAAAAACGAATCCGTGCTTCTTCAAGAATTTTGCGATTTCAACGCCTGATGGATGGTTGGCTTTGATAGTCGCTCTGATGAAGCGCTTGCCAGGCGTGTTTTGGACTTTCTCGATTGCTTCTTTTACTGCAGCTTCATTGGCTTTGATGTCGAATCCGAAATCAAAGTCGATGTATGTGTGCCCGAAATCCGGCTTCAGATCGACATCGAATTTGTCGCTGCGGATCGACGCTTTGTCGCTGACGGCATCTTTGTTTTCATCGTTGACGCGAAACTCCATCTGGTCGGCGTATTGCGAAAGAATAGCCTTGCCCAAGCAAGCGTATTCTTCCGGCAAATAAACAGAACGCGGCTTCACAAGTTCCGTCGCGAGCTGTTTCTCGGAAGCACTTGCCTTGCCGATTACGACACGAGATTCGCGGCTGATTAAATCAGTTATCTCAGCGTCGGACAACTTTTCCAAATTGCCGATGCGATCGCGCAAATTCTGCAATTCACGCGCTAGTCGACCGTGTAACTGACCGGCCCACACTACCGATTCCGGTTTATCCGCAAAGAAAACTTTAGGATAATGCGCATAACCAAAACCAAGGAAACGGTTGTAGCCATGCTTGATGTGCGCAGTTTGTGATGCAAGACTGTGAGTGACCAACTCCGTAATATTGGAGAGGAAGAAACAGTCATTAATCAGATTCTTGGCGCCTTCTACTAGAAAACTGCCGATACCTAGACCACGATATTTCGGGTCGACCGCCATGCAATTGAATTCGCACGCCAACTCGTGAAGCGCGTCTGCGATGATGCCGCCGACTGTCTCGCCATCCAGTTCGGCGATGAATAATCGACGATAAGGCGATTCAACCGTTTCAACAATGCCGTCAGCGCTGAAAAGCGAAGGGTCGGGATAAGGCTGGTGTCCTTCGGCAACGACGCCGTCTTTTCCGAGGGCGGCGTTGAACATTGCCGCGATCTTTGCCGCTTTCTCCGGCGTTACCGTGTCCAGTTCGTAAACTTTGCACTTCGTCGCAACATCAGCTCGTGTGTATTTAGTCATTGTAGTCGCGCTCATGCTCTCACCCTCATGGTTTGGTCCTGCAGAATTTTTGCACAGTTGAATCCGGATACTCCGGTGACATTGCCACCACCATAGGTGCCGGCGCCGCACAGGTATAAATTTTCAATCGGCGTGCCATACGGCTCACAGCCGCTCATGTTGCGTTTATCGAAGGCATACCGATCGGTCATCGGCAAATGCCAGCACATTCCGGTGCCGACGTTGTAACGGCTTTGAATGTCAGTTGGCGAAACCACAAATGTGTCTTCGATAACTTCAGCTATGTCCGGCGCAAACGGCTTGAGCGCCGCAATCACAGCATCGCTGATTTTGGTTTTCGTCTCGTCGTTCCAGGGCTCGCCCTCATTCGTGCGAGGCAATTGATGAACGTCGATATTCATGTGATGCTCGCCTGCAGGCGCGACTGTCTCATCGGTCACGGTTGGAAACGCCATCGTCATCATCAAACTTTGCGGCATCTTGCCTTCGGCAACTCGCTTGGAATCAGCGATTACTTCGTCCGCTGGCGGCGCGACCACAATAATTCCTGAGTAGTTGTGAGAGAGCTGGTCCAGAGTTGGAAATTTCGGCAGACGTTTCAACTTAAAGTGAATCTTGCCCGCGGAAATTTGCGTGAGCGGCTCCTCAACTTGTTTTACGAGGGCAGCGGGCAACTCAGTATCAGACAACAATCGGCTAAATGTCGTTTTTGGATCGGCTCCCGAAACGACCAGATCGCAGGCGACTGTTTCGCCGTTCTCAAGTTTCAAACCAGTGGCGCGACCGTTCTCGACGCGAATGGCGGTTACTTTCGTATTGGTCAGAACTCGAACACCTTTGCTCTCGGCACTGCGACGCAGCGATTCGGAAACCATGCCCATGCCGCCGCGAACGAGACCCCATGCGCCTGGAACACCACAAGTTTCGGCAGTGCCATGATGCATGCAGCCAAAAACACTGCCTTGATTAGACGCGTAGCCAGGAGTGCAAGTCGCCACAGCAGCTTTTAGAGACTGGTTTTTGCAGAAGTGATCGAAGACTTCGAATAAAGTTCCGTCAAACAATTTGCTGGCGAGAAAATCCAAACCATCTTTTCGCAAAACATCAACAAGCTCTTGCTGAGTGGTTTCCGGCTTGTAGTAAAACGGCGCCACCAGTGCGGCACCGCGACCGATTTCACCCCAAAAGTTTTTCCAACCAGCGAGATCCTCTTCGGTCAATTCACCCGCTGAGATCTTTGTGTCGGACCCATCTCTGGGTGTGAATGAATAACCGCCGTTTGGCAACAAAACTATTTCAGCTGGATCGGTGAGATACGGCTCGAGCCCGTGGACGTCCAGCCTGAGGTCTTCAATAATCTGCCGGCGAAACATTCCATAGTAAGTCGCGACAGTTGAAATCGTGTGTCCCGGAAAAACTTCCTCGTTGACGCACAGCCCGCCGACTCGATCGCGCGCTTCATAAACAGTGATATCAACACCCTCTTTAGCCAAGTACCCGGCTAATACAAGACTGTTATGACCACCACCGATGATACCGACCTTCATGATCCTCTTCTCGACTTTTCACGCACTCGCGACCAATTGGAAATCGCCGCTCAGCTAATGCTGTCTTCGAGGACTTCGATAAACATTTCGATCTCTTCTTCGGTGTTGTACACCTGCAAACTTACTCTTGCGTATTCGTCTTCCGAACTGGCTTTGCTGACGCAGTGATCGCCAGTGCGGACCATGATGTTTTCACTATCCAGCATGAAACCGAGGTCTGAAACCTCGATGCCTTCAATGCGGAATGACAAAATGCCATATCCACCAGGACAGCCACAGCGACCGGGTCCGGGACCGAAGTCCACGCCGGGAATTTCTTTCAAACCTTCATACAAACGACGGGTCAATTTAGCGAGATGACCGGAAATATTTTCAATTCCGGTGCTTTGGATAAACTCGACAGCAGGTGCAAGAGAGACTATTGATGGGATGTTCGGAGTGCCGGCTTCCAGAAGATCTTGCAGTGAACCAGCAAAGAACGTGGTTTCGTCCTCGATAGCAAACGTTGCTCCCATTCCACCGACGCGAACGGGACTGAGCTCAGGCTGCCGTTTTGGGTTGACCCAGAGAATACCGGTTCCATTTCCAGCGAACATTTTGTGTCCGGAAAACGAAATAAAATCTACTGCCAATTCTTCGACATTGACTGAAATGTGCCCAACACTCTGGCTCGCGTCAAGCGAAATCAAAACATCCGGACCAACGATTTCGCGGATGTCCGGCACTTCCATATCCATGCCATAAACATGATGAATGTGCGACATCGCTATCAGTCTGGTTTTCGTCGATACATTTTCACGAATGGTGCGGAGGTCATAGTCGCCGACATCATGGATTTCGAATGGAACGATTTTGATGTTTTTGCCGAAACCGGCGAGAATGCGGCGCACGTTAAACCACGGCAGCACCGCGGATTTGTGATCCTGCAAGCAGACCATCACTTCATCGCCGTCGTTGAGATTGGTCAATCCCCAAGATAATGCAACTGTGTTGAGGCTGTCTGTCGCGCCGCTTGTGAAGACCAGATCCTCGGAGCGGCAGTTGATCAATTCGGCTACTTTGGCACGACTGTTGTGGATCGCCAGAGCAGTTTTGGAAGACAAACGATACGATGCGCGACCGGCATTGCTACAAGCCTTCGCGTAATATTCTTCGATGGCGCGAATCACAGTCGCAGGCTTCTGCGTCGTCGACGCATTGTCGAAAAATACATAGTCAGGTTTTTGCTGAATGATTGGAAACTGCGCACGGATAGCGGCGACATCGATGGTGACTTCAGGGATGGCAGCGGAAATGTCGCAGACGATTCCTTCTGTTTCTTTCACTGCTAGCGAATTTGTCGTCATCTTTGTCTCCTTTCATAACCGCTCGTCATCGAGATTACGAGTCGATTGTTGGTCCAGTCATTTCGGTCATCGAGTGCTTCGCTTTCGCGTTGCGAGGTTTAGTCAGCTTCAGAAGCTCGGGTTCTGGGTTCACAAATTCGATTTCAGCTACAAGTTGGTCCATACAAATATCTGATTTCAGTGCTTCAGAGTTTGGCTCACCATTTTGAAAGTTGCGTTTCCGCTCTTTGAGATTTTGGTGCGGTCTCCCGAAGTTTCAAACTCATCGCAGATAGTCGCGAATGAGGAGTTCGCGGAAGCATGCCGGGTTCGACATGCTCCCGCTGATTGAAAACTATTTCGCAGCGGCTGCGAGTTCGCGATTTTTTCTCTTCACCGACTTTTCAGTAGGCATGTTGGCGTCGCGCCAGCCTACGAATCCACCGGTGAGACTGGCGCACTCAACACCTTTTTCGGTGAAGAACGAAGCGAAGCGCTTCGACTGATCGCCTGTCGGGCAGACAAACAAAACTTTCTGTCCGTTTGAGAATGGAACGCCTGCATCCGTGATTTCATCGAGCGCATCGGTTGGGATGTTGAGCGAACCAGGAATTCTGGAAGCTTTAAACGCCAATGCTCCGCGCATGTCGACGATGATCAGAGGCTCTTTCGCTTCGATCCACTTCAGTGCTTCAGCGGCTGAAACTTGAGGCGCAGCCTCTTGTTTCTCGACGGAAACTTTTCTGATTGAATCTTCCTTTTCAGCAAGCGCGAACAACGAAGGACGCACTTTTTGAAGGAACGAGAGGTACCATTCGACACGGTCGCAAGCGATGAACGCTGCTTTCTTGCGTTCGGTCAATGTGCCGTCGATTTTCTGCAGATACTTCATCGCTGCTGCAAGGCTGCCACCACCGGTAGGTCCAGCCAAAATGCCGCACTTACGAATCAGTGTGAGCATCGCATCAATCGATTCATCGGTATCGACAACGACGATATCGTCGTAGAAATCTTTTTTGAACAAGCCGACTTCGTACATTTCATCCTGGTTACGGATACCTGGAAGAAGATGACCTTTGGCGGCGATCACGCCGACGTTCTTCATGTTCGGATTCTTTTCTTTCAACAAAGTTCCGGCACCACGGGTAGAACCAGTGGTTCCCAGACCGCCGATGAAATAATCGATAGCGCCGACATCATTGAAGATTTCGGTTCCGGTCGAATTGTAGTGAGCGGTGATGTTTTTCTCGTTGGTGTATTGCGAAGTGTGGAAATATCTTCCTGGCTCTTTCGCCATTTGTTGTTCGATGAATGTGATCGGATCATTAGGGTCGGTTGGATCCGGGCATTCCGACAAACCTGGCAGTTCATCAAGCTGGGCGCCGAGCAACTGCAGAATCTGTTTCACTTCTCTTACTTTGATTCTGTTGGTTACGATCTTGAATTCAACATTGTTGATTGAGCAAATCAACTGCATGGCTTTTGCCATATTCCCGGACGAGGACTCGATTACGGTCTTCCCTTCCTTGGCAATTTGTTCGATATCATCTTTGAGAACATTCCATCCGCTCTTGTCTTTGACGGAGCCGAACGGGTTCAACAACTCGAGCTTGGCGTACAGATCGATGTTTTTCAAACCGTGAATCTCAGGACTAATCTCGAATAACGGTGTGTCTCCGATCAGCTCGGTTATATGTTTTACTAACATGTTTCCTCCAGGGTGGCGGTCAGGTGTGGTGTGATTGTGTGGGAAAACTGGGCACTGTCTAAAGAATTGAGAACTCCTCATCGAGGGTCCACTCGAATTTGTTGCCTTTTTGTTTGACGGCAACTTTGCGAGCGATAGGCTCCATCATGGAATTCGAGGCGCTGAAGTCCATGAAGTAACCAGCGGTGTTGACAAAAACAACAGTGTCGCCTGGCTCAGGGAGCTGAGGCAAGAATGTTTTATGGCGATAAACCAGGTCGCTTTCGAGACAAAGATTACCGGCGAAGAATACTCCGACCTTCTCAGGAGCCGCATCGGATGGGTTTCTATTGAGAACAAGCGGATCGACAAAAATTTCCTGGTCGAGGAAAGTAACGTCCTGACGCTTCATGTTCAAGTTAACCAACTGGTCTCCAGTACTGGATGGACGCAGGTTGTTGACTGAGGCGACGGTGATGCCGGTTTGCGTAACGAGGGAACGACCTGGTTCGATCCAGAGTTCGATCATGTTATCGCGAAGCAGTGATGCTGCCGTTTTGTCCGACAAATTCGGGAATTGGTGCGAGAGAATTTCATCGAGGAAATCCGGACCGGAGGTTCCATCGTAGTAGTTGTAGCTGTTGAAGTTGCCGCGCAGTTTGCCTTGTTCTTGATACATGCCGAAGGCGTTGCCTTGCCATGTCAGCGAATTGCCGGTGCCAAGAACAGACTCTTTCAAAGCGCTTGTGTACTCATTCCACTCGTCTTCGCTTTCGAGATAGTTGACTTTGAAGCCACCACCGATGCAGAGAACGCGTGGTTCGAAGCCGCGGGAGAGAGCATCTTCAAAAAGCTCGATGCAGTTTTCGATTGCCACTGCGCGTTCAGTGATACTGACGGTATCGAGGTGGAATGCAAAACCCTGGAAGCTCAGCTCGTCTTCGGCATCTTCAATGATGTCGAACGCTTCTTCCAATTCTTTAATGGTGATACCAAAGCGACTTCCCTTGTTGAGAAAACGCGAGTGATCGGCATGAAAACCGGAGAGTCTTACCAAGATTTTGGTAGGTTTCTGCAGCTTGATGATTTGCCGGATTTCCAAAACTTGGCGAAGTTCCCAGAGGCTATCGATGCTGATCGTGATGCCGTGCTGCAAAGCAAGGGTTAGAAACTCACGATTCTTTGGTCCGGTCGCTTCGATGCGATCGCCTGTGAAACCGGAAGAAAGTCCGTGACGAAGTTCGTTGAGTGACGAAACATCCAGGAAAGCATTCTCCTGAGCCAGTTGGCGAACCAGGCTAGATGATGAATTCGTTTTGTGAGCGAAGAAAACGCGCCCTCTCAGTTGATGCTTCTTGAATAAATCATTGAACGATTCGACGTTGTCGTGAATGAGTTCGGGAAACATGACGTTGAGAGGACTGCCAAGCCCTTTAACGAGCTCTTCCAGCCTCGTAGGGTCGGCTAAATATTCTTTGATGACGGGATGCACCTTCGGCGTCAACGTAAGCGAACGGTTGCCCGTTTTGGATTCTTTGGTCGCGTTATCGGTGTCTAAGGTCACTGGCATAACTCTCTCTGTTTCCTACTAAGGGGTCGGATATATATCCAATCGGAAATCTATCATGAAAATGATTGCTATTCGCAAGAAGGAAAATCTCCTTTTCATAAACATTGTCACATCTTCCTCCTGACTACCCGAGCTATACGCAGAGCTGGGGTTTTGAGATATCAGGAGGAAGTTAAAGCTTTAACAACCTTGTTACAGCTCGGTTGCTCCAGGTGCGAAAAATCAGAACGCTCTAACCTTCCAGTCGTCCAATCGATTGCAACGTGAAGCCCTGTCAGAATCACCTGAATGCGCTCGAGCGTCCGCTCATTTTGAGCGCGCTCCGCATGCATTCGCGCCACCAGGAGCTTGATTATCATGTTATTGAGCGCCCGAATGCGGCAATCGTAAACTCCATAACCCAGCGAGATGATGACGTGGCGCGCATCTGCACTCGCGTTATTGATTGTTCTCAAACGGTTGATACTGGGTTCGGGAAACCCGGACAACCATCGGAAGAATCTTTCGGCTACAAACTGTCTATCGGGAACCATATCAATACAGCGGCAGGCCGCAACAGCCGCCACCATTCCTACCTTTTGCAAGTGATTCTCAACAAAAATATCGTACTAAATGCAACAGATTAGCGCAATAGTGACGAGAGGCACTTATTGACGTAGATGCCGCTAAATAGGCATCTGATGGCGTTTTTGGTTTTATAAAATTGTTGCGAATCGTTCTCATAATATGAGGACTCGCGGGATTGCCCAGCCCGCCCGATTCTTGCAATGCCCGGACAATGCCCGGATACAAAACAGCCAACCAGTCTGGTCTAGGGCACTTAAGGGTGTCCAGACTCCATCGCATTCGCTTGGTGCCGGCGGAACTTTGGCGCAATCCGAATGGATTACATAGTCCTTCCCTTTAGTACTGCCGACTCATCGACTCACTTTGACCTCGAAAAATGGAAATGTGCCTGTGGGCCACATTAAACGGCCCGGGTTGCCTCATTGAAAAACCTTACCCGAGCAACAGGTGTAAGGCGAGTAAGATTCTCAGTGAGTCAATGCGCGAGCAAAAAATGTGGCCCACAGGCACATTTCCATTTTGGGCGTTGCTTTCACGTGAATTAACGCTGGTCGAACCGGACATGATGCTCGGCGATCAAGAGTTCTGTCGCTGCGGCCCATGCAAATATTCAGCCCGCGCGGCTTACATCGTCTCTTCGAGGACGTCCAGAGCTCTGTCGCACTCATCGAGTGCTTGCTTCAAAATTTTACGAGTACGTTCAATCGAACTGGCGACGCTGCGATCCTTATCGTTTACGATCGAGCGAGCGGCTGAATCGGTCAGGCGCTTGCCCTCGTCGAGCATGGTGGTGACATTGTCGAGCACCTGCAGAACCTGAGACACCGTGCCGGAATCCAAGTTAGCTTTGCAGTCTTTGCAAAAACCAAAGATGTCAAAACGGCTTTCCTGGTAGATGTAGCCTTTGCGTTCGGCCACACTCTGACCGAAGCCACTTAGCAGGTCGTCGTGAAACTCAATTGTCAAGCCACACTTCGTGCAGATCAGGTGGTCGTGATGCTCTTCGCCACTCACGGATTCCCACAGCTGGCCCCGCGCGCTCATGATGCTACGAATTTCGCCTTGCTCCGAAAGCCGCTCCAGCGCTCGATAAATCGTCGAAAGCGACACTTCGCCGCCCTCAGTAATTATGCGATCCCGCAGTTCCTGCGCGCTGATGTGCTGCCCTTGAGGCATGGTGGCAAAAATATCAAGCAAAAGCTCTCGTGGGCGTGTCCGGCTTTTAACCATCGAAATAGAACTGTCCTAAACGTCAATTTGTGCGCCAGTGACTTCGCAGCCGCATTTTAGAAAACGACCGCTCCGTTCTATATATGTTATCTCAACAAGCCTTGTTTCGTTCCAATCGCAACAGCGGAATCTGTCAGCGAGTTAAAACAGCTGCGCGATTTAAGGGGAATCAAACTTACAATTCGGAGCCTAGATTGGGCTTCAATCGGGCTTCTGAACTAGTGCTTCACGACTGGGTACACGTCTTGAGCACGGGTGCGCCAGTATTCAAGCCGTTCTTCGCAACCAGTTACACCGCCGTACAACTCGTACAAGAGCTGGTAGGTGGTTTCGCCGTTGAGATCGAAATAACAAAACTGGCGAAGAATGACATCCTCAGCCTCTGTCTGCTTGCCGGCTTCGACGAGTGATCGTCCTTCTTTGAGGACACGTGCCTTATCTTCGGCCGTCAGAACGGGTAATTTTTTCAAATTGTCAGACGGAAGCGACTCGGCCGCTACGAGTTCGGCAAGCGTGTCATTGACATAACAGTCCATCATTAAATGAATCCTGGCTTCCTGTCCGAAATTGCAAGCGCTGTGCACAGCTTCTTTCGGATTCAGTTTCCAGAGATAGCCTCGGGACATATGAACTGTCGTGCCAGGCATCACAATGTGCGCAGCAGGATTCGTCACAATCGGCACGTGCAGCCGAAAACGCGGGACTTCTTCCAGGAAGACATAGTCGCGATGCTCGTGAAGATAAGTCCCAGGCTGGAGTTTCAACAAGCGCGAAGCCATGATGTTGAAACCGAGGCCAGCCAGCAGTGCTTTCAAATTCGTCAAACGCGCCAGTAGAGGCGTTTCTTTAGGTGCCTTGCAATCTTTCCAGGAGAAATTATTTTCTTCCCCATCCGGGCTAAGCAGCACGGCGACTTGCAGTCCTGGCGATGCGTATTCGGAGTACGGCTCATGCCAATCGATGTCCGGATTCAAGACCTCGTTCTGGAGGGCGTCTAGGATGTTTGCATCAATTGGTTTCAGCAGCGACACGAACTTGAGATATTGATCTAAAGACTCAGGCGCCTTGGCTGATGGCGCTTTCGATGAGTCTGTACCTTTAGTTGATTGCATCTGAACCTCGCAGATTGGCACGCAGCATGATTATGGATCGCCTCGAACGGATAATCAAAGTTTCTGCAAATCATTCTCAACAAAACTTAGGCGTGCGAATTCTGCTTCTTCGGAGTTGATTCCGGTGGAGAGACTGTTCGATTTTGAACTATTCATAGACGCTTTGGTTGAACCTCGAAGGTGGTCAAACGAAATTCGTCGGTTTTGTCCAAATTTTGAGAATCACGGATAAACACAGACACGCAATCGACCAATGACTGCAAGGCGTCAATTTAGTAGGGAATCTATCCGTGGCCAATCCGCAAGCCAAACTCGAATCGCCGATAAGCCCAGCGATTAGCAGTGTCGTCGAACGGAACGACGCCGCGCCACAAAGAGAATCGCTTCACGACACGCTGGTCGACAGTATTTACTTCGGCTACGAAAGTTTGAAAACCACGATTCGCAAACAGGTTTATAACGAAAAGGACCTGGATCTGCCGGTTTTGGACGCGTTTAAGACAAAACCTGCTGAAGCAATTAAAGTTTCAACCAACGGCAGCAGCGAACGCGGCATCGATCGTCACCTAGAAATTAATTCCGGCGGACGCGAGCGCGATTACATTTTGCACGTTCCAAAAAATTATGACCCGTCTAAACCGATGCCACTAGTGGTGGTGCTTCATGGTTTAGGACAAGATGCCGACAGAATTTCCAGTCTCTCGAAAATGTCTGAGAAAGCCGATAAAGAGGGCTTCATCGTTGCCTATCCAAACGGCACAAAATGGCTCGGTCAATTACGATCGTGGGATGCGGACAATGGAGTCCAGCTTCCTGGCACCGATTCCAATGATGTCGGTTTCGTCAAAGACATGGTCAAAACTATCAAAGAGAACATGAACGTCGACAAAGACAAAGTCTACGCCGCCGGCTTCTCGAATGGTGGCATGCTCGCTTATCGCTTAGCCAGCGAGATGTCCGATACCTTTTCCGCGGTGGCAGTCGTGAGCAGCGGTTCGAGCGGAGCCGAAGCCAAGCCGTCCGAGGCGGTTTCGATCATGTCTATTCACGGCACCAGTGACAGGGTGGTGCCACTGGAAGGGCGCGCGCCTGGACAAGGGCTTTCTACCCTTGGTGTGCCACGTTTTCAATCATTCGGCGAATCGTACAAAACCTGGGCGAAACACCTGGGCATTTCTCACGCCCCGCTCATAGAGCGCGATGGCGATCGCATCACTTCCAGATCCGTCAATCCGGAAACTGGTGCAGAAGTGATTGCAGTGGTTGTTAAAGATGGTGGGCATGAATGGCCAGGCAGTGACAGAGCGAAGGCAGCCAATCCGAATTCTCCGGAAGCGAACTACCCGACCACCGACAAAATCTGGGAATTTTTCAAATCACATAAGAAGAATAGCTCGCAGCCTGTTCAATGCGACGACAGAGCGCTGGTGGCGTAAGGCATTTCACGCATTGTTCAACATCAGCCAGAGTGCTTGCTGCCAAAGACGCCCGTACGATGCTGAAGCGAAGAATTTTACTCGATCGATTCCACTCGATAGCGCGGCTCGCTATAACAGTTTCGCAAGCAAGCGAGGGAAACCGGTCGCTTTAATTGCCGAAGTACCCCTCTGGAGATTCCATCAATCTGCGTTTGGTTGTTCTGTTCAATCTGCGTTTGGTTGTTCTGCTCAATCTCCGTTTCGTTGTACCTTTCAATCTGCGTTTGGTTGTTCTGCTCAATCTGCGTTTCGTTGTTCTGCTCAATCT
>JADYXR010000064.1 GCA_021772095.1 Candidatus Obscuribacter sp. | reverse complement strand
CTCGAAAACGCCTTCTTTGTGCGCTTTGAGTAAATACCGGAAAGCATTTGGTTGACGTGCATATAAGAGTGTTAATCCGCGCAACCAGAGGAACAAACTGGCGTCACCATATTGCTTCACGAGGTATTGGTAAATAGGGACATCACCGTTGTTAGTTGATCGGTCTAGAGCAGTGCACAACGCATAGTAGGTCGCCGCCTTAAGACTTTTTCGTTGCGCGGCAACAGCCTTTTGAAGCAGTGGTTTGCTGCCTTCGACATCACCGTCGAGGAGCAATCTAGTTGCGCCACGCCGTAATGTCCAGACATCTTCGTATGCTGGCGCAATTTCCCTTTCGGCATTAGCGCCATGCTCAAAATCGAAAGTTTGCAGATCTTGATATGTAGAGTGCTCGGCAAGTGCTTGATTCAATGCTGAAACCGCCATTGTTGGCGAATTTAATTGAAGCTGCCGCCATGCATGTTCTGCTTGAGAAAAGTCCTGCTGATGATACGCAACCCAACCTCGATAAAATAACCAAGTGGAACTGGTGCGTTCTGCCTCCCCAACTTGTGTTAGAGCCTGTGCAGCATCAAGAAAGCGATTTCTTTTCGACGCAGTTACAGCAACTCTCAGCCAGTCCCGACTTGCCATGTAATGCTGAATAGCTGAGTCCCAATTACTCTCAATTTCCGCGAGATATGCTAGACACCGGTGAGCATCAATGTTTTCCGCATCTATCAACAATATCTCGCGTGCAAGCTCTTGAGCTAGCTGCTTCTTGTCGAGCTTCACGTACCACCGACAGCGTTGTGACTTAAACGCTAGATTGTCAGCTGCAATACCAGAGACGACATCGAGAAGCTGCAGCGCATCTTCAGAAGCGGGCGCATCCGCCAGCATTTTGCCAATTTTCTGGGCTAAGTTAGTTGCTGGCTTAAGTCGAAGCAGCGTTTTGTAGGCATACATCGCCTCGGCTGATTTGTCTTTCTTGATTTGGAACACTTTAGCAATGAAGAAGGCGGTTTCAGCATTAAGGGAATGACCTTCACAAATCTGCTTATACTGGCTACGCTGATCTCCACGTCGGAAATAAGAGATTGCCCAAATTCCTAGTTGGGTTTGCAAGCGAATGCCGCTCACGTCTGACAATGGAGTTTTCGGGTCAATGTTTTCGAGTTCTCTGAGAACTTGATTGAACTGTTTTTCCGCTTCGGAGATCTGATTGTTCCATATCAGCCGCCGAGCTTGAGCAAGCAGCTTCTGGAGATCTTCGATAGTTGGTTTCTTGCCAAACAGTCTCGATAGCATCAAACCCACTCCATGCGGATTTGCTGCCCATCAGCTTCGAGATGGAGCCAGTTTCGATCTGATTTGTTGGCTTCGAGGAGACGCTCACTAATTGGCATAGCGATCATTTCTTCTACTACTCGCGCAATTCCGCGTGCGCCCACGCCACGTAACTGTGCAGCATGAGCGACGATTTCGGCGACTGCGGATGCATATGAAAGCCGAACCCTCTGTTCTTTCAGGCGTGCTTTCAAGTGCTGTAGTTCTAGTTGAGCAATTTCTGTCAAGTCATCAAGGTCAAGCGAACGGAAACGAATAACATGATCGATACGATTGAGGAATTCTGGGCGAAAAAAAGAGCGAATGGCTTCATCAATCTCATCGGTGCTACCAACTGGCGGAGTGTACTTAGAGCTAAAGCCAACGGCGCGTTTCATCGTCTGTGCACCAAGATTGGTCGTCATGACAAAAATCGCATGTCGCCCATCAACCAGTCGCCCCTTTGCATCGGTCAACCGCCCTTCTCCAAAAAGCTGTAGGAACACATCAAAGATTTCGGGATGCGCTTTTTCGATTTCGTCGAGTAAGACGATGGAATGCGGTCGGTCGCGCAACGGTTGTGTGAGTTGACCCGGTTCATCATACCCAACATAGCCGGGTGGTGCGCCAATGAGTCGAGAGACGGTATGTTTCTCAGCATATTCTGACATATCCAACCTGACGAACGCCTTCTCATCTGCGAAGAGATATCCCGCCAAAGTGCGCGCTAGTTGGGTCTTGCCAACTCCAGATGGCCCGCTGAATAAGAAAATCGCTTTGGGGCGATCTGGGTCTCTCAGACCGGTGTATGCAATACGAATAGCACGGGCAACGGTGCGTACTGCCTCTTCTTGTCCGATTACTGCTCCTGACAATGCTTCTTCCATTTCAGAGAGCATCTGTCGGGTATCATTTGTCAACTGCCCAATGGGTATACCCGCGGTTTCGCTAACTACGGTCGCAATGATTTCTGTAGTGACTACAGCGAGTTGCTGAATTTCTGCTCGGCTGCAAGCCTTACCCAATATGTCAATTGCTTTATCTGGGAATTGACGTGAGGGTAGATATTGAGCAGCTAATCTTACGGTGGCTTCTAGGGCTTCCGAATGTACCGTGATCTTGTGATGAGACTCATAACTAGGAGACAACTGGACGAGGATTTCGAGGGTGGCTTCAGGAGACGGCTCGGCAACGATAATCGGATGAAACCGCCGCACGAGTGCTTGATCAGGCTCGATATAACGTGTGTATTCGTCTAGTGTTGTAATCCCAATACATGTTAGTTCGCCTCGAGCCAGCGCAGGCTTCAGAATATTGGCGGCATCTAGGGCACTATCGCGTGTGGTTCCCGCACCTGCAAGTGTATGGAATTCGTCAATGATAAGGATTATGTTCCCTACTCGTTCAATTTCATCAAGAATGCGACGAAGACGCTCCTCGAATTCACCTCGGTACGTTGTGCCGGCAACAAGAGCCGACATGCTTAATTCGATCAATCGCGTTTCGGTCAGTTTTGTCGGCACATTGCTCTCGGCGATCATTTGCGCCAGTTTCTCCACGACTGCGGTTTTGCCAACACCCGGCAGACCGAGAAGCAAGACACTATTTTTGCCATGCCTCATAAGTACTTCAATAACTTGGGACACCTCAGCCTCTCGTCCAATTATTGGCTGAATTTTTCCACTTTTCGCAAGTCGTGTGATATCACGCCCCATTTCATCAAGTACAGGCGTTTGCGCAGGAACAGCTATAAGCATTGATTGGATACCTACGGACATCAGCCAGTCGGCTAACATGTCATCAGATTCCAGAACTGCGTTAAGCAAATGCGCTGGTTCAATGTGGTGAGAACCTGAATTTGTCGCTCTCTCTTGAGCATGACGCATCGCACGAATATAGTTTTGAGAGGGATCGGCTTGTTCCGAACCAGCTACATACCACTTTTGCATGGCATTTTTCAGTTTTTCGACAAATGTGGCTTGGTCGGTGGAGTTCGATTTTTTGACCCAAGCCTGACCATCACTTGTGTAGAGCACAAGAGCCAATAGAAGATGTGGCGTATCGACAACTTGATGTCGTTCGGTAGTAGCAATTGCTTGACCATAATTAAGGGCATTTTGCGCGTTGGTCGAAAAGATCAGAGTAGGCATAGGTTAATTTTCCCTTCGTAACTGCTCAGGCTGGGGATTGAGGGGAAGGGATAAAGGGGGTACCCAAAAGGCATCGTAGAGGGCATAAAACACGTTGACGCCCTGTTTGCGTGCGGTAGATAAATAGCT
>JADYXR010000063.1 GCA_021772095.1 Candidatus Obscuribacter sp. | reverse complement strand
GGGGTGGGGCGATCGGGGCGTGTGTTCGCTACCGTTACATGCCTGCCGACGAGCGACCATGGCAGTGCTCGTTTACGCTGAAAACACTGCTAGTGTTTCTCGCGCTGCAGGTCGGCACCGAGTTTTTAATCCCCAATGTCGCTCACTCCGCGCACGCAGGCGGTATGCTCGTTGGACTGGCGATCGGCTTTGTTTTGCCGCTCTGCCAGCAACCGCGACTGGTGGCATCGCGAGATGGCATCTTTTCAGCAGTTGCCGAGTTCAAGGATAGCCGTCTGGGGAAGATGGCCAGTCGCATAGCGCTCACACCGACAGCTGATTTCGATAGGGCAAGCGATTTCCTGGCCGTCGAGTACGACCGGGTCGACTGGCGCAACCGGCGCACCGTCGAATACGTCGCTCTGCTTGGTACCATGCCGGCTGCAATTCAGGAGGATAAGCTCATCTTCGTCGCTTCGTCTCGCCAAATCGGCGGCGATTCGGCAATGCAATTCGCCCGCCGCCTGGCGCAAGCGACAGGGCAAAAGGAACCCGAGGACACGACGACCAGCAAGAAGGTCTCGAGCTATTCGTTCACGGCGGCGATCATCGTGTACTTGTTGATTGCAGACGTCGCGTCCATCTCGCGGCTGTTGCCGTACATCGCGGTAATGGCGGCCATGGCTGTTATCTGGATGTGGTACTTGATCGTCAAGGACACGATTGGCGAAGTGCGGCGCCCCGATCGATTGATCGCCTTCGTCGTCGGGCTTGCGGTCGTCGTCGGTGGTGGGTTGGCAATCGCCTGGCTCAGCGGTCAAAGCGAAGTGGCGGTTCGTCTGCTGGTGTCTGTGGCCGCCGGTCACGCAATCCAGCGCTACATCATCATGCCGCTGCAGCTCCGAGCGCAGAAGTCCTAGTCCGCAAGAGGTCGGCATGCTGAGCGGTCCGAACTTTCGGCGTTCCAACATGGTGCGGTGGCATTCTAATGTCACCACTAAACACCATATGCATAAAACGGCGTTAAAGAGCGGTGCTGCCCAGTTTGCCGTGCGAAAAAGCCGGGTGCGCCACGAGGCGCATACCGGTTTTCGCCTGATTGGTGGTAAACTATAGTAAATAGTAAAAACGCCGAAAACGAGAAGGAGGAATGGTCTTGAAAGACCACACCCCTTCCCCTGTCACCACCGGCAGTGCTGGTGGTTTCAGTACAACGAGCTTACAGCTCGAAGCAGTTACGCGATTGCGGAATCACGACATTCCAGTCGGGAAGCGACTCCTGGAGATGACCCTTGAATGCGGTGAGCGCATCCGGATCGCCGTGAACCAGGAACAACTTCTTCGGCTTCCTGGTAAATTTCTTCAACCAGTCGATGATTTCCGAGTAGTCGGCATGCCCCGAATAGTCGGACATGTACTCGATCTTGGCGTTGACCTTGACGACCTTATCGTGGATGGTGACCTGGCTGGGCTTCTCGTTGACGAGAGTGTAACCCAGAGCACCAGTGCCCTGATAGCCGACGAAGACGATGGTGTTCTCGGCGCGATCGAGACGTTTCTCGATGTGACCGAGGATGCGACCGCCGGCAGCCATGCCGCTCGAGCCGATGATGATTACCGGTTCGTTAGCCGGTTTGTCGAGCAAACGCGACTGACCCCAGCTCTTGCACTCCATGTAGCGCGGCGTCTTGAAGGGCTCGATGCCGGCTGCAATCAACTTGCAAGCAGCATCGTTGTAGAGCCCGGTGTGCTTGCGGTGGACCTTGGTCGCCTCAACCGCCATCGGGCTGTCGAGGAAGACGGTCAGGTCCGGAATGCGCTTGGTAGCCATCAGCTCGCGCAAGTCATACAGCACCGTCTGCACGCGACCGACCGCAAAGGCCGGTATCACGATCGAGCCGCAGCCAAACTTCGGATCACGCCGTTTGGCGCGCTTGTGCGCGTCATTGATGATGGCAGCCAGAGCCGCTAAGCGGTCGCGCTTGCCATGCAGCTTATTGCCGTAAGTCGACTCGCTGATGATGTAGTCGGCTTCCAGAACCTGGGCCAGGTCCTTGAGGAACGGCATGCCGCTGCGACCGACGTTGCCGGTGAAGCAAACGGTCTTGGCGTTTTTGCCGAGGCCCAGGGTGAGCGTAACTACGGCGGCGCCCAGGATGTGGGACGCTTCGGTAAACTTGACTGACACGCCTTCGGCCAGTTTATAAAGCCTGTCGTACTGCAAACCTTTGATGCGATCGAGAGCGCGACGCGCTTCGGCAGCGGAATACAGTGCGGTAACCCTGGGTGGCAACTTGGCACCACGGGCGGTGTGGGCTCCGCGCTTGTGACCATTGCGCTCGTTCAGCCTCTCAGCAGCTCGCTCTTGCAAGTTGCCGGAGTCAGGCAGAAGGAAACGCAAGAGGTCCTTGGACGCTTCATGCGTGTAGACGGGGCCGTTGAAGCCGTCGGCTATTGCCTTGGGAAGATATCCCGAGTGATCGATGTGCGCGTGCGACATGACGATGAACGCGATGTCGGACATCTTGATGCCCTTGGGAAGACGATGACTGTGGTTGATGTTGTCGTCGTCCTGGTGGAGTCCCACCTCGAGCAAGAATCGAATTGTTTTGGCTGTTTCGAGTGTGACCTCGAACAAGAACAATGAGCCGGTGACATCACCAGCTGACCCAAGTGGGTGAAATTTCACCCGCGGCTGAGGGTCGGTCAGTCGCTTTGTTGTTTCTCGTTTCATGAGAACCTTCCATTACCGACTACGCAAACTAAATCTGTTCGTCGGGTTTGTTGTTTATTCGAGAAAAAACAAAGAGCAATCGCAACCATAAGCATGGCTGCGAGGCGGACGTTTCGAGCGCGTCCTGGATGATCGCTGCCGAATGCAGCGTGGCCTTGCGGACAAGAATGCAGCACCGTGCTTTAGCTTCAAGCGCCGGTTTTGGAATTCTGATCTACCCAAACTCTTTGTCGCGAAGATATCCAATGCGTGAAACTGGCTGAAATAGCCGGTTCTCAAACGCATCGAATTCTTCTGTTGGCAGACGGATTAGACGGCGATTCAGTGGGCAAGACGTTTTGTCATTAAGCTCCCAAAAAATTGCAGTCGTAAAACTTTTACCCGTCTAAAAAATCCTTTGATTTGTGTAACAAACACGAATAACTGAAGCTATCAAAACAGAGATTCTCCTTACAACCAGGATCTGGGTTTATGGCTAAGGTTTTAAGTCTGCTTGACAAGACCTTGTGAACAAAAACAGTCGCATTTATAAAATGCTGTTAATTACTTGTCCTGTGTAAAGCCGCTCAGTGAGCTGCGCTCACCTGATTGGATTAACAGGTGTTTAACCGCACCAAAATGCACTTCCCAGACATCCGGACCATATCCTCCGGCGAAGACCATGGCAAGCGGGACTCCGAGATCGATGCAAGTGTCGATTACCCATTTATCTCGTTGCCACATTGTCTCAAGAGGCAGATTCAAGAAGCGAGTGCCGGGCAGGACGTCCTTTTCGTAAGCATCTGATCCGGCGACAAAAACAACCAGGTCCGGAGTGAAACGATCCAGAGCGTGAACAACGGCTCCTTTAGTGCGCATCAGATAGGTGTCGGCTTCGTGCTCGCCGATCTCGACGTCCAGGTCACTTTGCTGTTTGTCCTCGGGCCATCCCTCTTTCGAGTGCACTGAGAGGGTAAAAACGTTTGGGTCATCTTTGAAAATCAGTGCCGATCCATCGCCTTGATGAAAGTCGAGATCGATTATCATCGCCCGTTTTATACGGTTTTCTGAGAGCAAAACTTTGAGAGCGATCGCGATGTCATGGATCACGCAAAACCCCCGACCGCGATCGGGAAAGGCATGGTGGTAACCTCCACCAAGATTGGCTGCCAGCTGCCGATCGAGCGCAATTTCGCAAGCCAATTTTGTGCCACCGGATTTGATGCGGATGTCATCGAGCATGGTCCAGAGTAATTTTGACTCGTGCACGGGTTTGTATTCGTCGTCTTTGAATTCGAAGATATCAAGCCAGGTGCGGTCTTTTCCCAGTGCCTCAAGATACGACGCGGTATGCACCAACAAAATCTCTTCGTCCGTAATTGGCTCAGGCTGTAGTGTTGGGATAGCGTGCCCGAAATCCTGTTCCAGTTTTTTTAAAACCAATTCACCGCGATCGAGGGCGAATGGCTTATCTATACCGTACGCCGCCAGATCGGTATTGTATCCGGCGCTATAAACGAGCCTGGGTTGCCCCGGTTTGAACGGGTTTGACATGGTCTGTGCTTGAGTTTTGTTTTCCAATTTCTTCAAAAAATCTGCCGAGGATCGCCTGTCTAAAGATTAGCACCAGTAAAGAAAAAGTTAGTGCTAATCGCGTCAGGTGTTTACAACCAGAGCGCCTGAATGAGACGGTTATAACACTCAGCGACCAAATCGATTTCTCAACGTCATCTCAGCAATGTCTCATCAAATCTTCTTGAGAGAGCTCTTGATCAGAGCACGCGAAAGTTATTAGTTTTACACAGCTATTTATTTCAGATCTTGGACTACACCTCTTCCTCAGAGACACCCTTACCTCTTACGACATCTCGATTTGCTTTAACTCCTGTCAGGAGCTGAAGAATAACGAGATGTTTTCTTATTTTGGATAACGCGCAAAAACCTGGATGGCATCAGCATATCCACTGTTTTGGCGCGGGACACAACTGATGGAGCGTATATGAGTTCCGGCTCAATTTTGATCTGGCTTGCCATCGTGGCCTTGTTCATCGTCTTCAATGGACTGTTCGTGGCGGCTGAATTCGCAGTGATTCGGTTGCGCAAAACGCGAGTTCAAGAGATGGTCAAGTCCGGTGCCGTCGGCGCGCCAATGTTGGCTGCGCTACAGAAGGACATCGAAAACAGTATCGCCGGCGCCCAGCTTGGCATCACACTCTCGAGCCTCGTCGTAGGTTGGATGGGTGAAAAAGCAGTTACGGGCGCCCTGGAGTTGGCACTGAATGCGATACCAGGCTTTGAGCACGTTCACGTGCCTGTCTGGATCGGATTGGTGCTGTCGTTTACCATTCTGAGCGCGATTCACATCATCATCGGCGAGCAGGTCCCGAAGTTTATCGGCATCCGCTTTCCGGAATCGACGCTGCTCAGATTGGGTTTTCCGTTTCGCACTTTCTGTCGATTCACAAATCCGTTTCTGTCCGCGATGAACTGGTTATCCAACCTGACCATTCGCGTTCTCGGCTTTGAGAACCAGAAAGAAGAACAACGCAATCCGTCGGCTCGTGAATTTCAAATCATGGTCGAGGAGAGTGCCAAAGCCGGTACTCTGGGCAAACAAGAATCAGACCTTCTGGTCAGTGCGCTCGAGCTTAAGGCTCTCACAGTGCGGGAAGTCATGCGTCCAAAAACGCAGGTCGACTATCTGCGCAGTGATTTCGACCTCGCCCAGGTGATGAAAGTGGTGGTCGACACGAAGCACGGCAAGCTGCCGGTCTTCGATACCCTGGAGAAACGCGTGATTGGTGTTCTGCACACCAAGGATTTGTTCGACGTCTGGTTCAGTCGTTTTGCGGCTTCAGGCGGCGGCATCAAAGCAGTTCCGCTGGCTCTGCAGGAGTCGTTTGTTCTGGCTAAATTGTTGCGTCAGGCGCACTTCGTGCCGGACACAACCAAAGCCAGCGTGCTGCTCGAAGACATGCGAGCGCGCCGTCTGCAGATAGTGATGGTGGCTGACGAATTCGGCAACACCGTTGGCATTGTCGCCCTGGAAGACCTGCTTGAACAGCTGGTCGGCGAGATCTGGGACGAGTACGACAAACCGCTCAAGGACATACAAAAAACAGGCGCCGACGTCTGGAAGGTGGCTGGTGGCGTGACTTTATTCGAGTTCAGCAAGGCCTTTTCCAGGCCGCTGGAATTCGATGGTCACAGCATCACGGTCGCCGGCATGTTCGTCGAAACCCTCGGGCGCACCCCGAAGGTCGGCGAATCGCTTTCTATCTCTGGTTTCACCTTCTCGGTCGCCGAGAAGGAAGGCCAGCAAGTTTCTTTCCTGGATGTGAGAGTTCAGTCTTCGGTCTCGTAGGAGTGTCATGCCGTCACCACCGGTGATGGCTTTCTTCTTGCGACGCGGGCAACGATCGAGAGTCGAAATCGGCTCCCGGTCGGTGTTCGCCTGACTTTGAAGACGTGCCTCTAACTAACAAGCAACACACATGAGACGGCAACGACTCATGTCGTGCCGCGTCATTAACGAGGAGATACGTCATGGGCAAAATTGCAGCCCTCTTTATTTTGCTTCTCGTGGGTAACGCTGCTTTCCTCGTCTGGCTGTACTTCAGTCGGCGTCGGAGCGGCGGTTCCAACACTTCCTCCAACGGGGAAGCCACTCACGATCATTCGAAGTCCGCAAATCGTCCGACTGTTGGTTCGGGCGGCGCGGATCAATCCGGACCCGGCTGCGGCACCAACCGCGATGCGACCGTTTCGCCGGGCCCCGAAGTCCCGCGCCGCACCGCTGATGGTGGCGTGGTGTATCACGATTCTGCCAGAGACACGCCTGTGAACAATGATGCTGATCGGGAGCCCTGTCCGGCGCCTGCGGTCGTCACCGTGGCCCAACCGGAAGGTCCGTTTCTCGTCCCGCCGATGGTTCAAATCGGGAAGGACGCCAGCCGGCTCGATTGCGTTGAAGTGATTTTCTTTGCCCCGACTGGTGCGCATGGATTCACGTTCAACGCCTTCTCCGACCGCAAACTCGACGTCGCAGAAACTAAGCCGACGGCGATTTGCGTTCAGGGTGTGGTGCCGCACAAGCGCTTCACCTATACGATTAGCGGGTTGAAGCCCGGTGAGAAGTTTAAGTACTGGGTCAACTTCGGCGGCAAGGTGGTCTTCGAGGCCAATGCTGCTGCCCGTATGGCACCCGGCTCCCCGCACCGCTTTGTGGTGGTTGGCGACATGGGTAACGGCTCGGTCGAGTCGATGCGCATCGCCCATCGCATCTACAGCGAGTACAAGCCCGACTTGCTTGCCATCACAGGCGACGTCGTCTACATGCTCGGTCGGGCATCCGAGTATCTGCGTCGCTTCTTGCCTGTCTACAACGCACGCGTTGTAGACCCCGGCGTCGGCGTGCCGATGCTCTCCGAGATCCTCTCGTTCACTTCGCTGGGCAATCACTGCGTCGGCAAGATGGACGTCGATACGATCCCGAACCTCAACGACCACCCCGACCTGCATGCCTTCTTCATGTACTGGTCGCTGCCGCTCAACGGTCCGCTCTCCAACCCGAAGGCGACCGGCAACATCCCCGAGCTGCGAGGTGACGTCAGCCACATTCAGCGCTTCCTGACCACGGTCGGCGAACGTTTCCCGCGCATGGGCAACTACTCGTTCGACTACGGTGATGTGCACTGGCTCGTGCTCGACGCCAACGCCTACATGGACTGGACTGATGCCGAGCTGCGCGCCTGGGTCGTCAAAGACCTGAGCGCTGCCAGATCGACCAGATGGAAGTTCGTCAACTTCCATCAGCCCGGTTTTAGTTCCAATCCCAAGCATGGTCTGGAGAAGCGCATGCGACTCCTGGCCGGCATCTTCGAAGAGCACGGCGTCGACGTCGTGTTCACCGGTCACTGCCACTACTACGAGCGCAGCTTCCCGCTTCGCTTTGCGGTGGAGCCCAACGCAGATGGTTCATTGATCGACAAGGACGGTCAGGTTGCAGGCGACTTCACGCTCGACAAAACGTTCGACGGCGTGACAGTCACCAAGCCCAATGGCGTGATCTACATCACGTCGGGCGCTGGTGGTGCCAAGCTCGACCCGTCCGGAATCCACTGGCGTCCGGAGGACTGGAAACCTTTCACCCATAAGCTCATCGCGGATCGGCATTCCTTCACGGTTGCCGACCTGGCGGGAGACAAACTGACGCTCAGGCAAATCGATCTGGGCGGCAAGGAAATCGACAAGCTCGTCATCACCAAGTGATGGCGGGCTTTTCTTTCCAAAAAACTAAGGAGTTTTTGTGAAGGACAATAGCGCCGTAATCATCATCGACACCGGCTTCTCGCTGGAATCCTTGCGTCAAGCAGGGAAGATTTTGGCGGTCATCAACGTCGCCACAGGGAGGGTCGAAACCGGCTCTCCCTATCTCACTTGGTCCGAAAACGCCGATGTTCTTTCGGTCTTCGCGCACGACCCGCTCAATCACGGCAGTCTGGTGCTGAAGAGCCTCACGGCTCTGGCACCGGATTTGCCGGTTGTGCTGGTGCGTGGCTATGGGTATGACCAGAAGATGGCGCGGACCGAATTCAAGCATGGCAGGCAGGTGCGCGCCGGTTGGACCGAGGCGTATCTGGCAGCCGTCGGCGTCTGTCGCGAGCGCGGACTGGCTTCGGTAGCCAATCTGTCGTTTGGCGGCTACCATCACGCAGTGGATGGAACGGGCTGGGAGTCGCACTGTCTCGCGCAAGTGACTGGTGCCGGCAAGTCCGGGCATGTCGTGGTCGCAGGCGCCGGAGCCGGTGACGGCTCGGCTTTGCATGCCTCCTGGCGTGTGGAGACGGGCGGTATGGAAGTCGCGATTGCTTCGCAGTCGGGATCGACTACCTACAACTTCTGGTCAGCGGCCCAAACCGGTTCGCCCCACGCCAATGATTGGCTGCTGGAGGTGCTCTTGAACGGCAAGCTCGTCGCTCAAGAACTGAGCGGTCACATTTGGCCGAACCTGTGGAACAACCGCAAGCAAGTCACCGTCCGAGTTGAGGGAGTCGGTCAAGTGCGAATTCGCACCAGCCGGTTCTGGAGCGGTGATACCGAACACGGTGGCAGTTTGCTGACCGGCGACACCTCCGGTAGCCGTGGTTTGCTGAGTCCGGGTCTGGGTGCGTGCGACAGTGATGCCGGCGATAGCCGTCAAGCACTGCGCGGCATCCTCGCTTCGCCCGGCAAGAGTCACAGTTTGATGGGTGCCACCGATAGTGCCACCACGCCGGAGTCGCTTCCGGTTGCAGAATTGCTCGACCCGCTGCGCTTCGACTGCTGGATCAGCCAGACAGATAGCGACGCGGTGTTCCTGACGCATAGAGATGTGAAATCGATTGCCGAACCGGCAATCTTTCCTCATGTGATTGCCGTCGGTCTCGAGTCCGGCTCATACGCCGCCGATCAGAATCAGCCCGGCTCTAAGCCCGACTTGTTGCTGCCCGGTGGTGGACCGATCAGCTTCCGCTTGCCGGAAGTTGTGGTCAAGGTTGCCCGCATGCTGGCTACCAATCCGTCACTGGATGTGGTGGCAGTGCGTGAACGCCTGCAAGCCGATAAGGTAGCTTAGAACGAGCTGCCCGTGCTGACTAAGGTGTAATGCCGTCTTGAGCTCGCCTTGTTATCCGCGAGGATGTAGCTCGAGTGAATGTTTCCAAACCCGCTGGAGTGTCGTCCAGTTGCTCGACTGTCGGCTGGAGATCCTGACTGGATCTCGCAGCCGCAGTTGAGCGACTGGAAGGCTGTCCAGCACTCAATCCTTTGGTTGCGAATAGCAAACTGATCAAATCGAAAATCGGAGTTTCAATGAACAACGAAATTGCAAAAATCGACGGCTGCGTCACGCAAGCCCTCCGTGTGGTGGCTCGTGCTGAAGCGGTGATCGCCAATGCTCAATCGCATGACTTTCCGTACGCCGGGCTCAATCACGCCACCCGAATCTTCTGTGCCATCCTGGCCACGCAAGCCCGCGAACTGGCCGAACGTGCCACCAGGCAGGTCGGTCTGGTCCTCAAGGACGCCCAGGACGAAGACCGCGCCGCCACTGTCGAAGCGTTCTTCAACGATTCGGCTGCGCATGTCGACACGGACGTCTCGTCGATGGCCACTGCCCGGCTCGCCGCTCAGAAAGCCTTTACGAAGATGGCTGTCGATCTGGTCGGCCGGGCTGAGCTCGTGCTGGAACAAGAGCAGACCCTCGACGGCCGGCAGATCACTCACGGCGCGCTCTGGTACAAGTAAGACGCTCCCGTTAACGGCTGTGGTGTTCACAGCCGATCTGATTGTTTTGTACTCACAAAAAAATGCATGGAAGCCTGGTTCGCTTCGCGGCGCTCGCTGCGACGGACCGGGCTTCCTTTGCTGCCTATGCAAACAAGAAGAGGTTCGAACAATGACCCTGAAAGATAAAGTCCTCGTGATTACCGGTGCCTCCCGCGGTATCGGTCATGCCATCGCTCTGCGTGCCGCGCAGGATGGTGCCAAGATCGCAATTCTGGCCAAAACCACGGATGCAAATCCGAAGCTGCCCGGCACGATTCACACGGCGGCTGCCGATGTGGTAGCTGCTGGTGGACAGGCTCTTGCCATTCAATGCGATATCCGTTTCGAAGACCAGGTCAAGGCTGCGATCGATAAGGTTGTCACCGACTTTGGTGGCATCGACATTCTCGTCAACAACGCCTCGGCGATCAGCCTGACCGGTACCCTCGCGACGGACTCGAAGCGCTACAAGCTCATGCATGAGATCAACGTCGGCGGCACATTCCTTATGTCGCGCATGGCGTTGCCTCACCTGCTCAAGTCGAGCAACCCGCACATTTTGAACATGTCGCCGCCGCTCAACATGGACAAGAAGTGGTTCAAGAACCACGTCGCGTACACGATGGCGAAGTACGGCATGAGCATGTGCACGCTCGGCATGGCTGAAGAGTTCGCCGACAAGCACGTCGCCGTCAACTCGCTCTGGCCCGAGACCGCCATCGCCACTGCCGCGGTCGCCAACTTGCTCGGCGGTGCCTCGGCGCTCACCGGCTGTCGCTATCCCGCGATTGTCGCTGACGCCGCCTACTGGATCCTGACCCAGACCGCCAAGGACACGACCGGCAACTTCTTCATCGACGTCGATGTGCTCGCCAAGGCCGGTGTCACCGACCTGACCAAGTACGCTGTCGACCCGACCAAAAAGCTGCACAAGGATTACTTCCTGGACTAGGCGGTTGCGAAACGACTACTTCCTCGACTAGTCAGCTGAGCAAGCATAGCTTCCTCGATTAAGCAGAGGTCGTCGTGTCGGCCTTGTCATCGAGTAGTTGTCGTCATTCGCGATAGCGTTGTCGCGGAGAGTGATTAACCATTTACAGAGTAGGACGTGATTTCCGCGAGGAGATCATGTCCCACTCTTTTTAGGTCTGGGGGAAACGACAAGAGATAGTATAGGTATTGAGCGCGATATTGCGGAGTTGCCCGATCGGTTCGAGGCGCTTCGCTAGCTGTTTCGCTGATTCAGTTACCGAGCGGATGGTCGATTTGAAACTTGAGTGACGCAGTTTCAACCTTGATGGAATTACCAATATCGATGGATGCTATTGCGCCAGATCCGATGGCTGGAAACGACTGGTGTAACCACGTACGCGAAATAGTTGATCGTTTTAGACGCATTCAAACAGTCGCAAAATTGTGATTGCGAAACCTGGTGCCCGCCGCGCAACGCGCCCGGGCTGTGCATATCCACAGTAGATTGATCAATTCGCACCAGGGACGCTACGGTTAGGCATATCTACTTCACTCACTCAACAGGGACAAAAACGCTTAGTAATCGCCCCTTTCGCCTTTTCCAAAATTACTCACTGCGCATCACGCGTGGTGGCGTCCTCCGGAATAAAGGAATTGGCGATCAATCGTTAGATACTGCCTGAAGGCATGGTAGGACTACGAATACGACTACTCTCTTTGTGCGCATCGAAAACGGCGCAAGCCAAGAAGAGGTGACCGGCGTTCATATAAATAGGCACGTGCTGTGGGTTTCCACAGTTAATCATGCTTCTCTCAGAACATAGGGTTTGAGCATATCCACTTTCCCTCACTGATCAAGGAACCAAAAGCCAGCCGACAGCGCAACCAGAGCAAATCCGAATTTCCGCCAGTGCATTCGAGCATGACTACCAACACGCACCAAACTCGGTATCAGTGGCCGCTCGACGGCCGCTTGACATAAATGCTGTGTAAAAACTCCCAGTTCTGCCGCAGGCAGACATTAAGGAGCGCTTCGTGTCAAACCAAACCGGCAGCTCGAGGGTCAAGAGTTCAGTCTCAACGAGTTCTGCTTCACCAAGCTCTGCTTCGACTCGCAGAGCTCTCGGTAAGGCAAGCAATTTGGCCGTAAGAACTGCTTCGCGACTATCAGCTAGTTTGAGAAGCCAGAGGAGCTAAGCTCGCGCGGCACTGGGCTGCCTGGCACTGCCTCTCGTTTCGGGAATCTCCATTTCGACAAGGTGACCTATGCACAGAACAACCGAATCCCGGTCCGCTCAGATTTTCGTGCGAATCCAGACTCTGAATTTCCTGCTGCTGCTATTTTCAATGCCGATTGCCGGCCTCGTGTTTGGTTTTGTGTTCTTTGTAAACTGTCTGCGGCGAGAGACTCTTCATCGAGCCTTTGGTGAATGGGACCTTCCCGCTTCACGCTGTATCTTTCGGATTGTTCGTTCTTCAGTTTTCTCAGACATTCCAACCGCTTTCATCGGCCTTCTGATAAGCATGTGGTTTATGGTTCAGATTATGGTTCAGACGATGTTTCCCGTAAGCGAGTACGTGATCGCCGAGCGCACGATTGACGTAATGGTTGAGGTCGACATAAGTCGCAGTATTTCGGCCGCTGCATTCGAGGGGCAAGTGGAAGTGGCGAAGCGACTGCTCGAATCGGACGACCGCATTCTCACACTCTCGTCGGATGGTAGCATCGGCGAGGGCTTTGAGCTGATGACCGCGTTCGCCAGAGAGGCTACTGCTCGGGGCAGGAAACTGGTGGTGGTGATAGGCAACGTCAAGCCCTCTGAAATCCCGGTCGGCATGCTGGCGGTCAGCAAAGACGCGGTTATCGCGCTTCGGTCCAGTGAAAAACTTTGGCTCGAATTTGTTGACGGACAGTTCGAGAAGGAAAACTGGTCTCGTGGCTGCTCAGTGAGCGCGTGGTGAATCGTTGTCCTCATTTGGTCCGTTACTTTTAGCGCGGGAAAACTGCAAGCCTTTTCTCTTTTCTGGTTTCGGCATCATCCCGAAGCTGGAAATAGTGAAGGGGCTTGCGTTCTCACCGTTTTGATTGTGGGTTTTTATACGCTTTCGTATAGTATCACCGACTAAATTTGCTGTAGAATCTATAAATCGAATTGGTGCCCCGGCAATGAAGTTCAAAATTACTCTCGATCGCAGCTCGTCGATTCCTCTTAATAGGCAACTTTATGACGGGCTGACCAGGCTGATTTTGAGCGGCGTTTTAAAACCGGGCGACAAAATTCCTTCGACGCGAGATTGGGCGATCGAGCTCGATGTATCGAGACCGACTATAACTGCCTGTTTAGAGCAGCTTGCCCAGGAAGGGTATATCGAAACGCGACCTGGTTCAGGCAGCTATGTGTCATCTGAGATTAAACAGGATGGAGCTGCAAGAACGTCTAAATCGGCGCGTTTTGCCCTGTCCGACTTTGGTCGATTCGTGTCCAAAATACCGCAGCCTCCAACAGCTGAAAGTGAACCAGCGATTTCATTCTACTGCTGGAAACCGGCTCTCGATCAGTTTCCCCTGGCTGAATGGGCACGTATTATCGGGCGACAGGCACGCACTGAAGATGTCACCATGCTCGATACCAGTGTCGATCCTCAAGGTTCTGAAGACTTGCGAAAGGCACTGTCCGGGCTGGTCAAACGTTTCCGCGGCGTCAACTGTGATCCCTGTCAAGTTGTGGTCGTCAATGGTTTAAATCAGGGACTCGACCTCGTGGCGCGTCTGCACCTCTCGTCTGAAAGCATTGCTGTGGTTGAAGACCCGGGCTTCACTCCAGCCGCGTTCAAAGCCTGCGGTGCAAAACTTTCCGCCGTGTCGGTCGATCAAAAAGGATTGCGCGTTGACAAACTGCCAGGCGCGACCGCTGGTAAAGACGACCGCCGCATCGACCTCGCCTACGTGACGCCGGCGCATCAATTTCCGACTGGCGGTGTCATGCCTCTGTCCAGGAGACTGGCGTTTCTCGATTGGGCTCGCGAGCACGATGTTCTGGTTCTCGAAGATGATTACGATAGCGAGTATCAGGCGGCAGGCAAGCCGATTCCTGCGCTGATGAGCCTGGATACGGATGAAAGAGTGGTTTATCTCGGAACATTGAACCAGCTAATGTTCCCATCGCTCGCTCTGGGTTATTTGATCGTGCCACTGCATCTGGTGCCGCTTTATCAATCTGCCCGCGAATTGGCGGGCGCGCAACTGTCGCCGCATATGCAGGCTGCCGTTGCCGACTTTATCAATGAAGGTCATCTTGATCGTCACGTGAAACGTCTGCGGTCCCTTTACGGAGAACGGCGTCAGGCGCTTGTCGATGAGCTGCAGAAACGGTTTGGATCAACAGTAACAATCGGCCCCGACACCAGCGGTGTGTTTATTCTCGTGCGATTTAATTCGCGATTCGATCAGGACGAATTGATAGCGCGTGCTGCAAAAGTCGGAGTTGGATTAATGAGTACGAATCAATTCTATTTGCGAAAGCCGGTTGCTAACGAATTCATCATGGGTTTTGGAAACCTGGATGAGAGTTTGATCAGAAAGGGCGTACGCAAGCTGGTGACAGCGTTTAAATAGCTCTGTTACAAGTGGTAATATTGTTGCGACGGAAGTTACATTACCGACCTTACCACTAGCTGCGTGAGCTTTGTCAGAGGTGGTCAGATTAAATCACAAGAAAGAATTAGACCGGTCTTACCACATTGCTCAACCGGAGCCGGCTCCTCTTGGCTTTAACCATTGTGGGATGGGGATTTCAGCGCTTGGTATCCAGTTGGTTTCGTTCTATTCAAAGATTTTGTTTTCAGTAATCAAATCAGTAATGTAATAAGCCCATTCTTTTCATTTCTCGCGGACGAAATTTCTCCTTTTCTCAAATCAAAACACACAGCTGTCTAAACATCCAACCTCCGCTTGACCGCGGAAATGGAACTTTCGGCTTCGTGAAACGCATTTGCTGTGCCCTTCGCGCTAGCTTGGCTGTGGATTTGAGCTTGGCCGAAGTTTTGTCGAGGATGAGAAGCATTGAAAAGTAGAAGCTACACCCCGAGCAATCGGGTCGCACATATGGAGCTATCCATGCCCACGAAATCAAAAACACTTCGGGCACTAGTTTTGGCGGCAGCAGGAATCGCGCTTGCGATCGCCCTTGTCCCCAGCCCCGTTTCTATCATTGAGGGTTGGACCACTTCATTCCCACCCGTGACGCATCGCAGCCCCTGTCAGGGCATCTCTGGTGGACCGTATCCGAGCCGCAGTCCGACGACTATTGTTTTGCCGAATGCGGATCGCGAGGTGCGCATCGGCTACGACTGCTACGTCGAGAACACGAAGGTGGAAACCCGCCTCGAATATAAGAACGGCATGAAGGAGTTTATTCGCTATCGTGCCGACCGAACCGTCTTCGAGCGCACGAAACATTATGCCACCGTCAATGGTGACCTCGGGCGCTTGCAGTCTTATGCGACTTATGGCCCTGATGGCAGTACTTTCACGCGTCATGACGTCTATCGCACCGATGGCACCCTTGAACGTTCTGGCCTAGCCGATCGTGATGGCAGCTACGTCTCGCGTTTCTTTTTCGACGACGGCGTGGCAGTCGAGCGTTTTCGGAAATTCAACAAGCTCAAGGAATTTGTGTCCGAGACGCAGTTTCGGCGCGACGGCAGCCAACTGGCAGGCGTCGTTGTTTCTCACGACGGGCTTGAATTAGGCGTCACCCTCTATGGGCCGGACGGCAAGAAAACCGCGATTTTCTACCGTACCAAAATCGGCGAAAAGGGCTATGTCTACGGACCGGACGGCATCACGATCCTGCTGGAATATGCCAACGATCCGTACTACAAAGTCGCCGGTCACTCCGACGAAAAAGGACGCCTGTTGCAGAAGTGGGATACCCGCTTTAATCGCCGCGTCGTCGCTTTCCTCTCGCAGGACGAAACCCGGACGTATACTCAGGTTTGGCGAGAAGGCGATGCGCCGGCTCTGCGCAAGGTTGAGGAGCACGATTTCTCGACCAAAAAACTGATTCGTATCATCGAAATGAACAAAGATGGTACGAAAGTCGCGAAGATCATCGTTGATTTGCCCGGCGAACAGAAGCTGGTCAGCCTGCTCGACGACAGCGGAGCAATCGTGCAAATCGATCGCTACAACGCACAGGGCAAACTGGCCGACAGCAATAAGCTGGCTCAACCGAAACCGGTTGATGTCCCCGAAGAAGCGCTCACCACGCCAAAACCAATCGCGTCGCCGCCTGGCTTCCGCTTGTATGGACCCGCTCTCGTCTACGATTGGGAGTGAGTGGCGAACGAAGCGCTTAGTCAAGGACGAGTGGAATCGGCATTGCCTGTTTAGCTCAATCCAGACTGCGTCGAGTTTAAGCAAGTTGGAGTGTCCTTCGGGATCGCTCCAATTTGTTTTTCTCCGGTTGGTACTATCGCTTGTAGCAAGCTGTTCGGGTCGGGTTGATTTGAGGCTATGCGGGGATGAGCGTTTCAGAGGTTTTGCTTTTGCTGTTTAGCTTTTAGACAGTAGCTTTCAGAGTTGAGAGTTTAGTTTCAGAGTTTAGGTCGAGCGTAATCGGATCAAGCTGAAAGTGAAAGGCCATTGAAGTCTTTGCGTTAGCCAATAAGCAACGTTACGAATTGGCCTACGTAATCCGCCGTGCCTTTATCATTCGAGCATTTTGACAATTCGAGTTTTAGTAGCTCCGAACTTCCGATGGCGACTGGTTTAAACCAAGTTTGTCTGCGCAAAAAAAATCGGCTGCCGAGAATTATCTGTCACACATGATCGCAGTAGCTTTCACAAAGCGGTTATTGAAGATCTCCTGGGTACAATATTTGAGTATTACGTCAGGCAGAGACACCATCTAACAGTACATGCTCGAACAGTCAGCTGACACTCAGCGATTTAAGATTCTTCCACAAGAGCCGAATGTCGACGAGCTGCAAGCCATCATGGATGCGGCTTGTCGTGACAATGAAAAATTTTACTACGGCTGGACAACGAAGGACTCAAAAAATTTCGCGCTGTCCATCGAACATGGTCAATCCATCGGCGAATCCTGCGAATGGCGGATGTTTTCTGGTGACGGCAAGGAAGCGATCGAGATGTGGTATCTCGTCACTGACGACATTCTCTGCATCAAAGATTTGATACGGGAAGCCGCTACCACCAACAATTTCGGTGCGGTGACTCAGCCCAAAGCATCGTTTCCGGGCGGTTCGGGCGGCATCAAAAAGCACTTACCCAGAGCGCGTCCGGTGCAAGAACCGACTGCGCACCAGACGTTCACGAATATTCCAACCATCGATGAATCCATCGGTTTGACGCTGCCTAAAGAAGAAACTCTCAAAGGCAATTTGAAACTGGTGCACATAACCAACTTGTTGCAATCGATTGGAATGGGCACCATGTCCGGGCGTTTGCGCATTCATCGTCACGCGACCAGCTTTGCTGACATATTTTTTCAGAGGGGTGTGCCAGTCCATGCGGAAGGTACCAAGGGCGTCGGCGAGGATTGCTTCCTGCAGGTGTCTGTTGGAACGAAGGCGATTTTCTGTTTGAGCCAAAACTAAAGACTGATGAACAGACGATTAACCGCGGTCTGGAGTCTCTGATTTTGGAGGGCTGCCTCCTTCTCGATAATACGAACTTCTTGATGAAACAAGGGATTCGGATGACTTCCATTCTGTTTCAAACCAATGAGGATCTGAGCGAGCAAGAGTTTGAGCAAGCAATGACCAAAGGTGAGCCGATTGCGCTTGCCGAATTGAAAAACTTTTACGTCGAAGTCGATGGCTATTCCAGTCTCGAAGATATCGTCAACGAGCTCGATATGCAGCGCAGTAAGTGGGTTCCGGTTGTCGCAAATCTCTTGCGTCTCAACGTGATTGAAATCGCGGCGGCGCCTACGGCGACGCAACTCGTGCATCCGAAAGACATCGATATTAGAACGGTCGAGTCGGTGCGGCAGTGCATGCTGTCTGAGGAAACCGGACTTTTCAGTTACGCCGCATTTTTGTTTTTGCTGGGCGTGCAAATCAAATGTTCGCAGATACCGCTGTCAGTCATGGTTATGGACATCCAGATCGGACGCAATAATGCGTCGCGCAGCAAGGCGGCGTTGACTTCGCAGCAGGTGCAAGAGCTGGCGATGAAGCTCGATAAGCTAACGACATCGAGAAACATTTTTGCCCACTATGAGAACAATGCGTTCGGTGTGATCTTGATTGGCATGCGTGCGGATAAAGCCGCTCGTATAGCCGATCGGCTTGTGAAAGCATTGCTTGCCACTGGATTGGAAACGTTGGCCTCCGGTGACAAACTAGTTGCTGCAGTTGGTGTGGCGAGTTATCCGGGCGATGCGCAGGATCTGGGCACGCTACTGGCTGAAGCGGAGCGCGCGAAGGATCAGGCGGCTCAGAGCGGCTCTGGAGTCGCCATGGCCGCGGGCGACGATTAGTTTTGTACACAAGAATTCGATGGGCTTAAAGTCTTGCTTGTCGGAGGCTCGATGCGTTTAAAATCCATCCTAAATGATGTGTGTGCCACCACAGTCTAGTCAAGGGCGTACCATGTTCTCACTTCGCTTGAGGATTTTTTATGCCAATTATTACTGGATTGTCCGGCAACGAACTCTATTGTTTGCGCGAGAAAGGCTTTGAACCAGGTAACTTGGTGGTGGGAAACAGCGTGTTTGCGCTCGGTGTAGTCGGTGGTATCGCGTCGAGTTTGCGCACCATGGGCGGCGGCGAGGTCCATGAACTGACGGGAATTATCCGCGAAGGACGAGCGCTTTCATATTTGCGCATGGTCGAAGAAGCGCGCCGCCACAGCGGCGAGGGCGTGACCGGTGTGACCAGTCAATTGATTTTCCATGACTCGAACATCGAATATTTATCGATCGGATCGACGATCCATCAATCCGGATACCAGGCGCACGCCGACGACCACGTCTTCTCGACATCGGCTAATGGTCAGGAATTATACTGCCAACTTGATTGTGGTTTTCGACCTGTTCAATTCGTTTTTGGAAACGTAGCATATTCTATTGGTATCGGCGGCGGTGTCATGGGTGCTCTGCGAAGTTTGAAAAGTGGAGAGGTGATCGAGTATTCCGGAATGCTCAATCGTACGCGACACCTGGCTCTTGAACGGATCACAACCGAGGCGAGAGAGGCTGGCGCAAACGCCGTGCTTGGAATTCAGACGGTGATTTCATCGCTTATCGGTATTCAAGAAATGTTGATGACTGGAACAGCGTCATTTCATCCCGATCTTCCTTCCGAGTTTAAAGAGAATCCGATCACGAGTGACCTGACGAACGAGGAAATGTGGAACGTGATCCACGCCGGATACTGCCCAATCAAGCTCGTCCTGGGCGTGTCTGTATTTTCGGTGGGTTTCGCCGGTGGTGTCAAAGCAATGTTCAAAAGTTTTGTCCGGGGCGAAGTCAAAGAACTGACGTATCTGATCTATCAAGCCCGAATTAAAGCGCTGTCGATGATCGAAGAGGACGCTGCCGGGTGTGGGGCTGAGGATGTGGTGGGCGTCAAGACTTACGTATATGACCTGGGCGGCGGTGTCGTGGAGATGCTGGCGATTGGCACAGCGATTAAGAAGATGCCAAGCCTGAAGGTCGGTCCCAACAATCTCATTCCGCAGGCAATCATCAAGGACGTGGAGACGTTTACGAATACCGTGCCCTATTTTGGCAGCGTTCCTGGCGGCGGAGCGATGACATAAATTGTCGGGATGTCAGCAGGCGGAGTGCGGATATATCGCAGTGCTGTTTGGTTCAATTGAATTGCAAACCGAACTTTAAATATCTTTTCTTTCTTCGCCGAGAATTGAGGATTCTCGTGGATAGTGGCTGCCTGTCTCGTTGTCCGTGACCAGATTTGAAACACTATTCAATTGTGAAAAAACTCTGCGCTTGACAGCTAATTGAGATAACTTAAAGTGGTTCTTAGTAATACTTGTGCCTGTGTTTTTGATAGACGTTTGGCTTCATTCGAATATAGTGCTTGCGAACGAGTGAACCAGACTGAAGCGGCTAATTAAGCAGCCGCGTGGTGCGAGTATCAGGGAAAGCGGCTCACAATTTATGGTGGGATAACCAATGACCGAAACTCGATACACTGTCACCAACACCTTCTCCTCGACAATCGCGAGCGATCTGGATTTTTCACCTGGTGAAGCCATGATCTCGATGACGACGACTATTCCAGTCGAATCACTCGGCAATGACGCCGAAGTCGAAGTCGAAACTGGAATCATCCGCCGCATCAGCGAACTCGAGTCGACTAATTCGAACAAAGAATCGGTGATCGAGGTCTATAACAAGCTTGTTAGACATTACTTGCGTAACGACGAAGTTTCAAAAGCCGCCGAGACATTGGAAAAAGCACTGGTCTTCGCTCAGAAAGCGTACGGTGAAAAACATCCAGCTGTTGCACCCGTATTGATCGAACTCGCATTCGTTAACTACACACTCTCCAACTACGAACAAGCCAAAGGTTATTTGGAACCAGCCCTCGCTATCCAAGAAAAGGCCTATGGTAAGGTCAGCGAACAAGCCGCGTTCGTCGTGCACAAACTGGGTCGCATTCACGAGATGTTGGGCAGCAACGACAAAGCTGAGGCGATGTATCTGCGTTCTGTGACCACATATCAGAACACCTACTCGGAAGACGATTCACAAATCATTATCGCGCGCAACGATCTTGCGCGCATGCGGCGCCAGCGCAAGTAGCTTGGGTCGTGAAAGCGATCACATTACAAGGCTGAAGCCAACTCAAAGACCCTCTTCATCTCATCCCTGTGAAGAGGGTTTTTGTTTGGCGCGGAGAACCGGCGTAGAGAACCGGTGGGGACAATCAGCGCTTTCGATTAAGCAACTTCTCGAAAATGGATAACGTATACTGCCGATCGGTCAAAGGGTTGTTCGATGGGGTCGTGAATGTGATTGGAAAAATTATTGCTGCTGCTTCAGTTTGCGGAATCATGGTAGTCGGCACACCGATCGCGTCAGCGCAAGTCGCAGCCCAGCAGTCACCGTATCTGGTGATGCGCGACGGCGGCAAAGCCTCAATGATGCTAGGAGTAACTACATCAGAAAAATCTTTGATCGGAAGGTTTGGCGCGAAGAACGTGAAGCGACAAACAGTTCCAGTGGTCGAAAGCGAGACGGCTGATGGCACAGTCATCTATCCTGATGATGCGAAACGCCGAGCGACCTTGATTTGGAAAAACGCGAAAAAGCGCGATGTGGCAGAGACAATTTATATCACCGATCAGCCCAGCCTCTGGAAATTACCTAACGATATAACCGTTGGCACCACATTGGCCGAATTGGAAAAAATGAACGGCAAGCCCTTCAAATTATCGGGCTTCGATTGGGATTATGGCGGCAATGTTTTGTCCTGGAACGGCGGCAAGCTTGAATCAGCGCTGAAGTCGAAATCCGGCAAAATCAGCGCGACACTGCAGCTGGTGCCACCAACAGGAAAGAATTGTCCCGAGGAACTTCTTGGAGACCGTGAGATACTGTCAAGCAAAGCGAGCATGAAAAAATTGAATCCAGTGGTAGGCACAGTTTCGATTCTGGCACCAAAATAAGGCTATCCCCGGGAAGGGGTTAGGTGGCTGCGCTAGATTGGGTTAGCCAAATTGCGCTGCGCATTAACGAGAAATCCGCAATTTAGCAGGTTTCCAAGTCGTCTTGAGCAAAGGCGACTTGTTAGCTTATGGAGTCTCTTTGTTCATAACCCCATTCGGAATCCTTTACCAATCGCTTTTTAAAAATTACAACTCGACGTCTTCAACTGCCATGCGATGAAACACTCGCGTGATTAGGTCGGTTGTTCAACTCCCAGAAATGGAGATAACCATGCACCATGAACATATGGCGCACTCACTCAGTTTTGCGTGGGTTTCGCCGGCACTTTCGCTGCTCTTCCTGAGCGGTGTTTTCTTTTATCTTTTCCGGCTGTTCAACCCGAGTCTCCTTCGGCGTGTGAACGGCTACTACGATCGCGAGAACGAATTCTGGCACGGCGCCTGTCTTCTCGGCATGTCTGCTTGCCTGACTCCGTCGTGGCTGCCCTTGCCGAGCCTGGTCTGGACCGTCGGATTCGCAATCGGCACTGGCTGGTATCTTGTCCGTGGCTTCACCTACGGGCGCCGGCTCACTTACAACAAGCAGTGGTTCGACTTCGCTCACGCTGGAATGCTCTTCGGTATGTGGTGGATGTTCGCCCATCCGATCGACCACGTGCTGATCGACGTCGCGTTCGCCGCTTACTGGCTCTGGTTCGGTTCGTACTACGTCTACCGCATCGCCCTCGACTTCAAGAAGCCGTCGGTTTTGGCGTTCGGCCAGGATGGCGCACACTTCGTGATGTCTCTTGTTATGCTGATCATGACCGTCTGGCCTGCTGCACTGCATGACCACCACGGAAACCATCACGCCTCTATGGAGAGCGGAGCACAGCGCACCGTCGATGGTGGCAAGCTCGTTCCGATCGATAACGGTGGCGCACTCAATGAAATCTGTGGTCCGTCCGCAGCATCAGGTGTCACACTCGTTACCGACGCCAACTTCGACGCCCGGGTAGCCTCACAAACCGGTACCGTCGTTGTTCTCGTCTCCGGCGGCTGCATCAACTGCGCCACTGAAGTCCCTGTGTTCGAGCGGGTCGCCGCGACCCTCGGCTCGCGCGCGCACTTCGTTCGCCTGCACAAAGACGCGTCTCCCAACGCGTGTTCGTGGCTTAAGGCGACCGACTGTCCGGCTCTTCTGATTGTCAGCGGCGGCAAAGTGATCGCCCGGCTGGACGGTTTTACGGAGCACGATGCGATGGAAGCCTTCGTCAGGTCGCATCTCGCTCCGTGATCTAATCGCCGAGCCTACCGAGCAGAGCAGAGCGTGCCGAGCAGGAAAAGGTGGGACGAAAGCGCCGAATGTCGCAAAAGCGGAAGTGGATTTGAACGGCAGACGCACAATTTTCGTGCGTCTGCTGTTCATCCCACTTTTCGCTCCTCGAACTGTTCTACTACTGGATGTGGCATGATTTGATCGATCCAGCCTTAGTCTTCCTCGTCTTGTGCTGGCGGGAGTTACTGGCATCGTGCAAGAACGACTTGGCATGGTGCGAGAACGATGAAAAATCGGCGCGCGCCACCCCGCACAACTCGCAAGTAAACTTTCCAGCAACACTCCATTTCACAATGAGCGTCGACAGTTCATAGTGTACGCGGAGACTGTGAAACGGAGCCTATCATGCAAACTGAGCGCGAGAAAATGATCGCCGGAATTCTATACAAGGCAGATGATCCAGACCTTGTGGCGCGCCGTTTAGTCGCGCGTGAATTAGTAAAGTCTTTCAATGACTCGGCACCAACTGAAGAATCGACGCGACGCGCATTGTTGGGAAAGCTGTTTCACAGCCTGGGCGAACGCATCACGATTGAACCGCCGTTTCACTGCGACTACGGCGACAACATCAAAATCGGAAACGATTTCTTCGCAAACTTCGGCTGCGTCTTCCTTGATTGCAATGAAATCACGATTGGAAACAACGTGATGATGGCATCTTACGTTCAGTTCTACACCGCGCACCACCCACTCGATGCGGCAACGCGCAACTCGGGATTGGAACTCGCTTCGCCCATCAAAATCGGCAACAGTGTTTGGATTGGCGGCGGAGCTATAATCCTGCCCGGCGTAGAAATCGGTGATGAAGCGGTAATCGGAGCCGGCAGCGTAGTGAGCCGAAGCATACCACCGCGCGTGGTGGCAGTCGGAAATCCGTGCCGAGTGATTAAACAGCTCTAGATCTGTTCCGTCAGCTATAGAGCGCGGCTGCTCGGCTAGAGTTTGTCCAGTTCAGAAATGACTCGTTAAGTCCAGCTGAACTTGTTCAGTCTTTAGCTGTTCATGTCTTTCTCGAGCACCGCGCTAGAACTCTTCAAATAAGAATCTGTGTTTCTTCACACTACACTTTTGCGTTCGAACGCAAGGGCTCTGCGTTTTACGCCATATCACATGCCCGCCCAAATTCGTAATATGAATGAGCAGCCGAACTTCGAGACACCCCACGGAGATTAGCAGATGATAGTACAAGCTGAGTTTGATGCATTTACCAAAGTTTTTGACTATGTGAAAGAACAACCCATTCTTCTTCGAGCGAAGAACAATCGTGCCGGCAAGACTGCGCCCACCAAAGGCTCTTCCAGCAATTGGAAGAGACGAGAGTCTTCAAGCACGGTTGGACTGAAGAGGAACGATTTTAAAGTCGCGGGATAATTGTTCTCGTCACGAACGAAGGAGAGCCGCTTCTATCGTCAGCCCTGGTCCAAACGCCAGGACGACGCATGGGAAGCGGTTCTTCTGTTTCGCCAGTAAACGTTGAATAATGAATAGCACCGTCGGTGATGACATGTTGCCGTACTCGGACAGGATTGCCCTTGAGTCTCCGAGCGCATCGGCTGGCAATTGTAGCGACCGTTCCACTGCATCGAGAACTCGGGGACCGCCTGGATGAATCGACCAACCTTCAATTTGTTTGATGGATAAATCGTGCTTCGACAGCCATTCTCCAATCAATGTTTCTAGTTCGTTTTCAATCAGCTGCGGAACCTTTGCAGATAGACTCATGGCAAAACCGTTGTCCTGAATCCGCCAGCCCATCGCATCCTCGGAGTCCGAAACCACATATGAAAACGAGTCGACGTAATTCGCAATTCCGTCTGACCTTCTCATTATCAACGAGGCGGCGCCGTCTGCGAAAAGCGAGTTGGCAACGATGTCTCCGGGATCACGTCCGTATTGGAAGTGAATAGAGCAAACCTCCGTGGCGCACAATAAAACGTTTGCCTCCGGATTTGCAGCGACAAATCCCTGCGCGACGCGAAGTGCGTTCATCGTGCCGTGGCAACCCATGAAGCCAATGTGTGTGCGATAAACGGATCGAGGCAAACCAAGTTCTTTTATCAAATTCAAATCAAAACCAGGTGCGGCGAATCCAGTACAGGAGACAGTGACCAGGTGCGTGATACTTTTGGCTGCGACGCCGGATTCGATTAACGTTTGTCGGCAAGACGCGGTGGACAGCTGTTTTGCGTGATGGTCATAACAAGCCATTCTCTGTGCGGTCGTTGGACCACGATCGCTGGAGTCGATCGGTGCAGGAAAGAAGTCGGTCATTGCCTTTTGATCCGCGGTCAGTCTTGCAATAACGCTTCTGCGGCTCTGTATCTCGGTTCGACGATACAAGCGTTCAAGAACTTGCTGTTCGCGATCCGTTCTGCTCGAAATCGAAATTGCATGCTTGACCAAGTCGTCTTGTGTGAATGAGTCGGTGGGAAGCGCTGTTGCAAGCCCAAGAATGGCAGCCATTATCTACTTGCCTCCACTCTTGGTTTAGCCTGCAATTTAAACTGAGCTTGATTGATCACTTGCACCACAGGTGATGCCAAGCCTGGGTATCGAGAAAGCGTGTCGAGCATAAAATGACGAATGGCATTATTGCGCAAACCGATTGCAATCAGCCGACTTCGCGACTGTTGCCTGCGAAAACGCTGATTCGTTTCAAACCATTCGCGCAATAGTTTTGGATGCCACGATTGAATACCGCGAACCGCCAGCCGTCCGCCGAGCAATCCGGACCAGAGCGCCCAGGCAATGCCCTCGCCGGTAAATGGCTCGGGATAACCGCACGCGTCGCCAGTGACGAGTAGCCTCTCCGCGCCGATGCGTTCACGTCGCCTGGTTAATAGTTGTGTTCCCGTCCACTGCGCATCTTGTAGCTGTGATGGAACTGGAAGCCCGCAATCTTGCAGCAACTTGGCTGCGCCTTTGCCCGGTCCATGCGACTCTCGCGAGAAAGCTTGATCGAATGCTGCGGCGACATCAAGGCGATTATCCTCTAGTCTCACTAAACCGACGTACCCGCCAGGCCCGCACGCCATGTGGATTCGTCCACGTTCGTAGTAGTCAGATCCGTCGTCGAGAATGACACCAGCTCCGAATCTCGAGTCCTTCGCGAGTGCCGGTTTGAAATCAGCATTACCATCCAGCGATTTGCCGGACAAGCCGTCGGCGACAATTACAATGGCGGACTCAACGACGACCGGCTTCGAGTCGGCGCTATCCAGGCTGACCTCGCGCGAATTTGTATTCTGTGTTTTCGTCGACCGATCCGGTTTGTTTAAAACTCTGGCATTTGTATTCTGTAAAAAAGTTGCGCCTGATGTGACGGCTGCTTCAATAAGAGCCTCATCAAATCTGCTTCTTGAGATGCTGGCTCCGAGCGGCAGTTGAATGGAAGCTGCTCGATTGCCATCGAATAAAAGTAGTTTTTCTAAACTAACCGCATTGTTGTTCTGAAGTATGTGCGATAAACCCGCCTCAGCAAGCGCCTCTTGAGCGGATCCATTGACGCAGCACCCGCAAACTTTGTAGCGGGGAAAAGAACTTTTGTCTACGAGAAGAACAGTGTGTCCCGCAGACGCAACCTCACGAGCCGCCATGGCACCCGCCGGTCCAGCACCAATCACAACGCAATCCCACGTTCGCGTGAACATCAGGAGCGCCTCCATACCAACAACTGTCGACAGGGCGGATGTAATTTGACCGAACAATTCTCAAGTCCGGCTACCAGAGCCATGTTGCGCATCTCTTCAGGCGTGTATGAGGCGCGAACTGAAACGGGACCATCAAAGTGAACGACGGGTGAGCGGGTGAAAAGGCGCGTGGCAAGCCAAACGAGCGAATACGAAAGTTCGCTGCGAACCAGGTCGTTAATCAGAATCATCTGCGCGTCACTGTCCTTCATCCTCTCGAATAACAAGATGACCTCCTCAGGGTCGAGATGATGCGTGAACAGTGACGTCATGACGACCTGAAAACCTTTTGGAATCCCGTCCTTAATCACGTCGCGCTGAATAAATTGCGCAGGTGTTCCGGCTTTCTGTGCTTTCTGCTCCGCATGCGCAATCGCAGTCGGACTTATATCTGCGCCGGTAAACTCGATCTGACGCCCGTTTCGTTTGGAAAGCTTAGCGAGTTCGAGGAGTATGTCGCCGCTGCCAGTGGCGACGTCGAGCACGGAAATCTTCTCGCCCGCCGCTTTTGAGCGACTGCTTCGCTTCGCGATTGTTTGTTTGGCGATTGATTGTCTGGATGCCGGGAGTTCGTCGTTTTGTCCTTCTAAACTCGCCGGTCCTTCTGGAGTGGTATCGCTTATGGTGCCGCCATTTACTTCGCCATCAACTTCAAGGATTGGCTCGATCTGTTTACTCAGCGAAAATTTGTTTAGTTCTGACCAGAGAATTTGCGCGCTTCCACTAACTTTGTTGAGAACTTCGAGCCCTCGAAGCGCCTCAACGTGAAGCTCGCGGTCGAGCCTGGGATCATCCATTAATTCAGGGATACGCGATCGAAGCAGCATGCGCACTCCTTCGGATGCAGAGATTTGGACAGCAATGATACCCGATCGCCTCGCTACGAACTGCGAAAACCTCAAGTCCATTGAGACGTTCTGCGTGAACCGCCCAACTACTTTGATTTCTAGCCCAGTGTCCTTCGCCTTGCTTTCGTCAGTTGACAAAACTAGACGACCGGTCTACTATGAATATGTGAAAGGGAATGCACCGAATGGTGGTGGAAGCAGAAGTTACTTTCCGGCCGCCATTCAAAGCGCTTCCTGGTTAAAACAAGGAGAATCGACATGAGTACAGTTGAAAAAGAAACGGATGAAAAAAAGGTTGTAGCGAACGCCGGTTGTTGCGGCGCGGAAAACAAAGATGCCGCCGCTCTCGCCACCAAAGTTGAAGTCGCCAAACAACAAGACGCCGTCAAGGAAAAGGAATCCGGCAACTGCGGTTGCGGCTAATCGCACCTCGATTAGTGTTTTTTCGGGTTTCAATAGTTGACCAGTCTATTATGATTACGGTCAAAAATGAGCGAGCAGGGCGTAACGTGCATGAAAAGCGCTAGATGTGCGCAATGCGGTTGTAGTCGCTTATTAGACGTAGAACGAGTGGCTGATCATCGATTGAAACAGGTTCCACGCGCATGGCAACCGGCTGTAATAGCCGGTTGCCATCGTGCATCAATTGCACTTGCGCGAGGACCTGCAACCGAGGCGCAGCGCGAAGAAGCCCTCAGAGTGTGCTGCCGAGGCAGTTGCGTTGCGCTCGGGCGGCGCACGTTTCTGATCAACCAGGACTTAGCTCCATTTGCTCCCAGCCCCGTCGATCAGGCGCATCCTTTCGGTTCTGCAACCAGATGCACCGTTTAACCCAACCTGCGACTGTTACTTCTTCTCGGGTAGCCGACAAGCGCCGCCCTCCAGCGGCGGAACCTGGCGTTCCAGCCATTCGATCACGGACTTCTCCGCGAAGCTGTCGAGGTGCCGGGTTTGCAGAATCGTGTGACCGCCGTACGAGTAGAGAACGTAGGTGACGTCGTTGGAGCGCAACTTTGCGTCGAACATATACAAGCCTTTGGGGTTAACCTGGCGGTCGTCGCAGGCTTGCAGAACGAAGACCGGCGTCTTTGCCGGGATCAAGTCGACGAACTTCTCGGTTTCCTGAGGAAAGCGGCGCGCCGCAATCAGTTCGCGCGTGTCAAACTTTTTGCGGACGAGCGGGTCGCACGCCAGCTCCTTGCCGATGCGGGCGTCGGCCGAGAAGAACGTTTCGATCTGTTTGGTGAAGTCGACCTTGACTGCCCCGAGTGTTAGCACGTTAACCAGGCCGCTAGGAATCAGCCGCGCGTAGTGCCGCTCCAGTTTCAATGCCGGTCCCGACAGAATCACGCCGTCGACCAGATCCGGTCGCGTCGCGGCAAGCCTGATGGCGAGCGCACCTCCCATGCTCTCGCCGCCGACGATCATCTTCAGTCCTTTGTGCTCTTTGCGAATCCGCTCAGCGAGCTGCGCGACATCGTTGTCGGCGTGCTTGGCGTAATCGATCTTCGTGGCAATCTCGTTGGCGTAAGCGCGCCCGAGACCGCGAAGGTCCGGCGCATAAACGACGAACCCGTCGAAAGCCAGCCGCGAAGCCAACTTGTCGTAAAGCAGCGAGTGCTCGGGGAAGCCGTGGATCAGCAGTATGACACCGCGAGGGTCTTGCGTTGCGTCTCTCCATTGACGCACCGGCGTCACGAGTCCGCGTCCGATGGTCGGGTCGTCGTCGCGCGCGACTTGCGCGAACGAAGGCGACGCGGTCGAGACGAGGCACGCGAGCGCGACAGTCGCGGTCAGCAGTCCATTGAGGTACATGTTCCGGCCCATAGTGTTTTCCAGTTCCAGTAGATTGTTTTGTCCATGTCCTCGGCAACAGCCGAGAACCGCTTCAGAACTCGTTTCGTACTTCATCAGACCAGGCTACTCGCGTCCCATCGCCTCGAGATTGCTTGCGCCCATAGGAGACTCGCAAGTCATCCTAGCCGCGGTGCGGTTACTGGAAGGGCTAACGCAAAATCCTCATTCACAGCCGATGCCACGAATCAGGAGAGGTCAATGCGCCCCGTTTGTGCGGGTGCTTTGCTGACGGTTTTTGCCTGTTTGATAAGCTGTGTGTGTGCTTGGTCCTGAATGATTGTGCGAAACGAGTGTGTGCACCTTCTCGCACCTGCAGCGTTCCAGGCAACGAATGCGACGAGATTGAAACAACTAAATGGATTGCGTAAATTGAGTGCGCGCGTGCGAGACAGGCTCTGGATGGGCGGTTGCACGCGCGGTTTATGTTGCTGTGGTAAAGCACAATGCGCAAACTCGGCTATGTTCGTTTGAATATTCGAGATTGCGTGATATCACTAGCGCCAATATCCTGTCTTGGAAACCGCCTGCTAATCAGGCTTTTGGTCTCGCTTAAATAATTCGTTTCGATTTCAGTTGCAGTTTGATTTTGGTCATGAACTAAACTTTGTTCTGTCGATGTTTCATGTTTCATTCAACATTCGGCGCCGTTGAAACACCAAGGTTGCGTTCTGGTTTAGTTTTAGTAGGTCGACTCGCCGCTCTGCGTTCCTTATGGTGCACATCCAAACCACACGGTGCACATCCAAACCACACGGTGCACATCCAAACCACCGGTGCACATCCACACCACGTGGTGCACATCCAAACCACACGGTGCACATCCAAACCACCGGTGCACATCCAAACCACATGGTGCACATCCAAACCACGCGTCATTTTGCGAGTACTCAGCATTATCGATACTCATTCACGGATGAATTGGTTTTGAATTCAGTTTGTTCGTAAGTGACAATCCGTTGCCAAAGGTCTAAAATGAGCGCTTTCGACACAACCGAGCGACACAATCATGACGAGCACAACACGCGAAACCCTAACTGCAACCGAGCTTTACGCTAAGGCGAAGGAAATCAAGGCAGACCTCGTGCGCTATCGGCGCCACATTCATGCCAACCCTGAGTTGAGTTTTGAAGAAGTCAAAACCGCCGAGTACGTGGCTGAAACGCTAAAAAAATTCGGATTGAAACCAACCGTCGGAGTGGGCGGAACCGGTGTGGTAGTCGACATCGGTGAAGGCGAAACAGTCGTCATCCGCGCCGATATGGACGCTCTTCCAATCCAAGAACTAAACGAAATGGATCACTGCTCGAAAAACAAAGGCGTGATGCACGCGTGCGGACATGATGTGCATACCGCTTGTGCACTGGGCGCCGCGCAGCTTCTCGCCGCGAACCCGCCGAAAAACGGCCGCATCCGAGTAATCTTTCAACCCGCTGAAGAAGCCACCAATGGTGATGGCTTAAGCGGCGCAAGTTTGATGATGAATGACGGGGCGCTCGAAGGCGCCAAGCGGGTTGTGGCGTTGCATGTGTTTCCGGAACTGGCGACCGGCAAGATTGCACTTCGTTCGGGTCCACTGCTTGCAGCTTGCGATAAGTTTGATATAAAAATTCAAGGAAAAGGCACGCACGGCGCATGGCCAGAGCTTGGCGTAGATTCAGTTGTGGTCGCATGCCAGATTGTTCAAGCAATTCAAACGATTGTTTCTCGCAGAATCTCAGCGTTGGACGCTGCTGTTATCACCATCGGTGGTATCAAGAGTTCCACTTATCGAAGCAATATCGTCGCCGACTCAGTTGAGCTAACCGGTACTGTGCGCTACTTCGCGCCCGAAACGCATGTGATCGTCAAACGCGAACTAGAAAATGCCTGCAGCATCGCCAACATCATGGGCGGTTCGTACGAACTGCATTACATCACCGAGAACCCAGCCGTCAACAACGATCCATACGTCGTCGCCGTAGTCGATCAAGTCGCATCGGAGATGATCGGCAAAGAAAATATCGAAGAAGCAACAATGAAAATGGGCGCCGAAGACTTCAGCTTCCTCTCCGAAAAATACCCCTCCTGCTTCGTCTGCCTGGGCGTCCAAGTCCCAGGTCCCCTGCGCTTCTTGCACACCGCAACCTTCGACGCCAACGAAGACGCCCTTCCGCTTGGCGCCGCCCTCCTCGCATCATCAGCCTTGGCATTGTTGTAGACCGCAGTTGGCTTTTCCTCTGAACAAGACTTTCCTTGGGCACAGTGTTATTCGGCTAAAGGGCAAATTTATCGACGAGGTTTGGTAGGCGGGTTGCGATCGGGTGGATCTTCTGGTCCCTCTGTAGTGGCTCGTTCCAGTGCGTTGCCCACATAACTCGCTAGATAAGTTGGTATAAGCATAAACTCAGCGTCGATCGCTTTCGACACACTAAGAATGTTTTTGAATGAGCTATCGCGCCCGTTTTCGATCTTGGACAGATTGGTTCTATCGATTCCGCACAACTGTGCAACTTCGATTTGCGTTCTGTCTTGCCACTCTCGCTGGCCTTTCAAAACCCTCCCCCAATCGCCCTCTTCGGTGAGATTCCGGAGTGCGGCGAACCTCGATAAGTTATGCAGGCACCGTTCGCAATTCCAAAATTCTTGTTTTTGAATTGCCAGTTTGACCTCATCGCGGTCGACGAATCGATTCATTCGTTCCTTCGCTTTGCCGTAATGGCACAGTATATTCAGGCTTCCGTCCCAGAGAATTTTATCGTCGATAATCGCTACCTTAGAGTGAACGTTTTTTCGCTCGTTCACGTGCACGCCCCAGGACCGCAACTTTTCGATCAATAGTGCCCTTTCCTGTAGTGCGAGTGGGTCGCTCGGTTGGCTTCCCCTGCTACTCGCGGTTTCTTTTTGCAAAAAAACGCATACAACAACACCGCGCTTGATGGCATTTCGCAGCGACCACTCTATGGTTTTTAGTCGCCAGGAGTTTATAAATGGGGATTCAATAATGACTCTGGCGCGTGCGTTGTCCAGGTCGTATTTGAACGCTGTCCAAAATTCGTGTTGGTCGAAAACTTGGTGATTTATCATTACTTCCCCTCGAGACTTGGGTGTGATCGATTGGTTTCTAATCTAACCAAATAATTGGCACCCAAAACCGTCAAGCCTTGACGCTTTGTGCATCTCAGAGTGATGTCGGTTGCAAAAACGACACCATTTCAGACAGCAACAAATGCAAATTCTGCGGCGAAATGACAAGCAATTTGAAAATGTGCCTGTGGGCCACATTAATTGCCCATTTAATGTGGCCCACAGGCACATTTCTACTTTTGGGGCATTTTTGGTTAGAAATGTGGGTTCGATATCGCGTAGTAGGCAGGGCGCGAGGATTACGAGGCGGGAAGACGGGCGGAATAACGATGCCGGGATACGGGACGCTCTGCGGCGGGAATGACGAGGCGGAATGTCACGGCGCTCTGGGCGGGCGAGGCGACACCGCGCAAAAAACCGAAGAAGGCGCGCTGTGGATGGCGCAGGACCGTGACGGTCTCTGGCATCCACAGCGCATCCTTATTCGTCGTAAAAATGACTTGTACCGTTACGCAGCTACCGGCTTAGTAGATGCAAGCGCAGCTGTCGCCCTCGCAGACGTTCTGAAGCAACGGGTTGGCGGTGTCACTGCGGCCGCAACGACTGCAACGCCGTTGGGTGTTGCTGCAGGTCGGGCAGAGGGTGATGGCGGTGCTGGCGGTTGGCTTCTTGCAGCTCGAGCAGGAGCCAGCGCGGGTGTTTGCCGGGAGTGGCATTTTTTGGCAGAAGTTACAGGTCATTATCGATACCTCTAATATTTGTTGGGATTTCTGGAGAGATTTCTGCAGACGACGTCAGCAGAGCTTCGGATGAATTACGTCTACAGATAAATCGCGGCAGCTCAGCAACAAATTGGTGCTTCAAACACGAGACGCTTCAGCCCAGCTTCTTCTGCTGTGCACGGCGTTCTCGTTCGAGGCGAGCGCGAAGCGCTTCCTCTTTTACCGCTGGGTCGTTGTCGTTGATGGCTTCATCGACGAGCGGCCCGGCACTGATGTTATCGAGTTCCGCGGCGGCGCCGATGATGCAACGACGAACCGTATCGCTGGCCTCCTTGCGATACTGCTTGGTGAGGAGGTCCGCGATCTGTGCCTGCTCGCTGGCGTCAGCCGCTGCATTGTCCCGCGCTTGGCGCGCGATGTTGGCGAGCGAGTTGGCTGCTTGAGCGCGAACAACCGGGTCGGGGTCGTTGTTGAGCGCGTCGCCGAGCGAACGAATCACCGTTTCGGGATTGTTCGAAAACTGGGTCGAGAGCCAGCGGGCAGCATTCATTCGGTGGCTGGAAGATTCCGCCGAAGAGAGCTGGCCGATGGTCTCAGTGATCATTGGACTGTTGGAAACGGTTAAGTTACCTTCGGTCCGCTTCTGCGTTGAGTAGAGCGAAGGTCCGAAAACGACAGCCAGGGCGAGGGAGGCGCCAATGGCGAAAAGCAGGAAGGCTCCTGCCCGATCCGATTTCTTTGCGGGTTTGTGCACCATATAGTCCTTTGTGGAAGTTTTACGAACGTGAGAACCGCATCATTGGACACTCTCGACGCAGGCATAACAACGCGCTCCAGACTTTCGTCGGAGGGGTTAATGCTGAAACGCTTGCGTATTGCTGGAAAGAGAGAGTGTTCGAGTCCTTTGAGAGCGGTTGATGAAAGAAGTGAATAAACCCTATTCAACGGTCCCGACTGGTTTCAAACCCGGACAGGGCTTTGTAAGTGAAAGGCGTTTCCTTTTAAGGCCTGTTGAGCTGCAAAAACATGCGTCCAAAGGAAATATTCAGAATTTGCCAGTCGCCCGAGAATATCGACGCTCGCTTGCATATAAGTTCCTGACAACAACGAAATGAGGCAGCTCGCGCGAGAGTTGATTAAGAAAACGTTTTCGTAAACAGAGTTGGCGATTTGAGGATATCTAGTGGATGTCTAACCACCCCGCTAGCGCAGGTGTTTTAGCTTGGCAACTCGGATTTTTCAGCAACGGAAGACGGGAATTGAAAGGTACAACCAAACGGAGATTGAGCAGAACAACGAAACGCAGATTGAGCAGAACAACCAAACG
>JADYXR010000062.1 GCA_021772095.1 Candidatus Obscuribacter sp. | reverse complement strand
GTACATGATTACTGATGGCGCGTACACGAGCTACCATATCAAGTCGCTCAGACTGCGACAACCCATCGTGTTCGGCGCGCGGCTGGTTCTATTTGCTGGTCCATGGAACCTCTATTTACCAATACAGAAACGGCTAAATACTTCGGTAATCAACTCTTCGGTAATCTCATCGCCACAGGCTTCCGACAAACAATGAATCGCAGTTTTCAAATCTGTCGCCAAACAATCTTCAGGCATTCCGTTATCGACTGAAACTTTTAAGTCGTCAAGTGCGGACGCTGCGCGCAAGCACAATTCATCTTGTCTTTGATTGAGGGTACCACCGGCTTCTGTCATCATGCTTTTACTGTCCTGAATCACAAAACTCTCGATTTTGTTTTTTAAATCGTCGAGACCGATTCCGGTCTTCGCCGAAATTTTAGTCATATCGATTCGATTGTCGGGCACTTGATCTTCGTCTGTGCGACCAGTTCCGTTTCCACTCTCGTTTATATCGTGCTTGTTCCAAACTTCAATATATGGTTGTCCATTCAATAATTTGAGAACCTCTTCTTCTTCCGGTCCCCAATGCTCGGTCAAATCACATACAAGTAGAACGAGATCGCTCTCGTCGATTGCGCGACCAGTTCGCTCGATGCCGATTTTTTCAACGCGATCCTCGGTGATCCGAACACCGGCAGTGTCGATCAAGATAACCGGGATGCCGTTGATGTCGAACGGCTCTTCGATGGAATCGCGAGTCGTGCCCGGAACCTCGGTGACTATGGCGCGCTCGAATGCTAAAAACTGATTGAGCAAACTCGACTTGCCGGCGTTTGGTCTACCGACTATGGAAAGCCGCAATCCATCGCGAAGAAATCTGCCCGACCGGGCGGTCTTTCGCAAACGTTCCAGATCGGCTTTTGCTTTGTCGACAATCGGCGCAATATCATCCAGCGGTAATTCGCCCACCTCTTCAGGAAAATCGATTCCGGCGACCAGCCTGGCAAGCAGTTCCATGAGGGTGCCGCGAATTTCTTTTATGCGCTGACCCAATTGCCCTTTGAGGACATTCACGGCCATGCGGCTCTGTCGAGTCGTGCGCGCTTGAATCAGATCGAGCACCGCCTCAGCCTGCGTCAAATCCATGCGACCGGATAGAAACGCGCGTTTGGTGAACTCGCCGCGTTCCGAAAGTCGCGCCCCGAGCCTCAACAATAGATCGAGAATTTCGCGAGTCAGAAGTGGACTGCCGTGGCAATTGATTTCCACGATGTCCTCACCTGTATAAGTGACCGGCCCGCGATAGGTAATTGCCACAACATCATCGACCAATTCACCGTTTGCAGGATCCCAGATATACCCATGAATAGCTTCATGGCTTCTTGATTCCCAGTTGATGGGTTTGATGCTCTCCGGAGAACTGGAAAATATTTTTTCCAGAATTTGCATTGATAACGGACCGGAGATCCGAACTATCGCGATCGCTCCGGTGCCAGGTGGAGTCGAGATCGCCGCTATTGTGTCTTGGTCTTGCATGATGTATTGAATTTACCACGAATCAAATTAGTCAAAAAAATTTCTTTGGAGAACCCCTTGAACTCTGAGTATCACGAGTGCTATTCTCCACCTTGATTTTAGTCTTTTGACAAAAAAGACTTTTACTTGTCCTTGCAGTTTTTAGGAATGAACGCATGAACAAAGCAGAACTAGTTAACGAGATTGCGAAAGTCACAGGACAAACCAAACTCGACGTCCACAATTCAGTGGCGGCCCTGTTGCATCATCTCACAGCAACAATGGCTAAAGGCGAGCGTGTTACTCTTGTGGGCTTTGGAACATTCGAGCGTCGTAACAGACAAGCACGGATGGGTGTGAATCCTCAGAATCCAAATGAGAAACTGAAGATCGCAGCCGCCAAAGTGCCTGTGTTCCGCGCCGGACAAGAGCTGAAACAAGTTGTCGATGGTAAGGCGAAAATACCGGCATTGCCTAAGTCGGTAGAAGGTTCGTCCAAGCCAAAGAAAGCAGCAGCTCCCAAAGCAGGATCTAAAGCGAAACCGACTAAGAAAGCAGCTCCTAAGGCAAAAGCGAAAGCTAAGCCAGCTGCTAAACCAAAAGCTAAAGCGAAAAAACGTCGCTAAGCTCTAACGCTAAAAAACAATTGAAGGGAAGCCGTGCAAACTGCTTCTCTTCTTTTTTGTTTTTGCATCGACTAAGGACTAAACTACGCTCCAATTCTCAATTGAGGCGAGGTACTTTCTTTTCGCTTCAACCAAGTTTCTTCTCGCTTCAACCGATATCGGTTGAGTGCATGATGACGCTGGCGCGCGCGATAGAAACGTTGATGGTGCCGCGTTGGCGCGGTTTAATTATTCACCGCTAACGGTTGGTTATTCGTCTTTTTTATAGCCGATGCGATAACGCACCATCGTGATGCTCATGAAGTTGTTAGTGATGTGAGCGAGAATCGGCACCCACAGCGAGTGGAAAGATTCCATCGCGTAACCCAACGCGGCGCCCGCACAGGCAGCCCAAATCACGTAGAAGATGTACTTGTTTCCGGCGTAATGGAAAAGTCCGAAAATCACGCTCGCCCAAAACAATCCGCATTGACCTTGAAGTACACCGCGAAAAAAAACTTCCTCGCAAAATCCTGATGCAAAGGCAATCAGAAATATATCCATTGGATTTACTTCTGCAAAAAGCGGCATCAAAGTTACTCTAACAAATTCTTCGAACGATCCGACGAAAGGCACCACGTCGCGAAATTTGTGCGCTAACTTGCTGATGCCCAGACTGCTCAAGCTCATCAAAATGCCGAAGGCCACACCGACGAAGAGCAACTTCGGATCATCGAGTTTCATCAGCGGCAGCAAATCGATTTTCCAAAAATGCGCCAGGACTGTGGCGATCAAAAGCAGTCCCGCTTCCATCAAAACTACGATGATCAGAATTTGTTCGCGGCTAAATCTCGGCTGCATTGGCCAGGACTACCTCAGGTTGTATGAGCTTGCCGTCTTTCAATCGCACCAGGGCGACTGGCTTGTCGTCCAGCGAGGCGATGTAGAATTCTTCTTCTAGTGTTTGCGACGTCACGCTGGCACCATCGAGCACTTGCCCGTGCGCCAATTTCCTGGCGAATTCGCTATCGCAATCAATCGTCGTCATGCGCAGTGATTGCGCAAGCGGCAAAAGGAAACCGGCGAAATTCTCTTTGCCTGCGTCTTTCAGTGAATCCAGCGTTTGCGACTGTTCGACTTGAAATGGGCCGGAACGTTCGCGCAAAAGTTTTGAAAGGCATCCGCCCACACCAAGCATTTGACCGAGGTCGCGAGCGATCGAACGAATGTAAGTTCCTTTCGAGCAAGCAACGCGCACCGTCACATGCGGTGGCACGAAGTCGATGAATTCAAGAGAATAAACTTCAACCGAGCGCGCTTCCATTTCTTCTGGCGCTTCGCCTTTGCGAGCGAGCTCGTACATCTTCACGCCGCCCTTTTTGATGGCGCTATAGATCGGTGGAATCTGTTGTAATTTCCCAACAAATTTTTTGAGATGCAACTCGACTTCGGCGCGCTCGATATGCGAAAGATCGCGAGCCAGACTTAACGTTTTGCCTTCCACATCATCTGTATCTGTAACTTGTCCCAGTTTTATTTCTGCCAGATAGGTTTTATCGTCATCGAGAAATTGCAGCAATCGGCAGGCTTTGCCAATCGCCACAGCCATCACCCCTTCAGCCATCGGATCGAGTGTGCCGCCGTGACCGATTTGTTTGATGCCGGTAATTTTGCGCAAACGATTGATCACGTCGTGCGACGTCATTCCTCTGTCTTTAAAAACGTTGAGGAAACCGATTAGCTCTACTGCGGCAACGTCGCCCATGGAAGCTTATACTTCGCCGCGTTCGATTTTGTTGAGCAAGTCAGTTACTTTCGATCCGCGTTCAAGCGATCGATCGAGTCTAAAGTGCAATTCTGGTGCAAAGCGCAATCTCAATCGTCGGCAAATCTCGCCGCGGATCATTCCGGTTTTGTCGACGAGCGCAGTCATCGTGGATGACTCTTCTTCCTCGCTGCCGAGAACAGAGATAAACACTTTTGCGGAACGACAGTCGGCCGAGCATTCGACTTCGACTATCGAAATCAAACCCTTGAGACGTTCGTCTTTGATGTCTCTTTGAATCATGTGGGAGAGTTCGCGTTTTATCGACTGCGAGACTCTCAGCGAACGCTGACCTTGCGGCATTGTTGTATCCTCGCGACTGAGGTCAAGGACTATCGGTCACGCTTAACTTCTTGAATGATGTAAGCGTTGACTTTATCCCCTTCCTGGATATCACTGAATTTCTCGAAGCTCAAGCCGCATTCGAAACCGGCTGCCACTTCGCGAACGTCATCTTTGAAGCGTTTGAGCGTATCGATCTTGCCTTCGTGGACGACTTGACCGGCGCGTTCGACGCGTGCGATGCAGTTACGTTGAATCTTACCGTCCAGCACCATGCAACCACCGATGGCGAGCCCTTTGCCGACCTTGAAGATGACGCGAATTTCGGCGGTGCCGATCTTCACTTCTTGTTTGATCGGTTCGAGTAAGCCTGACATGGCTTTCTGCAAATCGTCGGTAATTTGATAGATGATGCTGTAGCTTCGGACGTCAACGCCTTGTGCTTCAGCAACTCTGCTTGCATTTGGATCGGGAGTTGAATTGAAACCGATAACAATGGCTTCTGATGAGGCTGCCAGGTTGACGTCGTTTTCAGAAATCTCACCGGATGCAGCGCGAAGCACTCGGATTTGAACGAACTCGTCGCTCAATTTTCTGACCGAGTCAGCGATTGCTTCTGCTGTACCTTGTACGTCAGCTTTGATGATGACGTTGAGTTCTTTCACTTCGCCGCGCTCGACCAGGTCGTGCAACGATTCCAGTGAGACGTGGTGCTGACGCTGGCTGACTTCTTGCTCGCGACGAATTTCAATCAGATTTTTCTGCATTTGAATATCTTCAACGACTTCGAAGATGTCGCCCGCTTGTGGCACTTCATCGAGACCCAAAACTTCAACCGGCATTGATGGACCGGCAGCTTTAACGCGATGTCCGCGATCATCGAAGAGCGCGCGTACGCGTCCGCCGATTCGACCGGCAACGATGTAATCGCCTTCACGCAGAGTTCCTGATTGAACCAGCGCTGTTGCGACGGCACCTTTTCCGCGAGAAAGTTCTGCTTCCACGATAACGCCTTTAGCGGCTCTATCAGGATTGGCTTTCAAATCTTGCATGTCGGCAACGAGAATAATCATCTCGAGCAATTCATCCAAACCAGTTCTCTTCTTGGCCGAAACCTTGACGGTTACGGTATCTCCACCGAAGACATCAGGGAGGAGATCGTGTTCCATTAATTGAGAAAGAACGCGATCAGGATCGGAATCTGCTTTGTCGATCTTATTTACTGCAACGATAATTGGAACGCCCGCAGCTTTTGCGTGGTCGATCGCTTCAATCGTTTGCGGCATGACACCATCGTCTGCAGCGACTACAAGAATGGCGATGTCGGTGACTCTGGCACCACGAGCACGCATAGCGGTAAACGCTTCGTGACCCGGTGTATCCAGGAAGACAACCTGACGAACGCCTTCTTCATGCTCGACTTCGACGTGATATGCGCCGATGTGCTGAGTGATACCACCTGCTTCGCCTGCGGTTAATTGCAGTTTGGTCTGGCGGATGGCGTCGAGCAGGCTGGTTTTACCATGGTCGACGTGACCCATGATGGTGACAACCGGTGGTCGTGTGATGAGATTGCTTTCAATTTCATCATTCAAACCGAGGCGTTCGGCCTTCATGGTTTGGTTTTCAGTTTTCTTAACTTCTTCAGTAAGAACTTCGTATTCCATTTCAATGGCGAGTTCTTTGGCGACTTCGGCTTCAACTACCTGGTTGACCGTTCTCATCACGCCCTTCATGAAAAGACGCTTGATAACTTCGGTTGCAGGAGCCTGCATTCTTTCGGCTAATTCTTGAACGGTTAAGTTACCGCCGATGGTGACAACTTTGGGAACTTCAGAGACGGTCGCTGTTTGTTTGGTGACTTTCTCTTCGTCTTTCTTCTGATGTCTGGCCGGCGAATGACGGCTGTGTTGTTTTGGCGGTCTTGGCGGTGTCGCTCTCATTGATGGAGCGGCCACGCGAATTGGCACTGACGGAGACATCGGTCGGATACCTTTCTTGGAAGGTTCGCCGTCGTTGTCGTTGTCCTTGTTTTTGGTATCATTCTTCGCTTCAGCAGAAGCTTTATCGGCATCTTCTTTGGCCTTATCCAATTTCGCTTTTTTAGCGTTATTGGCAGCGAGTTCTGCAGCTTCTGCGGCTTCTTCTTGTTCGACTTTGCGTTGCTTGGCCGAAAAATGTTGGTCGAGATTGCGAATCGCACGTGGTGCAAATTTAGACGCATCGGACCAGCTATCACCTGATGGTGGCTCGACTTCAGCTTCTTGTTGCGCAACCGCTTCCGGAGCCAGGTTCTGTTGATCCTTACTTTGAGGTTCAACTTCTTTGTCGGTAGTTGCAGGCGCTGCTGTTGCTTCTGTCTGTTGAGCTTTCGGGCTGGTTTGTTGCGGCTGTTGTGCCTGATCTTGTGCTTGCTGAGCCGGTTGTTGCTGCTGCTGTTGAGGCTGCTGTTGTTGAACCGGTTGTTGCGTTGGATGACCTGCGTCTGCCGGGCGTGAGGGTTGACCATCAGTCGGCAAATGCGGGCGAGGATGTCTTGGTGTCGATGAAATTTGTGATGCCGGCAACGGTGTTAACCCGCCTGCTGGAAGGATTGAGCTGCGCTGCTCGGGCGGTTGACCCGTGATAGGCGTACCTTGAGGCGCTGCTGGAGAGAGGGAGCCCTCGGCTGGAGCTTCGCCTTCGACTAGTGGATCGGGTTTTCTGTAACGTGACAGTACCCGCGGTTTTACGATTTGTTTTTCTGGAATTGCTGGAATTTTACTTGATGCTTTGGGGGCGGCTTTCTTATCTTTCGCAGGTGGTTCAGCAGCTTGATTCTTCTTGCCGAGAGCAGCGATGACTGCACTGACAGCGCTCTTGTCGATCGTTGAAGAATGGCTCTTGATGTCATGTCCAAGTTCGCGCAGAATTGTGATGATATCTTGGTTAGAGATGTTCATCTTTCTGGCTAATTCATAAATCCGAACTCGATCGTCCATACTATTCCTTACCTGAATAAACCCGTTCCCTCAGCTTCCTCCGGTGCCTAATATTGACCAGTTAGTTCCGACGGCTCTCAAGCCTTCGACACTTACCTCTCAGTATTTTGGCATGTTTTGCCGTCTTCTGTACAAAGATCGCCAATCACCTTAATAAGATCCGGCCCCAGAGGCCACTGCATACGAGGCCGTGTCCTGTTTTCGTCGTTCTTTGCAATCTTCACTCTTTTCCGACCGTCAAGAGCCTTGTGCAGCCTGCTGCCCTTCTGGGCGCGAGTCACACAGGGCTCTTTCGGGCACAAATAAGCAGAGCGACCGAAGACGTGAAGCTTTACAGCTCCAGTCTGGTTAATTGTTACATTGCCGGTTTGATGATCGACAGTCAGTCGAATAAGTTCTTCTCTTGGCTTCATCTTGCGGCAGCCTACACATAATCGAGTTGGGCTGTTCGTAACGTCTTTCCTTGCTTATCGGATGATCTAGAGTGCAGCGGCAGGCTGGATTTTGATAAATCCATAGCGTCGCTCGATTTCCTTGATTCCAGCTTGTGAAGGTCTCTAATGGTTCGCCAATTTTTTCGACCAGAACAAAACGATTCGAGTCGATTCTATTCGCGAATTTTCTTCTACCCGCCTCGATCAGGCTGGTGGTGTAGTTAGATCTTCCAATGTTTGGTTCAGATTTCTGAAACTGCCACCAGCTTGAGATTCTGACTTGATGTCGATCTTCCAGCCGGTAAGCTTGGCTGCCAGGCGGACGTTTTGACCGCCGCGACCGATTGCCAGACTGAGCTGGTCATCAGGAACGATTACTTCAGCCCGCTTGCCGCCATTTTCCGGAACGTCTTCGTAAAGCGCTACGGTTGTGATGCGAGCAGGGCTCAAAGCGTTGGAGATGTAGTCGACCGGATCTCCGGAGAAACGAATTACGTCGATTTTTTCGTTGCGTAATTCGGCGACCACGTTTTGAATTCTCACACCGCGCGTTCCGATACAAGCGCCGACCGGGTCGACATCAGCATCTTCAGAGTGCACAGCAATCTTGGTTCGATAACCGGCTTCCCGAGCGATCGATTTGATTTCGACTGTGCCGTCTTCGATTTCAGGTACGTAGAGTTCAAACAATTCGCGAACCAGCTCAGGGTGAGCTTGCGACACGATAATTTGCGGAACGCGTCCCGATTCTCTTAGTTCTAATACATAAACTCTGACGCGGTTGCCGACGCGATAAGTTTCGCCGGGGAGTTGTTCGCGAGTCGGCATGCAGCCTTCCACGCGACCGAGGTTGACGATCACGTTGTTGCGGTTGTGATTGATTACTTCGATCCGTTCGATTTGACCGGTGGTGCAAGTGCCTTTGCGGGCTTCGAATTCTTTTTTGATCAGTTCTTTTTCAGCTTCGCGCAAACGTTGCGTAATCAATTGTTTGGCTGTCTGAGCGGCGATCCGTCCGAACTCCGAGAAGTCCTGCGGTGTCACTTCGATTTCCAAAACCTCACCGACAGTGACGTCGGGAATCAAATCTTGTGCGTCGGTAAGCGAGATTTCATGGTACTCGTTGCTTACTTCATCGACGACTTCTTTTGGTGCAAAGATGCCGATTTCGCCGGTTTCGGTGTCGAAGATGGCTCTGACGCCGTCAACATCGTGATCCGGAACTTTCTTCTTGTAAGCGGCTACGATCGCGTCGCAGACATAAGAGATGAATTCCTCTTGCGGAATGTTGCGCTCTCTTTCGAGTTCTTCAGCTGCTTCTAAAAGTTTGTCACCAATTTTAATCACGGGTGTTCCTCCCACATTTTATTCAGTTGTATAGATTGTATTTTTGAGTTTCCAGCGTCCGTTGAGCGTTTGTTTTAAAACAATTCAGTTTTAAATCTCAGCTTCAATTTCAATGTCAGCGTCGTCGTCAGAATCCGTTTCCGTTTCTGCTTCTGAAAGCGCTTTGATTGCGTGCTCTGGGTAGAGTCGCACAGAGTAGATCGAGGCGAATGGCAAAGCCACTTCCTCTTTAAATTTCGACGCTGCTTCGTCGACTTCGGCTTTGCCTTTGCTCTTGCTCGACTTCGAAGTTTTTGATTGTTCGAGTGAAGCAGGATTTTTGATCAAAACGGTTTTTGCATTTTCGTTTTCAATCAAACCGGCAAGCGTACCCTTGATGTTATGAGGCATTCCATCGATTGATTCCTTCAATCGCACTTCGACGGTTTCGCCTTCGAAGACTCGATATTCGGTATCTGTTTTTAAAACCCTGTCTATGCCTGGACTTTCAACGTCCAGCACATAATCGCCATCGAGAACTGGACCAAGTTCGCCGGCTGCGCGTTCGTCGAGAGCGGCTTCTAAACGGCGGCTTACTGTTTCGCAGTCGTCGAGACTGACGCGTCCGCCTTTTCGGTGAATGGCGATGTTGAGCACGCGGCGCTTGCCTTGCTGCACGATAGCGATTGAGACTAGCAAAAGACCGACATCCGAAATGACGCTTTCCGCCACTTTTGTCAGGTCTTCAAAGACTTTGTCCTGTTTATTTTTTTCGGGCACTGAAATAAGAATCGCTCCGTCAGCTTTGCAGCGCATCGGCTTGAGATATTCGAGGAAGCGTTTTATTCAATAGAACTGAAACAATTTTCTTCAAACATTCAAAAAGCAGAATGCGTGCACCGGTTTCAAACCGGTGCGGAAGCGTAAAAGCAAATCGCCGTAGGCTGAGCTTCTTGCCTACGACAACACCATTTATAGCTTCCAATCAACGTATGTTAACATGGCGCTTCTTTTCGGACAACAATCACGTTAAGCGAAGTGCAGTTCGGGGTGAGCGGCAAAACGGGTTGTGAAGGGAATCGAGCCGCCGTGCGTACGCTGGCAGGATCGACAAGTTTGATTCAGAGGCGGCAACGTAACGGCCCCAATCTAAAGTAAGGCGCAGGCAGGTGTTCAATGGCTCCTAAGGTTTCAATCTCCAATCGGCAAAGGAAGCATAAGGTAGACTCTGCCTCTGTTGTCCGTATGGCCGAAGACCTGGCCGAGCAAGTTTGCCTGAACCTGACGGACAATCCGTGCAAATGGTTAAGCGCGCGAAAGATAAAGCAGATTGAAGGACGCGGCATTTTTAGTCTCGTGCTGGTTTCAGACAAGAAAATTCGGGAATTGAACCGGCTCTGGCGCGGTTTTGATAAGCCGACTGATGTTTTGTCCTTTCCGATGGAAACTGAAATCCCGGAGAAATCATTGCCTTATGAACTGGGCGAAATCATTGTCTCGATGGACACAGCGATTAGACAGGCTGAGGATTACGGACATAGTTTCGAGCGCGAACTAGCCTTTCTGATCGCGCACGGCATGCTGCATGTGCTCGGTTTTGACCACGAAACCAGGGACGAAGAGAAAGAAATGTTCGGAAGACAGCGCAAGATTCTCAAGGCCGCTGGCTTCCCGCGGATGTAAGATGGAATTGGTGGGCAAATTCCGGGACCGTTAAACTAAATTTTTGAGCGCAATGGATATCCAGGAAACATACCAACCCCTCGTATTTATAAGGCTTGTAAAGGTTGATTAGACGAATCAAGGGACGCGCAGGCGGTTCATATGATTCATTAGAGTATGTAGACCAGGAGAAAACTCGAATGAGTGATCCAAGTCCGGAAGCGAAACGTAAAGAGCGGTTAGCTCGGGCAAAAAGTAGAAATGTCGCTTCCTTGCAGGAACGACGCCAGGCGGCAAAACTCGATGTTGTGCCGCAAGCGCTTGTCCCGGCTAGCTGGCAGCGTAAATCCGGTCGCGCCGGCAATCTGGTCGAATCCTTTTACCATGCCTTTCACGGTGTTGCGATTGGTCTTCGCGACCAGCGCAATCTGCGCATTCACTTCTGTCTCTGTGTTGCTGTCACCATCGCCGGTGTAGCCTGGAAGATCGATATGATGAGCTGGTTGGCTCTGATTATCGTGATGTCGCTCGTGATTGCGTGTGAGTTCATCAATACCAGTCTTGAACATTTAGTCGATATATCGACAAACAATCAGTATCACTACGCTGCTCGTTGCGCGAAAGATACTGCCGCTGCCGCTGTTCTCAGCGTGTCGTTCGCTGCTGCGATTGTTGGAATGCTGGTGTTCGGGCCAAAAGTTCTGGCTTTGTTTTCGTGATTTAAAATTTAGCTTTCGATGCAGGCACTGCCTGTGGTGGCTGGCGGATTTAGCGTTGGAATGCTCGAGTCGACTTGTCGTGATTAGATCGCTTCGCCATTTTGCGCGTTCTAATACCTCGTGTTGGCTGGCGTTGCATTGAATCGCTTCGCAGTAATGCCGCTCCTGGTTTCTTTCTCGGTAATTTTGGCTTGGAAAAGTTTTTGCTGCTGAGAGCGTTTTGATTTTGTGAACGTTTTGGCCGGGCTGACGAAATATCGAAAGTTCAACCCGGCTGATGTCAAGCCGAAAGGCTCTATTTGCCGTCCTGCTCTGGCGATTTGCGATTTTGTGCCAACGATTTATCAAACGACTATCCGGGTATAAATGACTCAGGAACAGCGGTAGGGTGGATTAGTCACCACTTGCAGAATTAATTGTAAAAACTCGAAACGGCGTACTGGTTTCACATCTATGTCACAGGCTTATGGGGATAATTCCCATTGACAGTCCAATATCACAAAAGTCACTATAGATGTAGGACTGGGAAGGTCCGTAAAGGTCAGGGAGATTAGCTAATGGGTGATGCACCGGGGCGGGATTCAAAACCAACCGCAGTACCTAACGACACTGAAAGTGAGTTCAGTAAGCCATATAACGACGTTTCACGGACCGTCGAGCGCGACAGCGACACCGATACTACTGCTGTGCAGAACAGCGCGCTCTTCGACGAAGCGTACCCACCGCCTGGTGAACGAGTAGTGGCGTCTCCATCCGACCCTAAAGTCTATGTTGATGGACAGCTACTTCCGCGCGGTAGTGGCGATGTGAACATCGAGCGTGTTGAGAACCTGACTGTTGTTTATCCCGGAGCGGATGGACGAGATCCTCGCATTGCTCGCGTTGAGGATGGCGGCGATTATGTCGGAACGAATTATCCGGATTATAACTATGGTGAAGGAAGACTCGGACAGCGTCCTTACTTCGATCACAACGGCGACACCTTTCATGCGCTCAGACGTGGACAAAACAATGTAGTCATTAGAGCTGACATTGGCGATCGCGATTACGATCATAGATATAGGAATCCTCGGTACGAGTTTGGTCACAGTCGTGGAAATCCTCGGTACGACCATGGAAGTTACCGCACGCCCCCATTTTTCCCGCCTCATGGCGGTGAGCCTCGCATCAGTATTGGAATCGGTAACCGCGGTGGTGGTGGTTTGCAGATTGGCGGTTTCGAAATCGGTGGCATTTTCAGTATTGGCGGTAACAATCGTGGCGGCTATGATCGCGGCGGTTACGAGCGTGGCGGCTGGAATCAAGGCGGCCGGCCCGACATCGATATTCGAGCCCTAATTGACACAGGCAGCAACAACCGATACACCCCTGATTGTCAATATCGCTCCACACCATACGAAGGCGATTACAATCAGGGACGGAACCAGAGCAGATCGGATGCGCACCGTCAGCGGTTCCAGGATGCGTACTCAAGAGCCAGAGAGCAATCGCGCCGGTCACGATAAGAAGTCGGACACTGGTATTCACGAATTTCGAAGACGGGGCGCGGCACTCCCCGTTTTTGTTTGAGTCGTTCGGTCAGAGCAGTTTCTTAGGTACGATTCGCTTTTGTTTTTTCTTCGATTGAAAAGTGACGTCCCTGGCTCGAAGAATCAGGGAAGATGGAAACACTCACGTCGAACACTGTTGCGATGTTCTCCGGGCTGAGGATTTCATCCTTCTGACCGATGGCATAGACTTCGCTTGGTTTGTCGGATTGAGGGAGAAGCAGCGCTATCTCGTCGGCAATTCGATCGATCATATTTAGATCGTGGAGAACTAAAAGGATGCCAATCGATTTTTCTTTTAGTTCAGCGATAAGCGATAAGAGTGAAAGTTGGTGCTTAAAATCAAGATGCGCAATTGGTTCGTCCATCAAGATGAATGCAGGCTCTTGAGCGAGTGCTGTGGCGATTAAGGCGCGCTTCTGTTCGCCGCCCGAGAGATTTGTGAACGGTCGTTTTTCTAAACCGTTTAAACCGGCTTTAGCAATTGCCGCGTGAGTCGCTTCTGCATCAGCTTCCGACTCTGTCCACGACCACCACTTCTGGTGCGGGTTTCGGCCGAGGCGAACTACTTCTTCAACGGTGAGTTCGTTTGAAAAATCGATTGACTGTGGCACATAAGCGACTTTTTTCGCGAAGGTTTCTCCCGGCATAGAATGCACGTCGGCGCCGTCGAGTTGAACTGATCCTTCTATAGGTTTCAATTGACGTGCCAAGACTTTGATTACCGTCGATTTGCCGCAACCGTTAGGACCGGCAAGGACAGTAACTTTGCTGCGTTGGACTGAAAGATTTATGTTTACGACAACGGCGTTGAGATCGTAACCGGCTTTTAAACCGATTGCTTCCAGTTTATTTTTCGATGATGGCGATTGCATGGTGGCTGATACTGTATTTGGTGCGTCGATTTGCATTGGTTTAGACACTCTCGGATTTTTGTCTTGAAACCAGAAAGAGGAAAAACGGGCCGCCCACAAGCGAAAGCAAGGTGGAAAGCGGGAGTTCTTGTCCTTCCACCAGCGTTCTTGCCAACAGATCGCTGAATAGAACGAGCACCATGCCGATCAATGCCGAAGCAAAGATTTGCGCGCGCTCATCTCGACCAAAGAGATTGCGTGCGATGTGAGGCGCGACCAAGCCGACGAATCCCACGATGCCGCTGACGGAAACCGCTGCGCCGCTGAGAAGCACGGCGACGAACAACAGCGCCCACTGAACCAGGTCGACGTTGACACCGAGACCTCTTGCTTGTTCTGTGCCGACTGAGAGCATTCGAATTTGTTTTGATAAAACAAATGTCGCGACTAAACCTATTAATGTATAGATCGCGGCTGGAATTAGTTCGCCCCAGGTGCGACCGCTGATGCCGCCTGCCAGCCAGAAAAAGATTCCTTGCGAGCGCACCGGATCGCCACCGAGGGTGACGACCAGCGTGATGATGCCGCCGCAAATTGTGGACAAGCCGACGCCGGCAAGCAAGAGGCGGGTGACCGAGAAGCCTCTTGAGGTGCGCGCCAAGCCGCCCACGATGACGCTTGCCAGAAGACCGCCAAGGAACGCGAGGAGCGGCACCCATTCGAAACTGACGCTGTTAGCGACCGCAACAGCAACCACGACTCCGGCGCCACTGGACACGCCTGTGAGATACGGGTCTGCCAGATGGTTTCGCGAAAGACTTTGCAAAAGATAGCCGGCCACACTCAACGCCGTTCCGACCACCATCGCAATCAGAGCACGAGGTAATCGAATCTGCTGAATGATTTCTAATTGGAACGCCTGATCCGCCGGAATTTTATCCGGGGCGAAAACCGCATTGAAAGCCGTTGATGGAGCGATGCTGACATCGCCTGTGCAGAGATTGGTCACTACCGCGACTATAGCAATCGCTAATAGAAGGATAATTCTGAGAATCACCTTACCTCGCAGTGATTTTTGCTCTTCGATTTTCGATTGAACGGGATCGGCTTGGGAGGCTGATCTCTCGTGATAAGATCGTGATGTCAACAAGACGTTCGATTATATGCCTCTTCGGAAAGCCTCTGAACAAGAAGAGCATGCTACCATTTCGATAGTTTAAGCGTGAATAACGGTGCTTTTCACCCGTTACGTATTCGCTCCAGGAGTGTGTGAAGCCAGTCATGAGCATTTACTTTGACAACAGTGCGACGACGAAAGTTCGACAAGAAGTCGTCGACGCGATGATGCCGTATCTGATGGAAGAGTTCGGTAATCCATCCTCAATCCATTCCTTCGGCAGAAATTCGCACAAAGCAATTTCTCACGCTCGCAAACAAGTTGCAGACCTCTTGGGTTGCTCGCCTACAGAAATTTATTTCAGTCCTTGCGGAACGATGAGCAACAACGTTGCCATTCTAGGACGCGCGCGTTTCGTCAAAGCGAACGGATTGGGACAGCATCTGATCACGACGCAAATCGAGCATCCATCAGTGTTGGGACCATCTAAACTTTTGGAAGCTGAAGGTTGGAAAGTTACGTACCTTCCCGTTTGCGGAGAAGGATTTCTCAATCCTGAAGATTTGAGAAAAGCGATCACGAAGGAAACCAGCATCATCAGCGTGATGTGGGCGAATAACGAAATTGGCACCGTCCAACCGATTGCTGAATTAGGACAAGTGGTAATGGAAGAAGCCGCAAAACACGGCACTGAAATTTTCTTCCACACTGACGCCGTTCAAGCTTCGGCCAAGGTTTTAATCGATCTGAGTTCCGCACAAGGCGTGTCCGCTTTGTCCATCTCCGGTCATAAATTCCACGCGCCAAAAGGAATCGGCGGATTGTTTTTGCGCAAAGGCGTCAACATCATGCCCATCACATTTGGTGGCGGACAAGAGAAAGCATTGCTCCCTGGTACGGAAGGTTTGGCTAACGTGGTTGCTCTTGGGAAAGCCGCAGAGTTGGCTCGTCTCGACCTGGAAGAATGCTGTTCAAGATTGAAAGAATTAGCGCAATATTTGATTGCTGAACTGAGTCAAATTGAGGGCGTTCAAATCACCGGAACTCGCGATCTGGATCGCAGATTGCCTGGACACGTCAGCATCACTGTTGAGAATGCAGAAGGCGAAGCTCTCGTCATGCAGCTCGATATGAAAGGTGTGTGCGCATCGAGTGCCTCTGCCTGTCACAGCGGAGTGATCGAACCGTCGCATGTCCTGAGCGCATTGCAATTACCTTGTTCTCGAACCAAAGGATCGTTGCGATTGTCGCTTGGTCGATATAACACCAAAGAAGAATGCGATAAAGCTGTCGAAGTTATGAGGGCTGTTTTCCGCCCAAAGCCCGCAAGTAAGAAGACTCTCACCGCCGGCGCTTCTAAGTAGCCGGAGGCCGCTGAGCGGTTCTTTGATCCGTGCACTGAGTGTACTAACGTTTGTGCGAAATGCGCGAGCGAATGTGCTACAAGTAACATTACTCAAGCGGTTATGAAGTGCTTCCGATTGCTTTTGTTGCAAAGGTTCGATTAGTCTCTTTTGAAATTTGAATCATAATAAACCTGCGCTGACTTCGACGTAATGACACCAGCTGCGGTGTCCGTTTGAACTGACGCTTCCTGGTTTGTTTCAGCTCAGCGGAGTTGCGGCTGAAGCAATCTACTCATCAGTGGAACGAAAATCAGCGTAAAAATGGTCGATAATGTCAGACCTCCAATTACTGTTATAGCAAGCGGGCGATGGAGTTCCGCGCCCGCCCCGTGACCCAGCCACAAGGGCACCAGAGCTAGTATTGTGCAAAGTGTGGTCATCATAATTGGGCGAAATCGCACCGTGCCGGCCTCGACAAGGGCCTCGTCTCGTGACATGCCTTCATGGTGCAAACGATTTGCATACTCAAGCAAAATGATTCCGTTTTTTACCACCAGTCCTACTAACAGAATGAGTCCCATGAATGAAGATACATTCAACGGTGTGCCCGTGCCAATTAAAGCTAATTCAACGCCAAGCAATCCAAGTGGAAGCACAACTAAAATTGCCAATGGTTGGCGAAACGATCGGAATTGAATCACCATCATCAGATAAACCAATGTGGTGGCAAGCAACAACACAAATAGCAATTGAGAAAACGTCTCTTGTTGGCTGAGGTAGATGCCGCCCACATTCACTGATACACCCTGGGGAACCTGGATTTGGCTGAGCTCCCTTTTAACTTCCGCGATTGTGGAGCCAAGGTCTCGCCCCTCGATACTGGCCTCCACAGCTACATACCGTTTCTGGTGCTCGCGCAGAATTTCGGTTTCACCGCGAGTCTGTTTAACCTCGGAAACAGAATTGAGCGGAAGCAGTGCGCCATTCTTCCCGATGATGGAAAGCTCGCCGATACGATCCGAGTCGAAGCGAACTGCATCCGGCAAACGAACTCTCACGTCGACAAACTTGTCTCCTTCTTTTAATTGAGTTGCGACTCGGCCCAGAATTGCATCTTTTACTTGATCTGTGACATCTAGCGGATTCAGTGAAAGCTTACCTGCCCGCCATGGATCTACTTCAACATTGAACTGTGGTGAGAAATCCTGACTGGTCAGCGCAACGTCTACGAGTCCCTTAATCTTGAGCATTTTTTCGTGAACGGCTTCTGCGGTAGTTCGAATTGCCGCAGGGTCTTCACCGAAAACTCTCACCTCAACAGGGTTTCCCGCGCCGGCTAAATCGTTGAGTTGATCTGCAAGAATGGGATGAAATTCAGTTTCCACTTCAGGAATTGCTGCAGCGATCTTTTCGCGTTGCTCGTCCATAACTTCTGAGGTCGTGCGTTTTCGCTCGCCATGAGGGCGCAGGATAACCAGGATATCTCCCGTGTTGGGTTGCGTGGCAAACAGTCCGAGCTCTGCTCCGGTTCTTCGTGTCCATGCAGCTACTTCAGGAGTTTCCGCCAATACTGCTTCGATGCGTTTGCAGACTGAATCAGTTTGCGGTAGTGAAGTTCCAGTAGGCATTAGATAATCCAACACATAACTGCCTTCGTCCATTTCAGGCAAAAAATCAGTTCCGACCTTGTTATAGAGCATCACTCCAGCCCCGAGAATGGCAACTGCTGCAAGAGCGGAGAAGAATGGTTTCTGAAGAATGCCTTTTAAAAGATTCCGATACCAGTTTGTTTTCGTCAAACGTGGTTGGCTTTCTACTTTCCGATTTTCGTTGGCCGACCGCATCCATTGCGCACTCATGATTGGTATCACGAATAAAGCGAGCACCAGAGAAAAGGCAACAGCCGTTGCCAGTGTAATTGTGAGAGCAGAGAAAAATTGTCCTGTTACACCTGATATCAACCCCAGCGGTAGAAAAACCACAAGAGTAGTGGCCGTTGAACTCGTGACCGGTGCTGCAAGTTCACTTACTGCAGCAGTGGCCGCGGCCTGCGGAGGAAGCCCCTTCTCTAATTGACGATGCATGTTTTCAACAATAACAATCGCATCGTCTATAACCAGACCAAGTGCAATAGCCATTCCACCAAGCGACATCAGGTTCAGGCTCTGACCTAGCAAGGCCATCGCGACGAACGATGCAGCCGCGCACAAAGGGATGGTGATTGCGGCTATTAGCGTACTTTTCAACGACCTCAGAAAAAGAAACAGAATAATTACGATTAGCAAAATGCCGATGCCGATTTCATCGAGAATCGACTCAAGCGCTTGACGCACTAACCTCGACTGATCGTAGGCTTTGCTGATCTTGATTGCCGAGGGGAGACTGCTCTTCATCTTGTTCAGTTCGGATGCCACTCCATCTGAGACAGCAACTACGTTGCTGCTTGGTTGGCGAAAAATATTTAGAACAATTCCCTCATTGCCGTTTGCACTGATAATGCTGACAGGATCACGGTAGGCATCAGATACGGTGGCAATATCTCTGACGAATATTGGCTCTGTGCCGATACGTGAGACGACTAGACCACCAAGATCTTCCGGGCGTTTTGCTTCGCCTGGACCGACAACTAGGCTTTGCTGATAGTGTCGGTCCAGGCGCCCAAGAACGTCAACCTGGTTGGTCCTCGAGATTGCATTGGCAACATCGGAAACGGTTAGCCGGTAACTTTTCAGTTTTTCTGGATCAGTTTGCACCACTATTTCGGGGATATTTCCTGCCTGAGTAATCGCACGGGCAACACCTGGCACCTGTATTATTCGAGGTTCAATTTCGTATCTGACGACGTTGTACAACTCTTTCGGGGACAGCTTCTCTGACGTGATGTTGTAGTTCAGCACCGGGAAAATAGCAGGAGTGACCGGCTCAACAATCATGGATGTCGCCGGAGGCAGAGAAGTTCGCACCTCGGCTATCCGTGCCTGCATTTGCTGCCAGGCAAAATTCATATCAGTGCCCGGCTGAAACTCAACAGACAGTTCGCTGGCACCGCGAATAGTTTTTGAGCGAATCCATCGCACTTTATAAACTTGTGTAGCCGCCTCTTCAAGCGGTCGCGTCACAGTGAGCAAAACCCGGTCAGGTTCCATATCACCGACGGTCGCGATCACGGCAATTCGAGGGAAGGCCAATTCCGGATACACATCGCTGGGAAGTGTTTGAAACGAGATGACACCAAATACGGTGATCATCACCAGGATAAAATACATGGCCCGGCTCTGCTTCATCAGTAATTGCATTAGACCAACGATCATTTTTCTTTCTGACCTCGGTCTAATACGGCACCATCAGGGATACCATAGCCTCCGGATTTGACAATTTCGTCGCCGTTGGCGAGTCCTTTTAGAACCGGCACCTGCCCGTTATGTTTGGTGCCGGTTGACACCGGAGTCAATTTGACTTTTCCTTCCCGTACCACTAACACATTGACGTCGGAAGGATCTTCCTGACTGGGAGTCAGCGCGGTTTCCGGAACAAGAACCGCCTGTGATGAGGCTGTCGTGATTGTAACCGTGACTTGCTGCCCTTCCTTCAAACGTCCGTGATCGTTTTTCGCCAACAGTTCGATCGAAACAGTGTTGTTTGTCGGATCTACCGTGGGGCTAATCGATTTGATGCGCCCTTTATACTTAACGCCGGGCTCCGCCACTGTAGTTATTTCGGCGGTATGTCCAACCTGAGGATCGACCGACGAATCGGCCGGCATACTGGCATCGATTATGACGTTGTTCAAGTCGACTATATGAGCGATAGGCGTGGTCGGATCTGCGGCGCTGCCAACATTGAGAAATCGTTTCGCCACTACTCCTGACAAAGGACTGTAGACTTTGGTGAAAGCGAGTTGCGTGGCAATATGTGCCGGCGCAAGTTTCGCTTCTGCGACCTTTGCCTGGGCTGCTTCGACTTGTGATTTCGCTAGCAATGCTTGACTGCGCGCCGAGACTACGTCTTTCTCAGCTACGATGTCTTTTTCGAACAATGCCTCGCTGCGTGACAAATTCTTCTGCGCCAGATCAAGATTGATTTTCGCTTGCGCCACCGCATTTAGTGCCGCTTCTTGGGGTGCAGAGGCTTGCTGATGTTGGGCTAACAATTGCTGGTCATCCAGGATTGCAATCAACTGACCTTTCGAGACCCGCTGCCCCGGCACAATCGTGACCCGCGAAATCTTGCCTGCGATGTTCGGACTGACAGAAACTGAGTGATCGGGAAGAGCACTGACTTTGCCAGGGAAATTAATGGTTGTCGGCACATTCGTTCGCTTAACGCGCATAGTTTGCAATTGCACCTGGTGCTCTTCAGATTCGGGCTCAGGTGCTGGAGATGCACTTTCGGTCTTCGGATCCTCAATCACAGAGTGCTCCATCGTGCAGCCATGTAGCAACACAACAGCGACAGGCACTAGTAGTAATTTACTGTAGTGGTATTCCAACGGCTTGCTCCAGATCGTTCATCGCCAGCTCATACGCAAGCAGTGAATCCAGGTATTGAGTACGAACCAAAATGTTTTCTTGTTGCGCCACAAGCGCACTGTTGATATCGGTTTGTCCGATGCGATAACTCAAATCGGCGGCCGTCGATATCCTTTCAGAGACTGGCAGAGCCCGCCTCTGGTACTTTTCAATGCGTGCCAGGGCGCTTTGTAAGCGACGATAAGCGAGTAGGACCTGAGCAGTGATTATGTTCTTTTGCGAACTAGATTCGAAATTTAGTTGTTTGCCAGTCTCTTTGGCTCGGGCAATTATTCCTTGTTGACGGTCCAGAACCGGTAGATCAATTAGGGATTGAAAAAAAACAGTCGTTCGGTTCAATGGACTATTGATACGATCTTCCTTCATGCCTCCAACATTAAAACGAGGAGCAGGCAAAATATTTCCTCGCGCAACTTTTAAATTCGCGCTGTTAACCACGTTTTGTTGCGCCACGATTTTAAGTTCCAGTCTGTTGTCCATTGCTCTGGCTACCAATTGCTGCTGCGATCCCAGACCTGCAGCTTCGCTCAATAAATCATCGGTAACGGATGATAGCGACTGAGGTTCGCCATCCAAAATTTCGCGAGCGAGTAAAACATTTAGCTGCTCGGTTGTTTGTACGACCAGAATGTCGGCTTGCTCGACTTGAATCTCAGCCTGGATCACCGCTAATTCAGCGCGACGAACGTCAAGCCTTGGCACGTCACCTGAGGTAAAACGATCTTTAGCAATCGATAAGACTCGACTCATTATGTCGAGCAGTTGCCTGCGGAGAGTCGTCATCTCCCGCGCAATCACTGCTTCTACATAAGCTCGCCGAACATCGCCACGAAACAACCATAACGTGCGACTGATTTCCAAATCGGTTTGTGTGATTTGCTTTTTAGCTGCAGCTCTTCTGAAAACGATGCGCCATGGTGGCTCCACTATCATGGAAGCGCCAAGTTTGTAAGTAAACTGATACTGGTTGTCGATGTAGACTCCCGGATTCGGCAAAACATTGGCTTGCGTGAGATTGGTTTTGGTAATTCCCAAAAGCGCTCGTGCAGCGGCAGTTCGAGGGCTGTTCGTCAGACCTTCATTCAATGCTAGAGAAAGACTTATCTTTTTTGCGTCACGATTTTTCGTCTGAGCGTCGATCGGTGGACGCAATGCCGGCTGAGTTTCGGCGGAGGCAGGCAGCGCTAGAATCGCTACCATTGCTAAAACTGAAAAAACACAAATGACCCTGGACATTTTTAAAGCCAATGAGAAAGCTGAAGAGGAGATTACGTTCGCGGACGAATGAGTTCTACTCCTCCTGCAAGACTGTCAAAATAAGAGTAATACTTCTACTATTTGGGTGGCGTTCTTGCGCGACTCTTTCGGATTGCCTCAAGTGACTGAAGAAAATCTCTAAGTACGGGTTGATCCTAACTCACAGATGTGCAGATCCGGTAAAGACAGCGATGGCTACCGCTTTGCAGATGGCAATTGAACGATGAAAGTAGAGCCGATATCAATCTCACTTTCGACATTGATCGTGCCGTTTAATCGCGTGACAATGGACTGCACTATCGAAAGTCCTAACCCATAGCCGCCCGCAACTCGTGAGCGCGCTTTGTCGGCGCGCCAGAAGCGGTCGAAAACTTTTGATAAATCATTGGCACTGATACCAATTCCGGTATCGGCTACTTTTATCGTGATGTTGGCGCGGTCACGAACAGCAGACATGTTTATACGGCCGCCGGGGGGCGTGTATCTCAAAGCATTCTCCAGAAGGTTTTGCACAACGTTGCACAAATCTTCCTCATCCGCCTCGACGTAAAGATCCGATTCCGCTTCGAGCATGACTTCAATGCCTTTATCTTGCTCAAGCCAGGCGAGCACTTTTCTAACTTCGTTTAGAATCACCGCTACCTCGCGACTGGGCGCATGATTACCGCTCAAAAATTCAACTTGTTCGAGTTGAAGCAAGTCGTTGACCAGTCGCCCCATCTGGTTTGTGGCGCTAGAGATCATCTCAAATTTTTCGCGGTCGCTATCACGCATACCATCGGAGTATTTTAAGGCGACGCTGCTGTTGGCATTGATGGCCGCGATTGGTGTACGGAGCTCGTGAGAGGCGTCAGCTGTAAACTGTTTCAACCGTGCAATATTCGCGTGCAGCGGTTGCATCGACTTGGCAATCAGAAGCGTAATTCCAACACCGCTTATCGCACTTGCAAAAAACACGCCGAGAAACAAACCGAGCTTGATGTGATCCATTGAACGATCAAGATTCGCCAATGGCTGTGCCACTCGCGCGTAGCCTAACAGCTTGTTTTCAACAACAACAGATTTGGTAAAAACCATCGCTCGGGGCGAGTCTTGATACTCGTATCCACCGCTTCTATTGAGCGGCATATCAAGCGCCAGGGTGCCCTTTTCGATTGAAAGCTTTCCGTTTTTGTCAAACCATTGCAGTCTCAAATCCATTAGCGATTGAGACACGGACGCGGGTAATTCACTGACGATTAAGTCGGGGAGTGGCGTTTCTTTGTCGACATGCTCGTAATCAATCGAGGATACGACTCCATCTGCCATTTGTTGGAGGTGCGAACGCAAGTCTGCGTAAAATCCATCACGCACAACAAAGTATAGAATTGACGAGAACGCGATCAAAACAGATGCGAACACAGCGATGTTATAGAGCGCCAGTCGCGTTTCGATTTTATTTTTCATGCTCGATTGCGGCCAGTCTATAACCGAATCCAAACACAGTTTCCACAATATTTTTGTCGCAGCCCGCCAGTGAGAGTTTTTGACGCATACCTTTGATGTGACTCTTGATAGCGGATTCCGTCGGCGCATCGTCAAAGTGCCAGAGTTTTTCAATCAATTCGCGACGACTAAATGTTTTCCCTGGATTCTTCAAGAATGTGATTAACAGTCGATATTCCGTCGGAGTGACTTCGACTCTTTTTTGCATGTAGCTGATCGTGCATGCTCGTAAATCGACACTAAGATCGCCGACAGTCACACTTTGAGCGGCGGACGGGTTGATTCGACGCAGGTGCGCGCGTATCCTCGCGCCAAGTTCGTCGATGTCAAAAGGCTTCACTATATAGTCGTCCGCGCCGGAATCAAGACCTTTGAGCTTGTCATTTTTTTCTCCGCGCGCGGTAAGCATGAGAATAGTGCCGGTAAATCCACGTTGGCGAAGTCTTTGACACAGGTCGATTCCGTCGATCTTTGGAAGCATCCAATCGAGAACGATCAAATCATATTCTTCGCAACTGCAGAGCTCCCAGGCTTCCTGACCATCAAAAGCGAGATCGACAACGTATTGTTGATGCTCAAGATCTTCTTTTATAGGTTTTATTATTCGAATATCGTCGTCGACCAGAAGTATTCTCATACAACCTGTAATCATGTGGGTTGGCTTCGGACAAAAGTTATCACACAAGTTCTGTGAATGCCAACGAATCTTTTTCTTTCGTTTTTATGATCGCTGGCTGATTGCGAATTGACAAAATCTGCCATGCCTGTTGAGTCCGACGCTGAAACCTCGCGATGTGGTACTACATATGGTTTTAGAGGAATATCCCTCGGCGTGAAGCGCGCAGTCTGCACCACTTCTGCCCGACTTGCCCACCTTTCATACACAGTTCTCTCGGTTGCTTTACCGGAACAACCTCTTCACAACTGCGTCTTCAGGAGCAACACTAAGGTTGGCAAAATAGCTGGGACGGTTTCTATGTGTAAGACTCGCTTGATAAGCGCGGTATCAATAATTTCGCTTTCTATCTCAATGCAAGTTTCACAGACAGCAAGAGCCGAAGAAAGTCGCCCCGAAAGTGGCAGAACATACGCGACCAGCGAGATGTTTATTAAGGCGACGCCAGCACAGGTATGGAAAGCGCTACACGTTCAACGCCAGCAAGATCCGGAAATTGAATATAGTAAAGTGATTCAGGATGACGGAAACATCAAATTGCTGGAGCAGAAGTTCCTTAAGATTCCGATGCTCGGGACCGTTATTGCGGTTACGCGTCAGGTCGAAGACCCCAACAAACGAATCGATTATACGCTTGTTAGATCCGATAAATTCAAAGCCCTTGACGGATGCTGGCAACTTACTCCACTCAAAGATGGCACAGTGCTTCAGTTAAGCTCTAATCTAGATATCGGGGTTCCGTTCTCCAGAGTATTTATCAAAATGACGGCACAGAAGAAGTTGAAACATCGACTTACGGAAGTTAAGCGGTTGGCGGAAATGGAGCAAGCTCGTGTAGCAATGCCATAGGAAGGGTCTTTTGATACAATTTTGATTGCACCGAAAGTGGTGACCTCATCTATTGAATTCGAAATTTATTCTTCGAAATTAACTCGCGTCCAAGTTTTGTGACACTACATTTAGTGTCATATTTTTTTGTTTTAAAACTATAAACGACTAAATTATTTTGTCTGATTATCAAATTCCTATCGATACTGCGCAGTTGGTTGGCCGCTCTATTCGTTACTGACTAAATGACGCAGTTGTTTAAGGTGGCTTGGGTATAGTGAAATCATGCCGAGCTACGGAGTCATTAGACGTGACTGACGAAGTCGAGAAAAAACCAGAGGCACTTAAAACAGCAAAGCCATCCGACGCTACAGTTGAGGCTGCGCAATTTGCTGAGCGATCAAAGCAAACTGATTGGGAAACCGCGAGCGAACCCTTACGAACCAGCCAAAAGCACTCAGCTACTCATGAATTATTGAGCGATCGAGAAGTTGCCGAACTGCAAGCGAAGGGGCAGGCAGGAAAGTTTGAGATCGTCGATTTGTCGTCCGAGCATGGGAATGGTTCGGCCGAAGATACTGGAACCGTGATTGATTACAAACCAGGTAAACTCGCCGACAACAAAACATATTCGCTCGGAATGGATTACGAAGAAGTACGCGATACCAGATCTGTCTATCAAAGGCTCGGAGACTTCGCGACAGCAGCAGGAAGAAGAGCGAGTGATCCGGAGGGTTTTAACAAATATATTCAAGGTGAATTAGACAAAATGATCGGTGTTGGTGAAGGCCTGAACCTCGCGAAAGAACAAACAAAAGGCGCCGTCGGACTAGGTTGGAAGGCGCTCACTGATGGAACGGTCGCAACCTTTTTATCCAAACCAAACGCAATAAACGATCCACTTTTTCACGCAGTTGGCGGGGCAATCACCGCAATGGCAGAAGATCCCAACGCGGTTAACCACGCTCTTGAAAAAGTAGGCACCACAATTATGAATGCCAGCGAACGGTATTCCCGATCGTCCAATCGCGAGCAAGGACATGTGATTGGAGAAACAATGTTTGCACTGGTTAATCCGGAGGGTAGTGCCGAAGGCGGCAAACTAGCTTTGCAAATCGCTGCTGGTGCGGCCACGCAAATCGATTTGGCAGTCATCAATACAATTAAACAAACACTGAAAGCGACTAAGGAAGCCGCTGAGATCTCTCCCGAACTTGCAACACAAACCAAGCAAATTCTTTTAGATTATTTGCAGAGCAAAGGCTTGGTGGCAGGACACGAATATGCTGGAGTGCCCAAGGGCTTTTTCGACGGTTTGCAACCAACAGAGGTAGCTGCCAAAGACAATTATTTCGCAATGTCGAAGGCCGATGATCTGACAGGTGATAGTCTTCCGAAAAAGAGCAACGAAACATTAGGCGAAAGCGTCAGCGAAATCGAATTCCAAGTTGACGCGCGAACTGGGCGCCTTCAGAGAACTGATCTAGGGAGAGTCCGCGAGCCGTATTGTTGGCCTGTTTTAAATGAGCGCTTTTGTCCTGACGTGACTCGTCAAAAATTTGGTGACTCATGTGTCTCCGCGGTTGGCGAAACGCTTTCGGGAGGTCGACTGAAAGAGACGGACCTCATTGACATCGTGCGAGGTAACTACCTGAGGCTCCCGGCTGAATTGGGAACGGAGTGGTCTAGTAAGCCAGGTCCTGCCGTTTTACCTGACCTCGATAGAGGCGGACCCTGGCTCGCCGAGTTGCATGAAGGATCGTGGACAGATTATCCGGGACGCCCGCATACTGTGATAGTTGATGGACCCAATGCTAATTGGGAAGTGAAGATTCGCGATCCGTATGAGGGAACTCGGTATGAGATGAAGCTAGCAGACTTTAAAAAAGCTTGGACCGGTCGATGCGTATATCGTAAAGTCGATTAGAAACACATTGAGGCTTTTATGACAATCGATGGAAAATTTTTGGATCAACTTCGTGCGGCAGGGTTACACGTGTCACACCATATACCTGCATTTCGCGGTGTTTGGGTGTGTAAGCCGGTAACAACTCCGGGTCACAATCACCCTGACTACACTGGAGGATACGTTAGTATCGACGGTAACCCACAGTGTCCTGAGATAGACGCTCCGATGCTCAAGTTTATTTTCACCAACGACAAGTGGCAAGTCCATTTACAAGAATGCATCCCAGACCTGGGAGAGGCTGATTTTATAGACGAATGGTCCACCCCGGAAGAAGCGGTGAAAGATATTCTTGATTTCTATTTCGGAGATCCTGCGCGCATGGAAAAAAAGGCAGCTTCCGATGCGAAAATCGACTCACAAGTTAAGGCCCTCAAAGAATCGAAGTCGGCCCGCTCGTGAGATAATTCGCCCACTAAAGCGAAAAGTCGTTATTAGGCACCAAATACGGTGCTATAACCAGAACCAATCCGTTTCCTGCTTGCACCTGATGTGGTGCGCGCTTGTAATCAATTGAACATATAGTTAACTGGATTGCCAAAGCAGCTGTTAAGAAAAGACTCGTGATCAGCGACAATGGTTTTTGCCGCTTGGCGTCAGACAGATTTGCCGCTTGACTGTCGCTGAATGTCACTAGATCTTAAATGTCTGAATCTGTATT
>JADYXR010000061.1 GCA_021772095.1 Candidatus Obscuribacter sp. | reverse complement strand
GCCACCGCCTCCGTCGGCTTCTACAGGAGTCGACACGTTTGAGACTGGTGTGGCGCGCACTGCCGGCGGTAGCGAATCTTTTGACGAAAGTTCAATTGGTCATCGAGAGAGCGACGCTCAGAAAAAGAAGGTTGAATCAAAAGCCTTCGGATTCGAGGGACGAACGATAGTTTCGAATCAGGGGCGCGTTGCGTCTCTCATGCTGCCGAACAAATTCGCATTGGCTGAACGGATCGATTCAGATTTTTGTACGGTTTTCGAATATCACATTCCGAACTACCAGGGTATGAAAATCGGCCATTGGCTCTGGACAAATGCCGCTTCCGAATTGAGTGATACCGTGGCAGCCAGCTTCGAATCCATACTGGGACTAGAACCGCATGTACTGAGCAGCGACGAGATCGAACTTCTCGAAGACGTGATACCACAGGAGGTGTTCGGCTACGACGGTGCGTTTGATGTTATTGGATTGCGAACTGAGGACTACGGTAGTAAAACTGTCTTAGTTCTCGAGGTCAAATGGTGGGATGTCGATCGAAAAGCCTACGGCATTTTTTATCCCTCCGATGGCAGCTGGAAGCAGCTCGAATCCCTCCACTTCGAAGGCGCGGACATTGATTTTCGACAAACGTTTTTGTCAGCCAAAGCGGCATTCATGCGCATGAGATGGCGCCGTTAATCAATGAACTCATCAAAGATCAATTGATTATTTCGAATACTTGTACGAAATTGTTTTCGCTTCCGAGAAAAATTCCAAGCTGTAGCGACCTCCTTCGCGTCCGATGCCGGAAGATTTTTGTCCGCCGAACGGCGTTCTCAAATCTCGCGCGAACCAGCAGTTCACCCATACCAAGCCGGATCTAATGTTTTTAGAAACGAAGTTGCAACGATTGATACTTTCGCTCCAAACAGATGCCGACAATCCATATGGAGTGTTGTTCGCCATCTCGATGGCTTGTTCGTCGGTGTCGAAAGGCACCACAGGTAGTACTGGTCCGAAGATCTCTTCTTTCAGAAGTTTCGAATCCATCGTCAAACCTTCGAACACTGCAGGTGAGAGAAAGAAGCCGTCGCCTAAGTTGGTGAGCCGCTCTCCGCCGGTCATCAGTTTGCCTTCCGTCTTTCCGTGTTCGATATAACGCTGCACTTTTTCCATGTGCTCTTTGCTGATCAAAGCGCCCATTTCGGTTTTAGGATCGAGTGGATCGCCAACTTTTATGTTGGATACTTTTTCAACCAGTCGATCGAGAACTTTCTTATAGACGTTCTTTTGAACGAACAGTCGGGAACCGGCGAGGCAGATCTGCCCCTGGTTTCGGAATCCGGCACGAACAGCAGTGTCGATCGCTTCATCCAGGTTCGCATCATCGAAAATAATATTGGCACCTTTGCCACCAAGCTCGAACGAGAGTTTCTTCAAAGTTCCAGCGGCATTGGCCATGATGGCGCGACCGGTAGACGTTTCCCCTGTAAATGAAATCGATCTTACGCCCGGGTGCACTGTGAGCGCTTCTCCAGCGGCGTCAGGACCGAAGCCATTGACGATGTTTAAAACACCTTTGGGAAGTCCGGCTTGGGTGGCGATGTCAGCTAGCAGAAATGCGGTGTACGGCGTCCACTCCGCTGGTTTTAAAACGCAAGAGTTGCCCATCATCAAGCATGGTGCAATCTTCCAGGTCGCCAGGTATAAAGGCAAATTCCACGGAGTGATCAGACCGCAAACACCGAGCGGCTCTCTAATCGCCACGTGCATTTCGGCAGGGTTGGAAACAAAACATTCGTCGACATGCGAGGTTGCGAACTCCGCGAAGAAGTGGAAGTTAAGAGCCGCTCGCGGTATGTCACCGTTTAGACTTTCCGAAATTGGTTTGCCTGAATCAATACTTTCAGCTCTTGCTAATTCATCTTTTCGTTCCAGTATCAAATCGCCGATGCGTTTAACGATCCTGGCACGCTCTTGCATGGACATGCGCGGCCACGGTCCCTTTTCGAAGGCTTCAGTCGCCGCGGCGACTGCGTCATTGATATCATCCCTGGTGCCCATCGCGACCGTTCCGTGAACTTTTCCAGTTGCTGGATTGATAGTGTCGAATGTTTTTCCGGACTTCCCTTTTACGAATTCACCGGCGATGAAATTGTCGATTTCAACTGTCATTGTCGACGTTGTTGCGGTCACGGTGCTCACCTCGCGAGATGCAGTAGAAACGGTTTAGTCATTGCTTCCTGTAATTACTCAGCCGGATAGAAGGCCGTCGCCTTGATCTCGATAAAGTTTTTTCCTGGCAGTCTAGCCACTTCAACTGTAGTGCGAGCTGGTGGATCGGGAAACGAAAAATGTTTTTCATACACTTTGTTGTACCTGGCGAAGTCCTGCATATCGGCGAGGAAAACGGTCACGTCGACGAGATCTTCCATCCTCAATCCGGCTTCATGCAGAACGACTTTGAGGTTTTCAATCACAGCCTCGGTCTGCACTTCGATGTCATACGACAAGATCTTGCCTTGCGCGTCGGTTTTGACGCCGGCTTCTTCGCCCGTATCGGCATTGCGCGCGCCCTGACCGGCGACGAACAGGAATCCGCCCGCCTTCACCGCGTGTGAGTAGGAACCGAGTGGCTTTGGTGCTTTGCCTGTGATGTTGTATGCAACTTTGGCTTTGCTTGGGCTCATTGTTTTATCGCTCATTTTTCAACCCGGTCGAGTGCTCTGACCCGGACTACTGGTCCGTCAAACCACGAATGGTATCTTAAGGTTCAAAGTTTATTATGAAACGGTCTCATATGGCCAAAAGTTTTCGGCAGACCTGTAATGTAGGAACAAGTTAAAGAGGCAAGTGGTGCAAGATGACATCCAACCCGACACTTTCAAACTACTCAAAAATCATCGATATCTCGCAGCCCGTGGGTGCCAAGACCGCTTGCTTCCCCGGCGACACTCCATTCTCTCGTAATGTCACATTGACCGTCGAGCAAAGTGGTTGCGTCAACTTGACTTCTTTGACGATGAGTCCACATGTCGGAACGCACGCTGATTCGCCCGTCCACATAAAAGGCGATTTACAGGACCTTTCTGCTGGAATGGCCTCGCATTTGCCGCTCGAAGCTTATCTGGGTCCGTGCCGCGTCATCGACCTGGCACCATTGCACGACGGAATTACTGCGAAACATTTTCTCGAAAAAATTGCTTCAATCGAAGAATTACCTCCGCGTGTCCTGTTTAAAACGCGCCATCAAATACGGTATCAAGTATGGGAGGACGATTACGCATATCTCACGGTAGAGCTTGTCGCAGCCCTTCATGAGAGAGGTGTCAAACTCACCGGCCTCGACACTCCATCTGTAGATCATGTCGATTCCAAAACTCTTGAGACGCATAATAAACTCGACAAATGTGGTCTTGTCTGGTTGGAAAATCTCGACCTTTCTGATGTGATGGAAGGAAACTATTTCCTCGTCGCCTTGCCGCTCAAGTTCACAGAACTCGAAGCGTCGCCTGTTCGAGCAGTGCTGCTAGCCTAGATACCCGATCCCCACCTGCGTTTTACATGATGAGGAGTTCAAATGTTTGGTCGAGATTGTGCACTAATCGGTGTTATTCATTTACCCGCTCTTCAGGTGCTGCCGGATATGGTGGCAATTTGACCGAGATAATTCACAGCTCGATTGCAGAAGCGCTTCTATACAAGGAATGCGAGTTCGATGCACTGATTGTCGAAAACACGCATGATACCCCGTATTTAAAAGGTGCAGACGTGGGTCCCGAAACGACCGCTGCGATGACCGTCATCTGCCAAAGTTTAAAATCAGAAACGAAAATGCCGATAGGCGTTCAAATCCTGGCAGGCGCAAATACGGAAGCACTTGCCGTCGCCATTGCCTGCAACCTCGAATTCATACGAGTCGAGGGATTTGTGTTTGCCCATGTCGGTGACGAAGGATTCCACGACGCCTGCGCCGGCAAGCTGGTTCGTCAACGTTTTCATTTGCAGGCGGAGAACGTAAAAATATTCGCTGACATTAAGAAGAAGCATTCCGCCCATGCGATTACAAGCGATATTTCAATTGCCGAAACGGCAAAAAATGCCGAGTATTTTAAAGCCGATGGAGTGATCGTAACCGGCATCAGCACCGGCACCGCAGCCGACGTCGAGGAAGTCAAAGCCGTGGACAAAGCGGTGTCGATTCCGGTTCTAATTGGATCGGGAGTTACTGCCGAGAATCTCCGGGAGTACAGTCAATGCTCGGATGCGCTAATCATCGGTTCCGACGTAAAGGTTGACGGTCAATGGCAAAATGCATTGGATCGTGAACGTTGCAAACGTATCGTGGCTGCTGCGCGAGAATAAATACACTGTCTCGAGCGTCTAATGCTCGAGCGAATAACCGGTTTGATAATTGCGTTTCTTCACAAGTTGACGCCAGACATCAGCATTGTTGCCACCGCCGCCGGTGGGCTTTGCTGCTGCGCGAACGACTGGAGGACTGACTTTCTTGACCCGTTTCGGCTTCGGTGGTGCGCTGGCAGTTTTTCTGATTGGTTCGATTTCAGTCACTGCGGGAGTTTTCGCTGCAGTCGACGCCGTTGTGCTTGGAGCGGTTGGCTTCGTATCGGATGCCACCGGTGTAGTTGATTTAGTTGATGTCGCCGGATCGGCTGGAGTTACTGCTGGAGTTGTGGTTACTGCTGGAGTCGTCGTTGCCGGTGTCGCAGTGGTGGCCGTAGTGGTTGCAGGTATCGCGACCGGCGCTTGAGTTGTCACTGCCGGTGGTGCCTGTGGGCCTGAGAGCACGGAGCTTAACCCGAGAATAGTAAATGCTCCCAGTGAGACTGTGGCTACAAGGACGATTGCCCATTGCGCCCAGGTCAATTTGAATAGTAATGCGGTAACCGCTTCAGCCGTGACGACTTTGGCTTCTGTATCCGTTTCCACGGGAGTCGTGCGAAGAACCTGACTGCGACCCGGTCTTGGAATGGCGAGATCGAGGTCGTTTACCAGATGTTCCATCGACTGGTGTCGATCGGCAGGATCTTTCGCCAGTGCTTTAAGAATGACCGCTTCGACGCGTTCCGGAATGTACAGGTCAGGACGAACTTCCGAAAATGGCGGCGGTGGATCTTCGATATGCTTGCGCATAGTCTCGACCATGGTGCGACCAAGCAAAGGCAGTCTGTTTGTGAGCGTTTCGTACATGACGATGCCCATCGAATAAATATCGGAACGTTGATCGAGTTTGTGTCCCTGGCATTGCTCAGGCGACATGTAAACCGGGCTTCCGCAGACTTCTCCCATCTGCGTCAAACGCTGATGTTCGCTGCTTCCGCCCTGCGATTCTTCCATTATTTGCGCGACACCAAAGTCCACGACTTTGACGAAGTCTTTGTCGCCGTCATATGCGATAAGAACAATGTTGCTCGGTTTTAAATCGCGGTGAATAATGCCTTGTTTGTGCGCGTGTCCAAGCGCATCGGAAGCCTGCATGAACATCTTGATTGCACGTTCGACGCTGACCTGTCCTTCTTGCTTAATTACGTCCGAAAGCGGAACGCCTTGCAGGTAATCCATTACGATAAATGGCTGTCCTGACTGCTGTGAAATTCCGAAGTCATAAACAGTGATGATGTGCGGGTGGTTGAGCTTACAGGTGGCGCGACCTTCTTGTTGGAAGCGCTTCACGCTCATCGAGTCGTTCAAATGGTGCGACTGCAGCATTTTGATGGCGACAATTCTGTCCATCACATCCTGCCGGCCTTTGTAGACGACGCCCATGCCGCCTGTCCCGAGAATCGACAGAATCTCGTACTTGCCGGCCAGCTTTGTTCCAATCAGAGGATCCTGTGCAACAGGCACCAGCATGCTGTTATCGTGCGGACAAGCCGCGACGATACCTGTGAATTGCCTGTGGCATTCCAGGCAGACCTTGCGATCGTTATCATCAAGATCATTGTGGATATGTTCGGCTGGATGGAGCATATTAGGGTGTGAGTATGCGTTGAGGGTGATGACGAGGCAGCTTAGCGAGTGCTGAATTGTTTTGTAATTCGGTGAGCGATAGAGTGCGCTCTACCAGAATAACTGATTAAGCATTATTAATGTACCCTGCCGGCGCAGTAATAATCTAAAAATTTCCGACTGTCTCTCCATTCCGCCCGCGGCAGTTTCAAGCAAGCCGAGCCGGAGCCCGATAAGCGTGTGTTTTGGGCTCTTTAGCAGCCCAACTATTTAAATCGGCAAAAGTCGCTCGCTTTTGTCTACGTGCCCGTTGACGACTGATATTAATGTCGCGCCGGTAAGCCATTCCTTTTCAAAACCATCTAGATGCGTTGTGGTAATCAACGTCTGCATGTCTCGATGAACCGATTCCATCAGAAATCCCTGACGTCTTAGATCGAGCTCGGCCATGACGTCATCGAGCATGAGGACAGGTGGTTCACCTAAATGTTCAGAAACCATTTTCAATTCGGATAGCTTAAGAGCCAGAACCAGACTGCGTTGTTGTCCCTGACTTCCGAACGCGGTGGCATCGCTTTCGTCTATTGAAAAACGGACATCGTCCCGGTGAGGACCGGAGAGCGTTTGTCTGCGCATAATCTCATCACTTCGTCGTTGTTTAAACAACTGCATCAGACGAAGGGCAATCTCCCGCTCTTCCATCGCCAAAAGATCGGAGTTTTCCATCGAAACGGAAGGCTCGCTCTCCTCGCCACTTTCGTCGTCATCGAAGCGACGTTCTTCTGCACTGCTGACGTGAAAATAATATTGCGCCGTCAATTTTTCTCTGCTGCCTGAAATTTTTTCTTGATACGACTGCGCGATCGGAAGCGCTTCGGCGAGGCATCGCACGCGATGTTTGATGATCGATGCGCCCATGGTGGCAAGTTGTTGGTCCCAAACTTTTAGTTCATCGATGTCAGAACCGGTTAAATGTCCGCGTTCAAAGAACGTCTTCAACAGCCGGTTACGCTGCGTCACCGCTTTTTCGTATCTTGATAAAAGTGTTTTGTAACCAGCGGAAAGCATCGAAGCGATATCATCGATCCAATCACGCCTGTCGGCAGGGCCGCCACGAATCAGGCTCATGTCCTGGCTTTTGAAACCAACCGTGACGAGATGTCCTTTCAGTCCACGAGTGTTGCCTTTTGGGACACCGTTGACTTTGATTTGTTTCTCGCTTTTTTGCCCGCCTGATGCCGTTTTTCCACCGTCTGTTTTTTTACGCACAATGATTTGAATTTTTTGATCGTAGTCGCGCGCGACGAAATCCACTTCGACGACGGCAAAATCTTCGCCTCGATAAATCAGCTCGGATTCAGTCGATGTGCGATACGAGCGACCACGTGATGCGTATTCGATCGCTTCAAGCAAGTTCGTTTTGCCCTGAGCATTTTCTCCGATGATTACATTGCGATCCTGGCAAAAGAGCACGGACTCTTGCTTGTAATTACGGAAATTTGTAATCGTAAGCTTTTTGACAAGCATCTGTCTGAATAGATCCGTGAGTTTGTTGGCGCTGGAACCGGCTCATCGAGCGGTTGTTTTTTGAGTTTAACTTAGGCGTGAAGTTTGTCCGGTTCGCTCTCCGGGCTTTGTTGTTTGACGCAACCGTGTTCATGAAAATACTGGCGAGCCTTCACAATGTCTTTGTTGATCTGCGTTTTCAGTTCATCAGGACCGTTGAATTTTTGCTCGCTGCGCAAGAAAGACAAAAATTCCACTTCCATATTTTTGTCATACAAGTCGCCGTCGAAATCGAGAAGATGGGCTTCAACTGTCAGAGTCAAAACTGGTTGAGTTGGATCATCGCCGTCGGTCAAATGTTTAAAAGTCGGTCGCAAACCGATGTTTATAACGCAAGGCACGCTGGAGTTGTCGAATTTGGCAATGCCGGCATAAACACCGCGCTGCGGGATCACTTGAAACCCGGGCAGCGACAGGTTAGCGGTAGGAAATCCCAGAGTTCTGCCGCGTTTGTCGCCATGGACGACATTGCCGGCAAGCGCATAGGGTCTGGATAACAACAGTGCTGCTTGTTCCAATTCGTTGTTCATAATCAACCCACGAATCGCCGAACTCGAGACTTCATGCCCTTCGATGTTGATCATGTCAGCGACATGCACGACAAATTTGTGAGTGTCGCCGAGGTTGGCGAGAAGATCGGCGTCTCCTTCCCGGTCGCGGCCGAAATGATGGTTTGGTCCTACCGAAATGGAGCGAGCACCGAGGCTGCCGACTAGAACCGTTTCCACATAATCAATCGGGCTGAGCTTACAGAGTTCTTCTGTGAAGGCCAGGACTAGCGCGAAGTCGACGCCCAGGTTTTTGAATAATTGCAGACGCTGTTCGATTACGGTAAGAAGATTCGGAGATTGCCCTCTGGTGACCGTGCGTGGGTGATCCTTAAAGGTGACCACACCGCAGGGCACGCCGAGCCTCTGAGCCTCCTCTTTTGCCTTCTTAATCACGACCTGGTGACCCGGATGCACTCCATCGAAAAATCCAAGGGCGATTGACGATTCTTTCACCTGGCGGGGCTTGGCTTCGAAGTAGGTTTCCAAGGATTATATTCCTTAATGTGAGTCGTCTGAAAGCTGGTCCTGCTGACCGAAATGCGAGGTCTTGCCAGTTCGTTATACCAGTGAAACTACACTTAATATAACCGTTAACTTCGAAAGAACAGGCGAAACAGTCTGTGTATTGTAAACCAGACCGGGACAGGCGGTAAGTGGAAGGAGTTGTGGACTGGACGAATCGGCTCAAGCGAAGTCTAGAGAACTCTCATTTGTTATCTAGTTTAAATCCGCATAAATGCTCATATCAAGCGGCTTGCGCTGTTCATTTATGGTAAAATTGGAGGATACGAAAGGGATGGAAAAACCAATGTTTTGGTGATTCTAAGCCGTTCGTAACTATTGCTACTCGATTGCCGAAAGACATCCAAAGGTGACTTCTCGTGATCGTGTCGTATGTGCGTTTTAGTGTGATTACTGACCAAGGAAAGTGCATCAATAACCGTGACAAATTCAAATCTTCCACCCGGACAAAACATTGGTGATGGTGCTGATTACACAGCATCGAGTATCGACGTCCTCGAAGGTCTCGAGGCAGTTCGCAAACGTCCTGGTATGTACATCGGTACTACCGGACCAAAAGGGCTGCACCACCTGATTTGGGAAATCGTGGACAACTCCGTCGACGAAGCGCTCGCAGGCTTTTGCAACACCATCGAAGTGACCATAAATTCGGATAGTTCAGTTACGGTCAAAGATAACGGTCGCGGCATTCCAACCGGCATCGTGGCCAAGAGTGGCAAGAGCGGTGTCGAAACTGTTTTCACAATCCTGCACGCCGGCGGAAAATTCGGAGGCGAAGGTGGATACAAAGTTTCGGGCGGTCTGCACGGCGTAGGCGCGTCTGTTGTAAACGCACTCTCCACCATGCTAGTGGTCGAAGTCTACAAAGAAGGCAAGATTCATCGCCAGGTTTACAAGACCGGAATCGCAGACGGTACGCTGGATGTAGTCGGTTCGACCGAACTGCGGGGAACTAAAGTCACGTTCTGGCCTGACCACACTATTTTTCATGACTACAACGAAGAAGGCGATCGCATCAAGATCGATTTTGAATGGGAAGTAGTTGACGAACGACTGCGTCAGATGACCTTCTTGAACAAAGGCTTGAAAATGATTGTCACCGACAATCGCACAAAAGAAGGCGAAGATCCGAAGAAAGTCGAATACCACTACGAAGGTGGTATCGCAAGTTATGTCGAGTATTTGAATGACACTCGCGTGGCGCTGCACAAGCCGCCAATTTACATGGAAGCAAACCGTGACGGAATCAACGTGGAATGCGCATTGCAATGGACGGATTTGTACGCAGAGTCGCTCTATTCGTTCGTCAACAACATCAATACACCTGAGCACGGAACCCACGTCAACGGTTTTAAAATGGCGCTCACTCGCGTAATCAACGAGTATGCCAAAAAGAATAACCTCGTCAAAGAATCCGATGGCAACTTCACCGGTGAAGACGTTCGTGAAGGACTGACCGTTATCGTCAGCGTCAAGGTGCCGGAGCCGCAGTTCGAAGGTCAGACAAAACAGAAACTGGGCAACCGCGAAGTGCAAGGTGTTGTTCAAGCACTCGTGACTGAGACGTTGAATGACTGGCTTGAACTGAATCCGAAACAAGCAAAAGACATCGTCCTGAAATCGCAGATCGCCAAGAAAGGGCGCGAAGACGCTCAGAAGGCGAGGCTTTTGGTTCGACGTGCATCCAACCTGGAAGGTTCATCGCTTCCTGGAAAATTGGCCGACTGCAGCGATCGCGATCCGACCAGATGCGAAGTTTATCTGGTAGAAGGTGACTCCGCCGGTGGTAGCGCCAAACAAGGACGCAACCGAAATTTCCAGGCTATTTTGCCTTTGAGAGGAAAGATTCTCAACGTCGAAAGAGTGCAGCCATCACGCATCTACGAAAACACTGAAGTGCAGGCAATGATTACCGCACTTGGTTTGATCGTCAAAGAAGAAGAAGACGAAGGCGGCGGAAAAAAAGGCGGCATTCTCAGACCTAATGCTGAGAATCTCGATCTCGATAAACTGAGATATCACAAAGTGATCATCATGACCGACGCCGATGTCGACGGAAGTCACATCCGCACTCTGCTGTTAACGTTCTTCTTTCGCTATGCCCGTCAGCTTGTCGAAAAAGGTTACGTCTACATCGCACAGCCACCACTGTTCAAAGTGGAAAAGGGCAAACGTATCGAGTATTGCTACAACGAGCATAAACTCGAAGCGATTATTGCCGAGATGGGCGACAAGGCCATCATCCAGCGCTTCAAAGGTCTGGGTGAAATGATGCCGCAGCAGCTCTGGGATACAACAATGAATCCTGAAACGCGTACCTTAAAGAAGGTTACAGTCGATGACGCATCAGAAGCCGATCACATCTTCGATTTGTTGATGGGTGAATCCGTTGCACCTCGTCGCGAATTCATTGAGAAGCATGCTCACTATGCCAGTCTTGACGTATAGAGACAACCGGCATGACTAACGAGGGACCGAATCTCAATTCGGAAACCGTCGCTGAACCATCGGCTGCAAGTAAAACCGGTGCGGCTTCTGCCCCTGCCGGTGGTGGCCCTGCTGCGAGCACTTCATCCACGATCAATGTTCCAAATACGGTTACCGTAGCGAGAGTTTTTCTTGCTTTCGGAACGCTGTGGCTTCTCTGGCAGCCAGGCGATCAGATCAAGTGGATTGCTTTTTTCTTGACCATCTTCGTGATCTGGGCTGACGGTATCGACGGATATCTGGCTCGCAAATTAGATCAGTGCACCAAACTTGGTGGCATCCTCGATATCGCCGGAGATCGAGTTGTCGAGATGGGATACTGGATCGCTTTTTCTGCGTTAGGCTGGATACCAGTCTGGGTGCCGCTTCTGTTTCTAATCAGAGGAACGTTCGTGGACGCGATCAGATCGCACGTATCGGAGCAAGGTTATACCGCCTTCGGAAAAAACACGATGATGCAGAGTGCGGTCGGCAAATTTCTTGTCGCATCCAACTTCAGTCGCTTCACCTACGCAGTGGTGAAAGCCGTCGCGTTTTGCCTGATGGTCGCCGCCCACACCGAACTCGGCAAACAGTATTCGGTAGAGCCCTGGGCGCTCTTCTTTGTTTACTTTGCCGCTGTGTTTTGCGTCATCCGCGGACTGCCCGTTCTAATCGAATCAGAATCGGTGTTCCAGCACCGCCGGTAGTGCCGCCAGTTTATTTGCTGTTCTGATTTTGCGTGTTTTCCAGATCTTTATCATTGGCCGCGCCGCCGGATCCCCAGGGCTTATCTATGATCGGATCCTTTTCGTTGCCGGCGTTACCCCATGGCTTTCGCTTGGTGGGAGCCATCTTGATGACGTCGTCGGGATTGACGCCCCAACGGTTTGCTTCGTCTAATCGTGGGTCTGCAGCATTTTTCTGCTGGTTACCCCAACCGGATAAACCATTTTTCGGATCCAGCGCCTCTGCGCTTCCGACTGTTGAATTGGTCGACCAGCCCTTGCCCGGTGGTGGCTGCTTCTTGTTCAGATCAATTTTTTGACCACCAATGTACGTGAAGCCTTTCTCGATGCGCTGGTCAGGCATCTTGGTGACGTCCATCTTTCTTTGAGCGTCGTTGCCCGGCTCATGCAATTTGCGCGGGTTACGGGTGAACATTTCAGGTGTGAAGTCACGTTCGTTTTGTTGATACCACTTTGGTCTGTTGACCACACCAAGTGTCGGCTTACCCTGTGAAACTTTTTCCAGCCACAATTTCTTCTGAGCGTCGGTTAAATCCAAGTTGCGATGTCTGCCGAGATTTTGCACCAGAAGGTGTTTTTCTCCAAGGCAACGTTTTGCAAAAGACTCGATTTCTTGAACGAACGCCAGCTGCTTTTCGTTTTCATTGATCGAAATGCCGCCGGGTTGGTTAGCGATCTGGCGCAACTCGTCAACGGTTCTTGCGGTGTTGACTGGCGTCGCGCGCCATACGGTCAAGTGAAACTGCTGGTGATTGATGACGTCGGTCACCATCGTTTTAGTCGCGTTATCGAGCGGTCTTGATGACGTTGGACCAAGCGCGTTTTTACACATTCGGTAAGATTGATCGAAATAGTTGAGCGCCTTTTGCTTGTCGCCCTTGTGCCATTCGCGCAAACCGATTTGATCGTAGTAATACCACTTCGGCCACACCGCGCGGCGAACGCGTGTGGTGGTAGGCTCCGCCGAGTAGCTCGGCAACGCGTATGAAGCAATCATTGTTGTTGTCGCCAACGCGACCAGGGAAACGCTAATACCTTTCATATGCTGTGCTCCACTTCAAGAAATTGCCGGACGTCGATTATTTAAAAACTGCCGTGAGGCTTCAATTACTTTTGCCGGTGATAGTTCCGTAAGACATTGTCGGCGGTCATCGCAAGTTTTCTTGTAATGACAGGGTCGGCACTCCAATGTCTCGTCAAATACGGCTTGCGTCAATGGACCGAGTGGTCTCCAGCGATTCGGGTCGGTCGGACCGAAAAGAGTCACTGTCGGAACGCCGACTGCACAAGCAAGATGGGCGGGTCCGGAGTCGACGCAAACGGCAAGATCCATTTCTTTGTAAAGAGCCATGCTCTCTCTCACCGTAAGCTCTCCTGCCATATTAACACTTTTTACGCCTGACAGCCGCTCCAACTCTTCGTAGGTCCCCCTATCCGCATGGTCTCCGGTGAAAAAAGGAGTAGCACCGAATTCGCTATTCAGTGCTTTGATTACTTCGGCCCAGAGTGCCAGCGGATAAGTCTTGTCCGGGTGTGCGGCGGCTGCGTGGATCAACATTTTGGTTTTGTAAGAACGCAAATCTTTCACTTTGGACAAAACGGAGGCTGTCTCTTTTTCGCTAATCCAGGCTTCCAGGTGCTTGTCGGGCGCCGGAATGCCGACAGCCTCGAGCACGCTTTGCACCGAATCGACCTCATGAATCGCTGTATTCCATTTGACAGGATGGGTGAGAAGCAGGGACCGTCCTTCCGTCGCGTATCCGGCCCGAACTTTCGCTCCAATCGCAAAACCAAGAAACGCTGATGAAAGCGAACGTTTCAACACGAATACGGTGTCGTATTTTCTTTTCCGCAATTCAAGCAGATAAGAGAAGTAACTTTTCTTCTTCCCGCTGCCACGATCGTACTTATGAAATCGAGTGGTATCAAATTCGATAAACTCATCGACATAAGGACACCCTTCCAAAACCAGCCCACTGACCGGTCCGACGAGCATGTCTATTTTGGCGTTGGGTTGAGCGCGTCTCAAGTTTCGCAAGAAGGGAACGGTGAGGATGGTGTCACCAAGAAATCGATAGCGGATCACTAGAATTTTTTTTGCGTTAATCATCTTGATTTATCCTGAACCGCCGGCAAGGTGAACGAAGGCGGCGTGCCGATCCATTCAATCTCCATAACTAGTGCCAGAACTTTATCCTTTAGTGGAGCAGGAATATCTAAACGGACAATATCTTTTTGGGTGGTGACGATGAAGTCTGCTTTCAGTTCTTTCATTTTTGTGTGCGCGCCGTTAAGCTCTGACTCTGAAAACCAGTGATGATCGGGATACGCGTCCAGTGATACCACTTCGGCACCGATCTGTTTTATCGAGTCAACGAATGCGCTTGGTCTGGCGATGCCGCAGAATGCCACCACTTTTTTGCCAAGAATTTCCAATTGGGTGCGACCGTCTGCGCTGCACAATGACGCTGGTTTAAACCGGCACATCGAAAATTGAGCAGTGGGCGCGTATTTTTGAGCAAGATTTTGAAATCGGCGCATCCTCTCGGGATCGGGATAATGCGGCACCTTGCTAATCACTATATGTGATGCTCTGCCCAACGCGCTCAGGGGCTCGCGCAAACGGCCGGCAGGCACTAGCGCGTCATCGAGTGTCTCTGAGTAATCGAGAAGGACAACATCGAAATCACGTCGCAGCTTCAGGTGCTGAAAGCCATCGTCGAGCACGATAATGTCGCAGTTAAAGTCTTTGCTCGCCATCTCAGCCGTTGAGCTGCGGTTCTTTCCTGAAATCATGATTGCTTCAGGAACGGCCTGGGCGATCATATATGGTTCGTCGCCGGACTCAGCACAGGAAGCTAGAATATTTTTGCCATCGCTCACCACCGTATATGGTGCCGTCGATTTGCGTTTGTACCCTCTAGAAAGGATTGCCACTCGACGTCCGGCCGCAATCAGTCTTCGTGTAATATCGATGGTTACAGGCGTCTTGCCGGTTCCGCCCACGGATAAGTTGCCGACGCTCAGAACTGGGACATCGCTTTTGACGCGTTCCATCAGGCCTTCGGCATACGCCCGCATTCTAACTAAACCGATGCCGCCATAGATATATGAAGAGGGAAGCAAAAGCGTCTTTGCAATCGGATTAGCTATTATCTTCGAGTATAGATCTTCAGCCATGTGTTGCCACGTTACGCTGATACGAATTCTCGCTGGCAGGGAGCTTGTTCGTCCTAATCGACTTGATTTCCCGGGCACCATTGGTGGTGGCTAGCACGTCGAGCAACAGGGTGAGGGTGCGATCGACGGCGCCCTGATTCTGGTTAATCCATTGGCGACCTTTTTCTCCGAGCGCTCTTGCCGGTTCTCGGTCTAAGTAGAACTCGTGCATTCGCTTTGCCAATTCTTCGGCATCTTTTACCATTATCAATGCACCCAATTCCGTAAGCGCGTTTGCGATGTCGCGTGTCTTATGGACATGTTGTCCGCAGCAGGTCGGCACTGAGTAGGCGTATGGTTCGAGCAGGTTGTGACCGCCGACCGGTTTGATCGTACCGCCGACAAATGCGATGGTGGCAAGCGAATAATACTTTGCCAGTTGTCCCAGTCCATCGAGGACATAGATGTCGTCGCTGTCGTCGGAAAACCGTTCTTTTTTGCTAAAACGTTTGGCTTTGAATCCGGATGCGTTGACCAGGTCGACCACTTTTTCGAAACGTTCGGGGTGGCGAGGGGCGACAATCAATCGCGGTCTGGCCTGAGGTTTGCCGGACGCTATGCTCTCTTTGTAAGTGCGCAGAAGACCCTTATGAGACTCGATAACGGCACGTTCTTCACCTTCGTGCGTAGACCCGGCGACGATTACAAAATCGCCTGGAGCAACATTCATTTCTTGACGCAGAAATTCGACGACGGCACCACTTTCGGTGCCCAGCCCATCGAGCTTCATATTGCCGGTTATCGTAACCGGAAGCTGAGAGCCACCGACGGCGCGGTATCTGATCGCTTCATTCTCGGATTGCACGCCCAGTCTCGAATAATTTCGCAGCGCTCGTCCGAAAAATAATTTGTAGCGTTCGTACGATTTAAAAGATTTTGGTGACATTCTGCCGTTAACGCAGACTGTTTTGATGCCGCGCTTTTTGCATTCGCTCAAGAAGCCTGGCCAGAGTTCCGTTTCGGCAATCACTACCAGAGCCGGTTTCAGCGTGTCCAACCAGCGGCCGGTCGCAAAAGGAAGATCGAATGGAAAGTAAAATACTCGCGCGAAACGTCCGACTCTTTCCTTGGCAAGGGTTTGTCCTGTCAGAGTTGTTGTCGATACGAGGATTGGTATGTCCGGGTATCCCTCATTCAATTTTTCGAGCAAGGGGCGCACGGCGCTAAACTCGCCGACTGAGACGGAGTGAACCCAGATGCCGTTTTTCAAATTGTCCTGATCTAATACAATTTCCTTTGGAATGACACCGAACTTTTGGGAAAGTCCGGAGCGAGCCTTTTTCAAGAACAGTAGAAAAGGACCTGCTACAAGCAAGACTAAAAGCACGAAAAAATAATAGACCGGTATCACGTTGATTTGTTCGCCTGTCGGCATGAATACCGAGCGAAGCTAATTCTATAGCAAGTCGAGTGCATCTACGTCGACAGCGAGTGAAAGTTGTTTAGGAACTTTCTTATTACGAAGGAATTGCAGAATCGGATCCATCACGGTGTGGTCGCCTTTCACCTTGAGCAGCAAATGGAAGCGAAAGCGGTTTTTGACGCGCTCGATGATACAGGGCGCTGGTCCCAAAATCTTGAGTGAGTGCTCGGCAATTTTGTCTTCCAAAAACAGGCTCATCTCTTCGGCGAGGCTCTCGAGACCAACTTCTACTTCTCTTGGATCTGGTCCTTGCAGCACAAGACGTATAATGCGGCTATATGGTGGATAGTCGAAGGCCTCTCTGGCAGCCAGTTCGGACTCGAAGAAACTCGAGTAGTCATGACGCTTTGCCCATTCGATAACTTGCAGGTCGGGATTATAAGTTTGTAAGATCACCTGACCTGGTTTCAATCCACGACCGGCTCTACCGGAGACCTGGCTCAACAATTGGAAGCCGCGTTCGGTCGAGCGGTAGTCCGGCATATTGAGCGCGGCATCGGCGACCAGCACTCCGACCAGCGTGACATTGGCTATGTCGAGCCCTTTGGCCACCATTTGCGTTCCGATTAGGACGTCAGCTTCACCGTTGGCAAAATCTTCGAATATCTCACGATATGCTCCTTTCTTGCGCGTAACGTCGCTGTCCAGCCTCAGTGTGCGTGCTTCCGGAAATTTACTTCGAATTGTCTCCTCGACCTGTTGCGTTCCTAATCCATACTCTTTAATGAATGGACTCTGGCAGGACGGGCAGGTGAGCATGTTGTGTCTCTCATAGCCGCAATGATGGCAGGCCAGATAACCATTCGACTGCGCTATGCCTGCCGGTTTTCCAGGCGCGATAGCAGCCAGTTTTGGCGATGGCTGCGGGTTGGCTGTGTTGATTACTTGATTGATCGCAGCCTGGGAGTTGGACTGTTGGTTGCTTGAAGGCGCCGCAGTTACTCGATTGGTCTTGTGGTAAACCAGTGACACGCTGCAGTTCTTGCATTCGGCAACATAACCGCAGGCTCGACAGAACACATGGCTGGCGTAACCTCGACGGTTCATCAGCAAGATTATTTGTTCACCTTGATCCAGACGTTTTTCAATGGCATGGCTGAGCAAGCCGGAGAGGATCGAACGATTACCCAGGTAAAGCTCCTGACGCATGTCGATCACTTTGACTTCCGGCATGGGCTGGCTGTGCACACGATTTGGCAATTCTAAAATCGTGCCGTTTTTGCGAGCGTTATGATAGGTGCCGATATCCGGTGTCGCACTGCCTAAAAGCACCAGAGCGCCGTGGCGGCGCGCCTTTTCGATGGCTACCTCTTTGGCGTTATATCGAGGACTGGGCGTGCTTTGTTTATAACTGCCGTCATGTTCTTCATCGAGAATAATCAGTCCCAGATTCGGTACATTGGCTAAAATAGCCGATCGAGCGCCGAGTAAAACCTTGACGCTGCCGCTGCGCAGACGCCGCCAGGTGTCATATCGTTCGCCCGGGCTGATGGCGCTGTGCCAAATCGAAACCATGTCGCCGAACCGTCCCTTCAGACGGGAAGCCAATTGCGGCGTCAGGCTGATTTCCGGTACCAGCAAGAGTGCGGTGCGATTTTGATTCAAGGTTTCTTCGATCAATCGAAGATAGACTTCTGTTTTTCCGGAGCCAGTCACTCCGAAAAGCAGCCAGGGCTGGTTGTCTTCGTCGTCGGTGTCGAGGTCCGGGACAGCCGACAATTCGGTAACTATTGAACTACTTTGGTCAGATGTTTTTTCGTTTGCTGGGAGTGTTTCGGCCGTTGCGATCGCGTGTTTTCCGTTCTCTTGCGTTTGCCCAAGAGCGCCGACGTCGTCGTTCTCGTCGCGCCTGTCCTGAACCGCTATCAGTTTAGAAGATGGTCCTGTGCTGACATTTCTGGACGCTAGATCGGTTTGCGCAAGCTTCTGTTGCAGTTCCATCATCAAGATAGTAACAACATGCTCCTGATCTTTAGTCAGTTGTGGTTTTGGCGCCCGTCCGATTTTACCCTCACAAGCATAGCCATCCATCGGGTTTCTCATGATCTCAGTATCCATGAGTTGGACTACGCCATCCGCTTCCAGTTTGTGAATGGTACTGTATGTGGTGCTTGCGCTTTTAAGCAGCTCGCTTAAATTCATATTTCCGTTGTGACGTTCTAACAGCGCCGTGATTTCTTTTTGTCTGGCCGTCTTCGGTTCACTCTGTCCGCGAATAACCGTCGTCACTGTTTTGGCCGACGTCTTGGCTGTGCTTTCCGCCACGATCTCAACGACGCCTTCGTGTTTCAAAAAGGTGAGCGCCCGGAAAAAATTACCCTGTCCTTTTTTAACGGCTCTGGAAAAACGCTGACGCAGTGTCATTACCGACAGCCCGCGCACGCCTGCTTCACTCAATACTTTGATCATGGCAGCGGACGATGGATCCTTTTCGACCAGTGCAAATTTGATCTTGGTGAGCTCTTCGGGCTCGACGCGTTTGGTCAGTCGCACCACACGTTTTATTCGAGGAGCGAGACTGGCTGGGATCGCCGCCTGAACGACATCGCTCAGGCGAGCGCATGATTTAAATGCCAGCCAACCTAAGAAGTCTATGTAGTCTTTGTCAAAGAGAGGATCAGGTTCTAAAACCTCAGCGATATCTTTCAGTTTAAAATCTGAGTTGCACTCGCTTTTCAAGCCGACGACATAACCGCCCACCGTCTCCTGGTGTCCGAACGGTACAAGAACCTGGGCGCCCACGAAAACTTCATCGAGCAAAAATTCGGGCACGCGATAAGTGAACAAGCGGTCCTGTAAATCGCGCGCTTGCAGGTCAATAACTATTTCAGCGTACAGCGGCGACAGCAACTTCCAGTTCCACCGGGAAAACTTCGTATCTTTAGGAGAGTATAGAGTGCTCTTCATACGTTGTCCTCATTGAATCGACATAAGCCGAGCCGTCCCGACTGCTGCGAGCAATCGAAACGCCTCTATTCTTAACAACGTAATTTCGCTTCAAAAAGTTCAATTTGAAATCATAAATTTTCCAGCAAGCGCTTGACTACTGGCGGGCTCAGGACTATACGGGCCCGGACAGAGTGTTGATCTCCTGGTCAATTTCCAGTTTTAGTTTTTCCAGACTATCCTGGTCCAGCAGCCCCTCTCGACCAAGCGTCGTGAGGCAGTCCTTTTTGACCTCCAATATTTGGCGTTTGGCTTCTCTAAACTCTAGAGCCTGGATGGATGCATCGGCGATGTGGAGTTCATCGATTGCAGAACGGGTCTGTGCTGCAGACTGTTCAATTTCTGCCTCAAGTTTTTCGAAGGCTGGTTGTGTTATTGCTCCTTGCTTGCGAAGCCCATGCAAGAAATCCATCGCCCTGGCGTTGGTGATTTGCACACCCTTAAGCTCTTTGTAAGCAAGCAGAGAACTTTCCACAACTTGATTCATCTTCATCAGTTGAACTAGTGGCTCAATTGATAGTCCAGGAACCAGAAGCGTAAACAGTACGACACCAAATGTGGTGATAAGAATCACTTCTCTAAACTCGACACCGGAAGGAAGACTGAGAGCCAGAGCCATGCACAAGGAGCCACGCAACGCGCCCCACCATAACAGGTGCCGCCACTTCCATGGAACTGGTGTTTTTGGTCTGGCGAAGATCGGTGAGAGTCCATAAACCACGAAAGCTCTCGCGATGATGATGGCAAAAATGGCAGCAGCAATAGACATTGAATACTTTTCTAAGAGATTAAACTTGACCTGCATCCCTATCAAAAGGAACACGAACGAATTGACAAGGAATGCGGCGTATTCCCAAAATGAGTTAACAGCCAATCTGGTGGTTGCTGACATGCCGGTTCTGCTGCCATAATTTCCCATGACTATACCGGCGCAAACAACGCTGATAACGGGCGATACGTGCGTTAATTCTGCCGCTAAATATGAACCGTAAGCAAGGATCGTGGTCAGTGTAATTTCTAGAAGATGGTCGTCGAAAAACGCTGTTATTCTTGAGGCAATATAACCGAGCGCCGCCCCCAAGATCGCTCCACCTAAGACCACCAGTGTGAAGCTGCCTGAGGCATGCAAAAAAGAAACTTGAGAAGTATTGGCAATAATCATCGCCAAAATGAGCTTAAACAACACGACTGCTGTTCCATCGTTGAACAGACTTTCGCCCTCCAAAATGATTGTTAACCGTTTATTCATGCCGAGCTTTCTGAAAAGGGCCAACACCGATATTGGGTCGGTAGCTGAGAGCATCGCGCCCAAAAGAAACGCAATCGTCCATGGCATTGCCACTGTAAAGTGCATGACGGCTGCGATCACAGCCGTTGAGATGACGACTCCTGGAACAGCCAATAGCAAAATTGCCAACCAACTCTCATGCAATTCCTTAAGATCGATGTTCCAGGATGCTTCAAAGAGCAATGCCGGAAGAAAGACCAAAAGTATCAAGTCAGGAGTCATCTCGACTGTCGGCAGAAGATGGAAAACGCCTATTAAAAGCCCAACGATTACAAGAGAAATCGAATACGGAAGCCTCACCCATTTCACAGCCATAGCTACTGCGGCTGTAACCATCAGCAAAACAAGAAAAATATCAATGTGAATGTGTTCGGTCATCATCTAATATCGTTTCGGTCCTTATTTATCGAAGTACTGTTTCTCTAAAGTCCTGGCAGTGTTGCTCCCCACTAATCCTGCCTCGTCAAAGATTTCCGCCATTTAAAAACCAGAGAAATACTGAGCTTAAGAGCAAAGTTTCCAAAGTAATTATCGTTCCCACAAACGTAAACTCCGCAAATCCGATCTTCTCACCGTTTTTATGAGCTATGTCTGCCGCCACCACATTTGCAGTCGCGCCGATCAAAGATCCATTACCGCCCAAACAAGCTCCCAGTGACAATGCCCACCAATAAGACGTGCTGGGTGCTTTGCTTTGAATGATTTCCACAATCGGTATCATTGTTGCAGTGTATGGAATGTTGTCTATGACGGCAGAGCAGAAAGCTGAGAGCCAGAGAATGGTCAAAGATATGGCGAGGGAGCTGTGGTTGTGAATTGCAGCCAGAAGGTGCTTTCCTGCCATTTCAAAAATTCCGGTATGCTCGACTGCTCCGACAATTATGTAGAGCCCGATAAAGAAAAATATGGTGGTCCACTCAACGTCGCTCCATATATCTTTTTTATTTTCGAAGATTAGAAGAAGAGCCGCTCCCGCGACCGCGATAGTTCCCGCTTCAAGATTTAGCGCTCCATGGAAGATGAAGCCGACGATAACCAAAGAAATTACCATGAGCGACCTTATCATCAAAGGCTTATTAACGATCTCGGCTGCGGCAGACAGGTTGAGTAGTTCCTCACGGGCCTCAGACGAGCCAGCTAGATCCTTTCGATAGAAGGCAAAAAGTGTGAACAATACAACCGGAAAAATGATAATTATGAACGGAGCCAGCGTTATGAGAAACGCATAGAAATCGAGCCCGGCTGCGCTTCCAATCATAATGTTGGGTGGATCGCCGATTAGCGTGGCCGTACCACCAACGTTTGAGCACACGGCTTCACAAATTAGAAATGGCACCGGCTTGAGTTTCAACCTGCGAGTGATCACACAAGTGATTGTTCCAAGAAGCAAGACAGTTGTGACATTGTCCAAAAAAGCGGAGAGAAAACCGGACAGAGTGCCAAACGCTAACAAGAGACCCCCAGGATTGCCCCTGGTGGATTGTGCCGCCCAGATTGCCACACAGTTTAAGAGCCCCGTATGCGAAAGAATATTCACCAAAATCATCATGCCGAACAGGAGCGATATGACATTGAAATCGACGGCCTGAAAAGCTTGCTGTTGTGTGATTACATGACAAGCTATAAGTACTGATGCGCCAAGAAGAGCCGTGACTACGCGAGGTATTCGTTCCCACACCATTAAGACGTAGGTCAATACCAATACGGTAAGACTAAAAACAAGTTTCCAATCCAAGATTTCTCACTCTTCGCACGGCACAGGAAGTCGCCGGGGTTGCAAGGGAATAACAATCATTTTTCGAACCAGAACCGTTGTTCCGTCAAAATCAGACGGATTGCCCGAAATTCTGCTCAATTCAAAGCGACTGAAACAATACCGATAGCAACAATGAAGCTTGAAACAAAAAGGGAGTGAAGCTCAGTTGTTTGCGATGAATTTTCAGCAGTTGTGATTATAGCCCATCGTCAAATCTTTATATGAAAGCCGCTTTCTGGGGATTTCGGGTTCGGCAGATGAAAACTGGAAGCGACAAGATGCCGATTGTCTAAAGCATTTGAATTGTTCATCCTTGATACGTTGTCGGGTGCCGCGAAGGAAAACTACTCAGTTCGCCGTTCTCGAAGGATCCAGCTATTTAACGGCGTCCTTCTGCAGTTGCATTACCATCTCCTGGCAGCTTGACCACAAGGTTTTAAACGTATCCTCAAATGCTGCGTCATCCGAGTGGTACGGATCGATAACATCATCATCGTTCAAGGCGCGACGAATCTTATGATGCACCGCCTGTGGTGCAATTTTTTTTACAGCTTTCTCATTAGCTCGATCCATGACGATAATCAAATCGAACTTCTCAAAATCTTCGTGGCGAAGCTGGCGCGCCGTGTGGTTCTTTATATCGATTCCATTATTCAAAGCCACCTTGACGGCTCGTGAATCCGCTCGCGAGCCGACGTTCCAATCGGCAGTCCCAGCCGACTCGATCAACCCGACAATACCGTGGTCTTTATAGAGTCTTCTCATGATCCCCTCGGCAAGCGGAGATCGGCAAATATTACCAAGGCATACGAAGAGAACGTTCAATCCATAACTCTCGCTTTTTCAGGGGGTTTCGTTTCGTGACGCGCCTGGCGCCTGCTCAAAATCGATAACAGTTTTGCCCTAATAGTCTTGCTTAAGAGCCACATAAAGTTCCAAAGCCTCTGTATCTGCAGCTGCAATCAAGAAATCTTTGTCAGGGTCCTGAGGCGGGTACTTAACGAAAGTTGTGCTTGGTTTCATAAACCCATTTCCCATGCTGGTTTCGCATTGAAAATAGCCATCTTTCATCCCATCGATCTGTTTCAAATCCGCCTGGTGAAAACGATCGATTTCTTCCATTCTCATGTAGATCCTGTCCGGCACAGGCAAAACGTTCCAGGTCTGAGTCACATTCACTCTAAACAAAAAGTCATCGAACTGCTTTTGATCCTTGAATTTGAATTTTGCTCTGATGATCAAATTCTCGCGACCAAAGAATCGGCTCGGCTCCTCCGGCGACGCGAAGAATGAAACCATCTGCACGTCGGTCGGAATGCGTAGATGCCCGCGAATGAAAAATTCGTCTTGCGTGTACTCAGGCGTGCAACCGCTGACGGCAATCGTCACCAACAGCAAAGGCAAGAATGCCACGCGCGCCAACAGGCTGTTGACTGCGTTTTTTAATCCCAAAAGGATGATTCGGTTCAAATTTCTCGCCAATCCAGTTCTAAATAATTCGTAGCTTAGATATGCCACGGCAGAATTTTTTTAGCCAATCACATACTTTTGCCAGGTCGATTGTCCGGTAGCGGTATGCTTGGAAATCTCGAAATGCACGTGGGACAGTGGTCGGCGCGGGACGATTCGGAGAATCATTCCGGATTCCTTAGGTGTACGGTCGCCTTTCTTCACATTGCACTTCAGGCAAGCGGCGGCAACGTTGTCCCAGGAATCGATTCCGCCTCGGGAGCGCGGAGTGATGTGGTCGATAGTCAGGTCAGGTCTGCGAACCCCGCAATACTGGCAAGTGTAGTTGTCACGGTGCAGAATGTTGCGCCTTGATAAGCTGATTTCTTTGTACGGAATTTTTACGTAATGTCGCAGTCGGATGACGATAGGCAGTGGTGTGTCGGCGTAAATCAGTCTGCCGTTGTGCTCGACTTGTTCTGCTTTGCCCTTCAAAAGAAGCACTACAGCCCGCCGCCATGTACATATGTTAAGCGGTTCGTATGAGGCATTAAGTACCAGAACCTTGGACAAGTATGCACCTTGAGACGCTGATGAGTGACGATTCACGTAGTTTTATTATAACGTCGGATTGCTTTCACGTCCACAAATAGTGGTCCTGCGCGGCTTGTGTTAGAATATCGGCATTGTCCTCAAGGCCGGATCGGGTCAATCTCGTCCGCGGAATAGCTTGCCGACTCATTTTAGGCGGCAATTCCTACCCTTTAAGCATGTGCATAATGGGTCCTTGCGGATATAATTCCTCGGGTTGGGATCGCCGCTCACGCGAAATGCGCTCTGAAAAAAGCGCTGGATTCCAGACTGAGACCACATTATTACTCCCTTCACCACACACACTAGATGGACTAAGGTCGACCCCAATGATTCAAGTTAAAGAGGAGAAAAACCGAGCCTTGCCAGTAGCATCGATGAGACAACTGTTGGAAGCCGGCGTTCACTTCGGGCATCAAACCAGAAGATGGAATCCTAAGATGCGTAAATACATCTACGGAGAGCGCAATGGCATTTACATTATTGATCTGGAACAAACCAGTAAAGCGCTAGACAAAGCCTGCGATTTCATTCGCACGGCAGCACAGCAGCGGAAGAATATCGTTTTTGTCGGCACCAAAAAACAGGCCACCGACATCGTCGAGGAAGAAGCCAGACGCTGCAACTCACACTACGTCAACCGTCGTTGGCTAGGTGGAATGCTCACCAACTTCGAAACAATCAGACTTCGTGTCAATCGATTGAAAGAGTTGGAAGAAATGCGTGAATCCGGTGATTTCTTCAGACGCGGTAAAAAAGAACAGGCTGTTCTCAATCGCGAACTATATAAGCTCGAGAAAACTCTCGGTGGAATCAAGACAATGAGAGGACGTCCTGACGTTCTATTCATCATCGATCAAAAAAGAGAATTGATTGCAGTTGCCGAAGCCGTCAAGAGTGGTATCTCCACTGTTGCGATCGTCGACACCAATTGCGATCCTGAAGGAATTTCTTACGTCATCCCGGGCAACGACGATTCAATTCGTTCGATTCGCCTGATCACAAGCCGCATTGCAGATTCAATCATCGAAGGCCAACAAGCCCGAGGACAGGATTCGCACAGCGAAGAAGTTCAAGAGTCACATCGCAAACAGCACGCACTCGCCACTCCTATTTCGGAAGAAGAATTAGCCGCAGCACCATCTGCAGATGATTCCGAAGCCGATAAAGAGTTGTCCAGCGTTGCAGCAGCGCCAGCAGCAAGCGGTGCTGAAGAGACTCCGGAACCAGCCAAAGAATAGCTAACCAAGCCGTTTTCGGCTTACACAAAGATTGAGGGAGATATGGTTAAAATGGCAGAGAACATTACTGCTTCGATGGTGAAAGAACTCCGCGAAAAATCCGGCGCGGCGATGATGGATTGTAAAAAAGCCCTCGTCGAAACTGCTGGTGATTTCGAGAAAGCCTTCGAATGGTTGCGTCAAAAAGGCGCTGCCACTGCAGGTAAAAAGGCTTCACGAGCCACGTCTGAAGGCGTCGTTCTTGGTCGCACTTCTAGCGACGGCAAGAAAGCTTGCCTGATCGAATTGAATTGCGAAACCGATTTCGTTGCTCGCAACGAAGAGTTTGTTGCGTTTGCAAATAAAGTT
>JADYXR010000060.1 GCA_021772095.1 Candidatus Obscuribacter sp. | reverse complement strand
TCCTCTTGAATTGGGTTCTGGTGTTGCAACCGAAACCATACCAGGCTAGTCCTGGAGGGGATCACCAAACTTTTCAACTAAACTCGGGACAAGGCCTGCTTTCTGGGCTTCCTGTTTTGATCGGCGGCAACTGTCGAGAACTCTTGTCCACCAATTTTGCAGGAAAATTGTTGGTATCGTACTTGGTCCAGGCGTCCACTAGACCAGGAGTTTTGACCAGATGATCAAACACGATAACTGGTCGGTGCCCCACAGCCTCGAGAGGATAGCTGAGAGGAATGACTTGTTGCACGTTACCCTCCACCGGATCGCGAGCATATCCTCTGTCATATACACGTTTTACCGAAGTCTCCGGAGGGATGTCGGCGAGGTGAATGGCGACGTCATATCCCTGGGCGCGTGCTTGTCTGATCATGGCGTGGATACCCTCGAAGGTTCTACCAATAACTGGCTGAACAATGTTTTCGCCCGCAGCATAGGCTTGGTTGCGAACCGTTGTCGCTATCCTGTCCGAGACCGGGTGAACGATTTGCGTTCCCAATCCACCTTTGTAGCCAGGTATGTCCGGCTTGATGAGATCGGAATCAATCAATCGCGCACCATATTCTTTTTGCAAACCGTCCACAATACTCTTCGACTTTCCCGCTCCCGGCGCTCCCAGAACAATGTGCAGCGTCTTCCCTTTCTTGACCACACCGTCAGGGGGCAAAGATTCCTTGGCATGACCTTCGCCCTTCATATAAGCCTCTACGAGTGCATTGATTTCCGGCTCGGTCAGTTCAACCGGCTTCTTACCCAGTGCATCTTGCTGCGCTTTTATTTCCTTGTAACGGGCCAATTGATCGGGGTTCAAAACGTCAGATTCTTTAAGCGGTGATTTGCCACCCCTGCGTTCCAGTTCCAGGTGTTCGACCCATTTAGTTTCAGCCTTATTTATTGTGGCTAGAACATCCTTCTGGCTCAAGCTCTCCGGCGTAATATTCTGACGAACGAAGTCTTCCGGCAAAGTTAAAATGCGTCGCGCTAAATCAAGACCGTCCGGCGTGGAGGCCAGCTCGGCCATTGCCTTGTGATAGGAGGCGTCCATTTTCGAGATGCCGTAATTGACCTCTGCTGTCGCCAGAGGCAAACGCAAATTTTCAGCGCTGCCTGCCGTTCTTATCAGTTCGTTGAGTCTGGCGCTGCGAGCCTCAGCAGGTAATTTCAAAATGCGCTCGATCAGTTCCGGACCGTCGCGACGAGCTAGTTTGGTTAGACCGTCAATCTCGTCAGGTGTAAACTTGCACTCCCTCACCTTGCCGAGAAGGTCGTTATAGTTGGTTTTCTTTGCGTCTGCCAAAAGCGCTTGGAATAGATCTATTACAGGTTTTACGTCAGGAGCAGGTTTTTCTGTCTCCGGCTTGACTGGAACGCCGTCTTTTGAAGCCGGTTTCTCCAGTCCCGATTTCTTGGTCGGTGCCTTTCCATCATTTACTCCAGAAGTTGGTGTCGCCGCCGGTGCTTTGGCGGAAGGTTTTCCGGACATCGGCGCACAATTGTCAAACACGGATAGATACTCATGAAGCGGATCCTCAGGTAACAAGTCTTTCTTGATCGACTCAGCCAGTTTTTGAATCTCGTTCAGGTGACCATTAATACTATCCGTAGTTTTTGCCGATTCCAGCTTGCGGAGCTGTTCTTGCAACTGCCACAGTCTTGATTGCTCCTGGATCGTCGCAATCAAATTTTGCGCATCATCCGAAGTCTTTGCGCCTTTTCCTCGCGTTTCCAGAAGTTGCTTCAATTCTTCGGTGTACTGATGAATTCTCGCTCTGTGCTCTTCCGGACTGGAGAACTTGTAAGTATCAGGATTGAATAAACCTCGGTGAGTAGTCACCAATGGATCGACCAGCCGGCCAAGCTGTCCCGCTTGTTTTTCTCCAATCGACTCCAGATAAGCCTTGAGTTTTGGATTGGCTCTCATAAACGATTCCGGAATAATGTGCCATTTCTCCAGCCTGAAGAAGTTGCTCATCTCTTTGTGCAAGTATTCTTTAGCCTGCGCCGGCGTGACACCCATCTTATCGGCAAGGATCTTCAGTTGCTTAGAACCATCAGCGGTGGCAAGAGTGTGATCGAGGGACGTGCGTGCATCACTGTCGGTCACCACACCTTTCGAATACGGTTTCAAAACCGGCTCAAGAATGTCCACGGCAGTGTTTCTTGCGCCCAGATCGGCCGGTCGGCTGACACCGTGTTCTCCGGCGATGTCGTGACCGGCTTTCAGATCCGCTGCCCAGGTCTCCGTCAGCCGCGCCATATAGGCTGGCCGCGAATGCATGTGGGCCGCGGTTCTGTTCAAACACAAAACGGCATGGAAGCCTTCGTGTGTAGGGTCGTAGACTGTGCCATCAGTGGTCTCAAGGCGGCCTTTGCCTATGCGGATTCTGAAAGTCTCATTGGAAAATTCAGAGTACGGAAGCTCGCCGACCTTCAATGGTTCTATAGTGACCTTCGGTGCAAACTCCACCGGAATGCCGTGCACCCTGAATTTCTCGTTGACACTCTGCTGTAGCAGATCGGTTAACTTGGCGGTAGCAACTGGGTCGCTCGGATTTTTCAGATACTCTTGTCTTGCTGTTTCAAGATTGGCGTTGAAGGTTTTACTGTCGATCTTCGGCGTTGTCGTGCCGTCGGTAGCCGGTTTTCCCACAGTGTCTGTGTTTAACTTGGCACCAGCTTTGGTGCCCGGCTTCTCAAGCGCGGGTGTAGGCTTGACACCATTAGTGGTGCCCGGCTTAATTGCTGGAGAATTGTTATCTGCAGTGCCTGGTTTTTGTTCTTCCGAAACCGGAGGTTTTTGATCGGTGCCTGGTTTTTGTTCTTCTCCAGGCAGCAAAGGTCTTGGTTTAACACCTTGCGCATCAAGGCTGGCAGCCAGTTTGACAGGATCGACGAACCTTAGCTCCATCACTTTTCCACCGACTTCAAACTTTACGGTGTCGCCTTCGATAGCCATCTTCGGCATTGGTTTGCCGGATTTGGCGTATTCATTTTTCATGGCGTCGATAAAAGCGGTTTTGTCGTACGGGATTTCGACCGCGCCGTTTCTCGTAAGCTTAGGCTGCATGAGATGCGAGCCCACCCGGTGAAACAGCACGGTCAGGCAGATCGACGCGGCATGTCCAGCAAATTCGACTAATTCGCGATTGTCTTTGATCCCTTTCAATTCGTCTTGAATAATGGTGTCAGCGGTCGCTCCAACAACTCCGAGCGGCAGCGTCTCAAAGAACATCTTTGTAAAACGACCTCCATAGGTTGATGCCGCTAAATTTTTTGCAGCGACTTTTTCCAGGCCTTCAACCATAACCTTGGCGTCTACTGCCAATTCTCTTGCTGCCAGTTTGGATACCGGGTTTAAAAGTCCCTTCGCTGCCACACTGAGCAACTTTCCAAATCCCGCACCGATTAAATTGAGAGCCGTGTCCTTTCCTATCTGAATCAGTGCAGCTTCAAAGGCTTCGTTCATTGTTGGCGGAGCCTTGAATTTGCCAGTGTGAGGATCGTATCGAAGATTTTGCTGAATGTATTTGTCACCGGTCGCCAGCTCAAGGACGCCTCTCCAGAAGTCGGAACCGTTTTGAGAACCTCCGAGTTGGTAAACGCCTTCTTTATAGGCTTCAATTGCCCCATAACTGACCGTCGCAACAATTGCAGCAACCGCGATTGCCGCAAGAACGCCACTTGAACCACCAGAGAACGGTATGGCCAGCACGCCCGCCACTGCGATGGTTGACCATATAAGAATCGGTCCGTTGTCCTTCATCCACTTCAGGAAAGAGTCGCTATTGAAATCGGGAGAGTTAATCAGATCACACATCGCCCGGGTGGTGTCGTAGCGCTCATCATTTTTTCCGCCATTGGTGCCGGGGATCATCTTGAGCATCTCTTCGAGTTGCTTGACTCTGGCATCAAGACCTCGTTTAGCATCGGCATCGCTGGCTTTGGTTGAGGCATCCTTAAACTGTTCGATCAGGTGTTTGATCTCACCTTGATGCTTCCCTAAATCTCGAAGCGCGCCGTCCATATCTTTGGACAATTGGCGCGCCAATTTGACGAAATCCTCGCCTTTGTATCCGCCCATTCCCATGTTGAAGAGCATTTCCATGTTCTGGTTTACGCCAATCAGTTTGCCGTAAGATTCCATCGACTTGAGGTACTCAGGACTGCTGTCGATTGCTTTGAACGATTCGTTGAGCGCCAGCTCATGCGCCTTGCCGCTGAGGAAGTGATATCGATCCGACGTCTTCAAATCGGGTTGTTTCAGATCAGGGCGTTGAAGGAAAGCGAGCGCATCGCTGGCGCCTAAGAATTCCGTACCGAATATTGGTGCCGCTTTCAAATCAGTCGCGTGGTTGCGTCTCAGACGTTCCCAGATCTCGCCGGGCTTGGTAGGCAAGCCGGTGACATCACTTATTTTGGTGCCTCTAAGTCCATCGTAGATGAACGGTGCCGAAGTTTTTAACGTCGGAGAGCCCATCCTGCCTGCGATAGTCAGCGCCAGTTCATCGCTTCGGATGATTGAACCAGTCGTCAACAAATGGGCATACTCGCCAACTTTTTTCGCCGTGTCGAGTTGCATCAGGCCGCTTACTAGTGCCGACGTTTTCAAAGTAGAAGTAGCAGCCGCTGTTTGTGCGCCTTTCCATTGATCGAGGGCACCTTTTTGCTTTTCTGCAAACTTGTCTTCGTTACCATCAGGACCGAATCGTCGCGCCAAGTAACCGACGCCGCCTGCCGCCAACCACCAGTATGAAGTCTGATGTCCGTCGCGCGTGACCTGTTGCAGGTTCTCCACCGACTGCCTTAGTTGTCCACCCTGGAAGCCACCACTAATGGTGCCATCACGCTTCCACGGTTCGAAGATCGCATCGTGGAGTGCGAACCGGTTGATCGGGTGGCCGCTTGCAGCGGACTCTTCCTCGAGCAGTTTATACTGGAAATCTTCCAGCGTTTGAAGAAGTTTCGGAACCTTGTCGCCTAGCAAAACAGCAAACTCGCTATTGTCCGTAATCGGACCGTCAGCCATCCGCTGGATCAGTGCTTTTACGTCAACGCCACCAAAGAGATTCAACTCTTTAGGCATCGCATTTAGTATCAGTGCATTCTCAATAACTTTCGAATACGCGGCTCGATCGCCTCCGAAATTGCGAAGTCCCTGTTCAACGTCCCAGATCGTATGCTCGTCCAATGGCAGGCCAAGCCTTGATACGACAAGAGCCATGGGAGGCTCTATTCCGATGTTACCAACCAGAGCAATGACTCGATCAAGCTGTTTCAAATCGCCGACGCGTCCATGGACATAATCGCTCAAACCCTTTCGAAGTTCGGTGTCGAGCTGAGGACTCTTCCATTCGCGGGTTTCAATCTCTTTTAACGCCTGGTCTTTGGCAGGTTGGCTGACCCTGGTGTCACCAATCATGCCCAACAGAAATTTCATGGAAGCCATTTCCGTTGCTTCCGGTTTGTCATGCGGCAATAGTCTCATGACTGTAGAAACGTCGTCAGGCGTGAAGATTTTGCCGACATTCGCAAGGCAGGCAAGAGCGTCGACAGCATTCAATGACAATTCGCCAAACAAGCGTGACTTGAGGTTGGTCTCCAGTTCTTTAGGCAGTTTCCAGTCTTTTTCGCCGAGAGCTTTCGCTAGTTCGGGCGCAGGACGCAGAAGCTCGATATCGTCTTGAGTGAAATGGCTCGCGGATGCGACAAACCCACGCAACACGTGTTCGTATCTATTCTTTTGCTCCGGGTTGTTCCTTTCTTTGCGATTGTCGTTGAAGAACTCCATTTCGCTGCGCAAAAGCGCTTTTACGTCCCCAAACAACTTGTCCGGGAGGCTTGCCTTGTCAGCCTTTCCGAGCACATCACCAAGAATTTCTACGAGCTCCGGATTGCCTCTAGACGTTTTTTTTCAAAACGTCAGTTTGCTTGACGTCCTGCTCATAGGCGTCCATAAGTGCTTCCAGCGCTGGTTGCTGGCAGCGCTTGTCTGTGGCGATTTTGGCAAACGTCTCTCTTGCGGTTTTGAGAAGATCGGGCTTATCGGTTCGGCCAGTAAGAACGCCAGCTAGAATCTGCATGCCGACCTTATCTCCGGCTTCCGCCCATCTTACGAAGGCCGGCATATGTTTGGCGAATTCCGGTTGGTTTACGCCGTGCAGAATTGTGCGAGCCAACCGTTCGCCACCGGAAGCGCTGATATTAAGTGAGTCGAAGACACCGGCAAGCACAGCGTCGCCATTTCTGCCATTGATGCCCTTCTTAAGCAGATTTTCGAGATCGTTGGTCACGATCAATCGATCGGACCAATGATCCATAGCCAGGCTGAATGCAAGCGCATCTCCTCGACCGAATTGATCTGCCTTGCCATCAGAGGCGGTGGTCAACGCCTTAACTACAGCAGCAGCATAGTCATATGAATCAGACTTCACAGACTTCGGTAGGTCCGCATGAAGAGCCTTTGGACCGTCTTGCGAATTAAATTCTGCGTTCCAATACCCGCGCGCCTGGGGGCTGATGTCGTCGATCAGGATGGCTAAAAGAGCCTTGCGGGCGTGATCGTTGCCATTTTTCGCCAGGTCTCCCAGTTGTTTGATATTGTCAATGCGCGATTCTTTAGTGGCGCCGCTTCCCACTTTCAGAGGGATGACCAGCTTCGTCGCTTGACACCAATCGAGCCAGGTGTCGGCACCATTGTTGCCGCTTTCGCGCTCGACTTTCAGCGATGCTTCCAGCGCCTCCAGATCTTTTAGAGTTGGTGGCTTATCTCCCTTGAAATCAGACGTGAGGTTTTCAATTCGCATCGGATTGAGTTCGTCGTCGACAAACTTGGTCGATGCTTTCAGTTGCTTCAACGCATCGTTTCCAGCGTCGCCACCGGCTTGCAACGTTTTGATCAAATCGTCGATGTGATCTCGTTGTGGCTCGGTGAGCAGTTTATCCAACAACTCCTTCGCATGGGGATTGCCCGCAGTGCGGCTAGCTTTAAGTGCCACCAAATACTCGGCTGCGATCTTCGGATCGTCTGTGTCTTTCAATCCTAAAACTTTGTTGAGTTGTTCCAGGCGATACGCATCAGGACCGCTCATGGCGCCAACTGTCAGACGCGATTGCTCAGCTTTCAGTCGCAACTCTTGAATTACTTTGTCGCGTTCTTCCTGCGTGCTTCCGCGCTTCAGGAAATCGCGCTCCAGTCGCCGCAGCTCCTCTTCCTCTTTTCGAATATCGGCGTTTGAGCTTTCGATGGCACGATCGAGTTCTTTCTGCTCCGGAACACCAGCCTTCAACAAGTCGAGCGGGCTGTGCTTCGACTTCTTGAGCGCTTCGAGCTCGGCGAATAGCTCCTGCATTTGCCCCGTTTCCATCGACTTCTTCAGCTGTGCAAGAAGAGAGTCCGGCTTGCCTTCTTGAAGCAGCTTTTTGACCGATTCGACATCAAGTTTCTCAACCTTGGCAAATTGTTCGCCAGTTTTCGGATCTTCCTTGAGCTGAGCCAGCAAATCGGCGAAGTAGTCTTTCGCCAACGCCGGAGAGGTCGTCTCTAGCCGTTGCAGCGCGGCTTGAATTGCCTTGGCATCTGGCTTTTCAGCGATCAACTGTTTTTTCAAGTTTAACGTACTGCCAAAGTCACCCAGGCGCGAAGACCATTCCAGCAGTTTTGAGTCAGGGTTATCGCTGGCGGATTTTTGAAATGCATCGATCGCTTGCTGTCGTCTCTTGTCGTCAGGTGCAGTTAGAACGGCAGCTAAGTCACCGGCTGATTGCTGGAAGCTTTGCTTGAGCCGTTCTTCGGATTGACGCCGGTACTCATTAAATTGATCTCTGCCAATCAAGCCCGGTTGCTGCTCCGTCTTGACTTTCAGATAATCGTCGATTGCCTTGTGCACGTCCTGGTAGTCGCTTCCCGGCTTGATAGAGCGCATTTTGGCAAGCTCACGCATCGCATCTTTTTGCTTTTCCTTATCGCCTGACTCGATTGCTTTTTCGAGTTCGAGGACGGCCTTCACCACTGAAACGCGATGAAATGCTGCCGGCGCAACGCTGGAGGTGTCGGGTATCCATTCCGGTCTTCCGGCTTCTGTTCTTAAATCAAGGAATGCCTGATCGTTACCCTTCAGGAACTCGGATACCATCCCAGCGACTTTAGAGTGGAAACCCAATTCTTTGTAATTCTTGCCGTCTTCGGGGATGTCCGTCGCTCCGGCAAGCAGCGAACTGAGATCACCAAAAACTGCCGTTGCGGCCTTTTCACGCGTGTCAATCTTCTCTTTGACAGGCTTCTTATCCTGATCCGGTAGTTCGGCGCTGACAAAAACTTCCGGTTGAACAGCGTCCTCTGGATCATCCGAGTCGGTCCTTTCTGTGCCGCTATCGTCCTTCTCCAAATCTTCCGGATTTGGGACGTTCCTATTCTTGAATGAAATGGGCTCATATTTTTCGGTATCGCCCTCAAGGTCAACCACTGCGGCTGAACTGACAGGAGCATCCACGGCAGCCGGGCTCCGCCAGTAAAGGTCGCCACCATCGGCGATGGCATTCGAGATTGCCAACGCAGCACGATTTCCGTTTTTCGAAAACTGCTTGATCTCATCGAGCTGCTTAGAGACTGTGTTCCAAGATCGGCCATCGCGCGCGGACGCCTCAACTCCTTTCAAGACAATCGGAACAAACGCATCGGCCAAACCGAGTTGATTTATCGTCGGCAAAACTCCTAAGCCGACCATCTCGACAGCTGCCTTCATGGTCTGGTGTCGATTAGGTCCGCTCATACTTTTTTCTAAAATGGACGCTAGCTGCTGAGAAACAGGCATAGTGCCTTTTGCTTTTCCAGATCTGTCGTCGTACAGAGCAAAAGCCATTCCTCTGGTGGCGAGTGTTAGTTGCTCAGGAGTCAGGAGGCCCTTCTCGAATGATGAGCTCAGATCCGCGGCAGCGGCGCGTACCACTTCGATTCGCTCTGCGGGGGGTAGAGTGCCGGAACCAAGGAGTACTCCGGTTGGGCCGCCCTCCTGGTTAAAACGGGCATACTGAACCAGCCCTAAATTCTCAGGACTTCTGCTCGCGAAACCATCGAGATTATTCTTCGCTTCATTAGATTGCAATTCCAACTTGGCAAGTTTCTTAACCGCATCGAGTTCCTTATGACGATCCCCAGTTCTACTCGCTTCAGTTAGAACTTCCAGTGTGTCGGCCAAACGCTGCGGCACCTCATTTGGTGGCGTCAGGATTTTCGCTTCGTAGCTCGGACCATTTGCCTGCAGTCGTTCTACGAGCGAAGCCGTGCCATCAGCCCTGGGCGGATGGAAGTCCAATTGCCTGCGACCATCTTGGAAATATGTGACGGCCGCCTTACCATCGGCGGTATCGAATTCACGCTTGAACTGCCGACCTTCCTCATCGAATAGACCGAATTGAGTGATTTGAATGCCGTCACTTTGAACGATTGTTTTGTCACCGTTTGCCAAAATCGTGGTGGCATTTCCTTTGGCATCAGTGAAAGAGAACACTGGTGGAATCTCAAATTGGCGTCTTTCAGCCGGACTGAGTGAGACGGCCCCCGCTCAGTCTGAATCGTGGTAGCGCCGTCAGGATTTTCTGCAGAGGCTGCTGTGACCGTGATCGACTGAATCTTTTCGCCCTTGTATCTCGGTGCCTCGTCAGGAGATTTTGAGAAGTCAGTCTTCACGCCAAATTCACCGCGAACCTGGGTCGCGTGCGGAAAAACAAATGCGGCTGAAGTACCCAAATACCCATCCGTAACCGGCTTTACCGTGACGCCAAGGCTGTCGAAGTCAGGAGCACCGATTGACTGCAGGCGGACTTTCAATTCGACTTGCGTTTCAGTACCCTGGAAAAGAGTGGCAAATTCGCCGTTCCGAACCGGGTCCGGTGCCTCCACGCTGGGCTTGGCTTGCTCGACACTGACGGTGAGCGGTGCAACGGGACTGGCTTGGACCTCAGGTACGAGGATAGCCGTCAAGTCCTTTTCGGTATCAGCCTCTAACTTCATCGACGCCGAAGTCTTCGGATCGTACGATTCTGTTTCCGGCTCACGAACCGTGGTCGCGTCCTTCGGTCGCGGAAGCTGCGGTTCGGACATATCACCCCCTCTTTCGATCATCGTGGCTCAAATAGTTGTACCCGATTGCTTCCTATGATTGGACAACCTTTGGAATCCTGCACGGATTCATACACCAGCGACTGTGTATTTCGGTGGAATGCCGTCTTTTCGAACTTCAGCCGGTCATGGGGATTGGGGCTGTTGGTCGTCACGAACAAAGCCTCTACGGTTAGCGCCGATTCAGGGTTTATTGCCTGGTTTCTAATACTAATTGCTATAGTTAAACTCACCCAAAATTACAAACTGAAGAAAGCTAAAAATGTGAGCAGTGAGTAAAGTCTCGTCCGCAAATCATCGGGTAGGTCTAGTTCGAGAAGGGCCTCATTGGATTTAATGTTGAACATTGTCAGTCCGTTGACCTGAGCCGGGCAATCAAGAACACGCATAGTCTCAGGAGCCTAGCGTGTTCGGGTTTCGGTTTCCACAATCCGAATGACGGATTGCGAACCATTGGTTGTCGTTTTCGTTCATTTTGTCCGCCTGGCTTAATACCGCCCGCGATGGCAGCAAATCCAGGTATCTTGGAGAAAGATTACGCAAACCATATCGCCCGCAGCTGATCTCAGAACGGTGCCTGAGATCATGGCTGCGAGCGACACGGGTTTGTACCGTTGGACAGAACACTACTGCTTCGGGTTAACGTAATCCTTGAGCGCACTTCCACGCGACGCGTTGTCGACGTTGATGGCGCCCTTGCCTTCGGTTGCGTCGGCGATGTTGACGGTGCGGAAGTCGATGCTGAATCTGGTCAGACCGGACGAGTTCTTCGTGGTCTGATGCAGATGCGCTGCCGAGAAAAGAATGATGTCACCCGCGTTGCAGGCGAAAGGCACTCCTTCAACAGCATCGTAGCTCGACTGGTCGGCAGTCGGATAGACCGCTTTCTTACCGCTTGTGCTCTGCCATCCGACGGTTTTGATCCACTCCTCGTAGTCGAAGTCAGCGCTGTTATTCACAACGGCTTTATCGAAAAGACTGTGGTAGAAGGCGAAACTGTCGGCTTCCGTGACATCGTGCAGCGGAATCCACCAGTTGACTTGAGCTTGAGGGTTGGCGTACCAGGTGTCGCGGTGGGCCGTGTAGGCTGGAGCGGCAAGCGGGTTTTCATGCCCCAAGTGAGTCACAGCTCGTAAGCGCAGAGGGTCGACAGCATTCTCAGCAACTGCAAAGCCTTGCTCCTCGAGCACGGCGATCAGCCGTTCTTGAATAGCAGCGTCTGTCAGAAGCGACGCACGCAGCTTGCCGATGCGTTTGAACAGTTCGTCACCTGGGATGGTGAATTGCAGCTTGCGATGCGGGGTTTCACTGGTGAACTCGCCGTCGAGCGATCCCAGCACGCTTGCCACAAGTAACTTCGAAGCCGGAGTGGCAGGCACACGAAACACCTTACCAGCGTAGATGCCGGCTCGGAGTTCCGCATTGGTTTGCCCGTTGGATACTTCAATCACAACGGCCTCCTTCCTACGCACACGCAGCGTCCGCTCTTGTCGGTGCGCTCTTCGCCCTTCAGTCCACCGAACAACTCCACTTCGGTGAAGCCGGCGCGTTGAAACAGAATGACGAGTTCTGCCGGTTGATACAGGCGCAACGTGCTCTGATTCGAGACGGTGCGACCATCGGGCAGCGTCCAATCCCAACTCTGATGCATCACACCGTTGTCGATTCGGCATTGGCGAGCGATGACGATTTCGCCCTCTTCCGTCGTCAGCCGGTGTTCCATGCGCTCCTTGAAGTTGGCGAGGATCATCGGCACGTTCGGGAAGTCGAGCGCAAACCATGCACCCGGCTTGAGCGACTCGAAGGCGCGCTCAATCATCTTGACGTTTTCGTCGTCATCGGCGCTGTAGCCGAAGCTGGTGTACCAGTTGAACGCCCCGTCGCAAGCTCCGTCTGGAACAAACTGAAAGGCGTCGCCGACGAAAAACTCGACTGCATGGACACCATCTGCGGTATCGGACTTGGCGCGAGCGATGAAGCTCTCGCACAGGTCAACACCGACGACATCGTATCCACGCTCGGCAAGCGGAATGCTCAAGCTGCCCATGCCGCAACACTGATCGAACAATCGCGCGCCCGGTTGGACGTGCAGCCGCTCAGCCAGAAATCGCAGCGTTAACTCCAGTTCCGCCGCGTCATGGCGTTCCAGGTATAAGTGAAACGGAACATCCTCGTAAAAGGAGTTCCACCATTGGCCTTTCGGCTTTGTCATAGTAAATCTCCGGTTTGGTGAAAGTGTGAGCAGGAAGCCGGCAAGATTGCCAGCTCCCTGCTCGTGAATAACACTCCCGGGATCAGCCACCGGCGAGCATTTGCTCGACAGCTGCCACGGCCAGTTTGAACCGTTCGTCCCAGTTGCCTCGAATCTGCGAGAACACACGATGGCGCCCTTCCAACTCCAGCACGCAGCGATCGAAGAACGCCGGGCTTTCCTTGGGGATGTAGCGGTGAACATCGTCCACCCAGGGCACATCGTAATGCGTGAGCAGATAGAGGTCGTAATGACGCTTGTCGGCCTCGTTGCGGAGCCAGTCGGGAACAGCTCCAACCAGCCTGCCGCTCCAGATGATGCTGGTGACGAGATCCGAATCGCAGAACAGCAAACGGTTGGCATCGCGGGCGGTGGCATCCTCCAGCGCGCATTGACCGCGAGCGATTGCCAGCATGTCGTCGTCGTCAATCTCCTTGCCGGTCGACTCGATGTACGTTTTGGCGTACTCCGGGACGTAGACAGTGCCGAAATGTTCGGCTAGCTGTTTGGCAAGCGTGCTCTTCCCGGTGGATTCCGGACCGAACACGCACACTCGTTTGACGAAGTGCGGACGGACGATGCGAGGCAGCGCCTCCCAGTGCTTGAGCGGGTCGGTGCGCAACTGCTTCTCGGTTGCCACATGTCCGAATTGAGCGGGGTCGCACGGAATGTAGGCGGCGCCGAGCCGGGCGGCAAGCAGTTTTCCTCGCTCCTCGAGGGAGAAGACAAAACCGTTGGTCTTCGGAACCAGACGCCGCAAGCCCTTGACTAGCCCGTCCGAGAAGTCCTTGCCGTCGGACTTGTGCCATTCGGCGCTCTTGATGCGCTTGACGGTAACGCCGGGAAACAGCTCGGTGAGCCAGCGCACACGCAGCTCGGCCTTGACGGCGTCGGCTGCGTGCTCATCGACTACGATGGTGAGTTCGTCGACGTAATGGCGAGCGAACTCAATCATGTGAACATGGGCGTTGGTCAGAGGGCAGAAGTCCCCCAACACAACCCCCTTTCGAATCGTCTTGTTGATTCGTTTCATAATTGGTCCTCCCGCAATTACTTGCGCTTTTTCTTAGGGGAAGCGGAGCCGTAAAGCCCCTTCTTGTTGATCAGCTGCTGCACGTCACCTGGCGTGCAGTACAACGTCGGATTGCCGGCACCGATCAGCGTGCGAATGTCGCCGCTCGAGACCGGGATGCTGGGCGCGTAGACGACCTGGATGTCGGCATTGGGCACGCGCGCCGCCCACTTCTTCGCCTGCTCGATCTCGTTCCAGCCATTGGGCATGGCGATGAACTTGCACTGCTTGAACAGTTCCTCAGCTCCCATCCACTTCGTGAGCGTGAAAGGATGCTTCGGATCGAGGTAAGCGGACGAGACGATGACGAACAGTTCAACGTCCTTGCCGAAGCGTCGCCGAGCTTCCTGAACCGTTTGCAGCGTGTAGGAGACCTTTCCGCTGTCGACGTCTGTACGCCAGGCGTCGAAGTAGGGGTTGCCCGCAGTCGCCGCCACCACCATGTCATGGCGATCTTCGGCGGTATCACGGATGGTGCGGTTGTTGGGCGGGTTGGCGCTGGTGACGAACGCCACACGGTCGAGATTGAGCTCTTGCCGAGCCCATTCGCCGCACAGCAAGTCGCCGTAGCCGATCGGGTCGAACTGACCGGGGTAGATGCCGACCCGCTTCACGTCCGCAAGAGCGGGCGCTTCGGGGCGATACGGCTGCTGTCCGGGCTTCATGTAGTGACCCTTCTTGGCGATGATCTGCTGCACGTCCCAGGTCGTGCTGTACCAGATCGAACGCCCCTGAGCCACCCACTGCCGAATCATCGTGCTGGAGAGCGGCGGGCTGGGCGCGAACAGCGGCTTGATCTTGACCTGCGGAATGAGCTTGGACCACACCTCAATCTGCTCAACCGTGATGCCTTCCCGGGGGAAGACGAGGAAGCTGAGGTTCTTGATGGCGAAGAGCTGCTCGGCGCCGATCCACTTGGGCAGGAAGTACTTGTGGTCGGGGTTGAGGTACTCGGCGCTGATCATGACGAACAGGTCGATGTCATCGCCGTACTCGTCGATCACGCCCTGCACGGTGTTGACCATGTAAGACGTGCCCTGCTGACGAATGTCGCTGCGCGATGCTTCGAAAAACGGATTGTTGGCTGTGGCGGCGACGACCATGTCGTGACGGTCGTTAGCCGGCAAGGCATCGGGCTTGTCGTTGGGCGACTCGCCACAGGTCACGAAGAGCACCTTGTCGAGCTTTTCGGTCCAACGCGTCCACTGCGCACACAGCAAGTGTCCGTAGTGAATCGGGTCGAACTGTCCGCCATAGATGCCGAAACGAGGACGACGGGTCAAGGGCTTGCCGTAAAGGGTCATGCCGAGATGCCGCCTGAGGTTCTGAATTTTACCCATGATTAGTTTCTCCTTTGCGGGCAGCGCTGCTGCCTTGGTTAGAAGCTGAGCGCACCCAAGTTAAGGGCTGCTAAAAACAGTCGAAACCGACGCTTGGTGCAGTTTCGCAACTCGGTCACTTCTCCAAGCAAAAGGCGTGCGTCGTCGCTCATCAGGGATGTGGCGAAGATACAGGTGCTAAGGCGCTGGATAGGTTATGACGTCTGTCGAGTTGAGGATTTGGTTTACGTGTAATAACTAATAGGTTGTCAGTGGATCGTTCAAGCCTGAAGGGTTATAAGTTCTAAAAGTTCATAGCCATAGCTCAAAACTTTGGTGTCGTAGCTCGCGCAAGCGGGCTTGCGCTGCGGCGCTCAACAATATCAAGTGAACCGCATTTCAGCTTAAGCGCTGATCAGCAACCGCCAAAGTTCTCGACACAGCACGTTTAGTCAGCGCACAAAACTGACGCACATTGATATTAAACAATTGAGAAAGAAATTTGATTGCTGTCAGTTCTAGAGTTTAGAGAGCAGAACGACAACCGTACGTGCAAGGAACACACGTGAGCGCGACGACGACGGTGATTGCAAAACTGCGTTGAGCGCATGGCATTGATCGTTCCTGGACGGACTGCATTATGCGAAAAAACACCGTTGGGTGCTTTAATCAACTTCGTCCATACACCGACTGCGTGGCAAAAGACGCCACTCATTGCGTGTACACACAAAGTCCTGCAAAGGCTGCTTTACTGCGACGAACAGGTTTAGGTGCGAACGTTTTGCCGTGGAGTCGTTTCGCCTGCAGTCGCGACTTCGCGTCCGACTACTTTTGCTATGTCGGCGAGTGACTGCACAAGCTCCTTCATCTCGCTAAGAGACAAGGCTTGCTGCGCGTCGGAAATCGATTTGAGCGGTTGCGGATGACATTCGATCATCACGCCATCGGCACCACAGGCCACTGCAGCGCGAGCCAGATCAGCGACCAGGTCGCTGCGACCGGCAGCATGACTGGGGTCCACGATGATCGGCAGATGTGTCATTTTCTTCAGCGTCACCACCGCACCAAGATCCAAAACATTTCTTGTGTTTGAATCAAAACTGCGAATGCCGCGCTCGCATAAAATTACGTTCGGGTTGCCACCAGATATGATGTACTCGGCCGCCATGAGAAACTCTTCTATAGTGGCTGCCAAACCGCGTTTCAGCAAGATTGGTTTCTGCAACTTACCGACCGCTTTAAGCAGTTCGAAATTTTGCATGTTTCTGCTGCCGACTTGAAGAACATCAAAATTATCCACAGCGATCGACAACTGTTCCGCCGACATTACTTCGGAAACTACCGGCAGGCCATGCCGTTTGCCAGCGTCACAAAGAATAGAAACTCCATCGTTTCCCAAACCTTGAAACGAATAAGGCGAAGTGCGTGGTTTAAAAACTCCGCCTCGCAACGCTTGCACAGGAGTCCTGGAAAGAACCGCACCGCACTCTTCCATCTGTTCGGCACTTTCCACTGCGCAAGGTCCGCCGATTAAAAGCAATTGCTTGCCACCGCATACGACACCAGGCGCGATGCAAATTTCCGTACGATGATCGGGGCTGCGTTTTTCCGTTAAAAGGACATCCATAACAAATCTCTTGATCTACAGTCGTCAAGTATACGATCGACCGGCAGTCAACCTCGCAAATCTGAACTTACGTGACATAAGCACTCATTAATATCGGAAATAAACGGATGATCCTGAAGGCCCCAAACCGCGAAATGATCGGTAGACCGATCGACGAACCGCTTGCGCAAGACCACTGCAATAGCGCAGCAGGTCCGTTTCGGATTTCACCAGGTGATATCAAGACACCACCAAAGGCCGATGGCGACTAGTTTGTGAGAGTGCACAACCGCAAGGCCGCTCCGTGTCTTTGAATCCCGGAGCCAGCCCGTAAGGTCGACCACGAAATTCGCTGCTGATTTGATACGTTTAAAAAAGATTGATCTAATTTGGTTTAAAAGATAATGCTATGGGCACGCAAATCTTGCGCCTGGTAGTCATTCTGAAGAAGGAATGCTGGAGACGCAGACGGAACAACGATTACTATTTCTATAGCTGACCAGACAAGTATGCCACCGCCGATGGTTTCACTGCATTTACGTGTCCAATTTGATGAAAGCGACAATTCAAAAGAATTGGCGAGCGATCTGAGCGGCATTGGTCTAATCGAGTTATGCCATACTGTGAATATGCTGCTTATTCGGCAGCAGGAAATTTTGACACCCGGGAAGTGTTCGGTTTGCATAAAAATGCGAATAGGGAAGCCCGTTTTGTGCTCGTCGCTATACGCATATGCCTGAGCGTGAATCAGCGTTGATGATCAAATCAAACAAAGGCAAGGTCCGTCTGCGCTCAATTTTGTCAATCCTTATGAAGGCTTGACCTACAGGCTCGATGTGATTGTCGATCGCCCTGACTACTAGCCGAACCTACCTATCAGGTTCAGGCTGCCTGTCTGTGGTTCTAACATCACCACAACACCCAAATGTTCCAACTCTCTAATAGGTGAAAATATGGCCAATTTTTATGGCTACGCGAAAGCTGTGTACGGCTTCAGTCAAAGACCAATCAATCTGGTTATTGCTCTGGCGTGCAGCATCCCGTTGACCTCGACTATGGCCATGGCAGAACCTTCCATGTCCCAATGGGGGATGTCGTCAAATGTCCGGCGCATGAATCGAATATCGTACCCCGGCGTTAATGTCGCTTCGCAGAGGGAGGCAGCCAAGCAAGAACGACATGAAGCCAAAAGCTGGAATGTGTCCCGACGTGACGTGTTAAACGCAAATGTCATACAAAATGTCGCAAGTCAGGCAAGAGCAGAACGATCGTTTAAAACACTCATGAACCGAAACGGTGTTGCCGTGCGGGACACGACACGAACTCTTCGGGACGGAGTCAATATAAATTTGCGATCCGGGCAGTTGAATTTTCTGGCAGGGAATCTAGCCAATTTCACCAACCTCACAATTGATGTAGGCGGACGAAAAGAAACTGTCTCTCTGAATACGAGACTGACTGCGGCCGAAGCAATCGCAGTCCAACAGATTTTGACAGATGGCATCCAAACTATAGTAATCGGATCCAATGGTTCTGCTACCGGTGGTAGTGTCACATTGACCAGTGATATGATCAGTTCTTTAAACAGCGCCAGTGGTTCCAGCTCCTTAAAATCGTTGACAGTCGCTAGCGGCGTACAGTTAATACACAACGTCACTTCGTTGGACCTGTCTGGTCGTTTCACTAATCATGGGACCGTACTGACTGCAGCCGACACGATCAACAGCACCGACACGATCTCCGCTAATCGCATTCACAACGCTCGTGGTGGCACGATCGACTCCTACAGCGGAGGCGATCTATTTGCAGCTGATCTAATTCTCAATGCAACACACTCGGTGACTAATTTTGGCAGTATCGGTAACGCCAACAACCTGACTATTAATGCTCCGGTCATCTTCAATGCCGCCGAGCGGACAGGCCCGGCACCGTCCATAGTGGCAGGTGGCAATCTCAATCTAAACACGAATAATCTTATCAACACCGGACTAATCGCCTCTACTATGGGCAACATCGCAGTGGCAAGCACCAACGCGTTGAGCTTCACAGGCACAGATGGTGCCATGTATGCCAATAAGGGCAATATCAACTTCAAGAGCAACAATCTCGATCTCGATGTGGTCGGTGGAGACTTCTTCTCAAAGCAACTCAACCTGGATGCCGGCACGGGCAAAACCAACAGCAGCGTGGGACATGTAACGGGTATGGTCAGCACCTCAGGCTGCAATTCGCACTTCTATGCTGACACTGATTTACTGGTTCTGGGTGATAACCTAATTACCGGCGACCCAACATACGTCAACACTGGTGGAAGTATTGCCCTGGTAGGAACCATGACTGCTGGAGCCGATACTGCTCTTTCAATTATCGCCAGCCAAAACATCACTGCCGTAGGAAACACACAAATCACAGCACCAGGTGCTGACGTGACGCTTGTGGCCGGGGCGACTATAAGCCCGAACTCGACTGCGCAGTTCCCGCTTGCTGCCGGTGGCAAAGTCTCAGTGAGCTTTACAGCATCATCTACTGGCGGTAATGTCGATTTGATGACCGGCAATACTTCCGCCAGCCCCGTCATAAATACAGTCGCTACTGCGGCTAACGGTGATGGCGGGCATGTTTCCGTGATCGCCTTCGCTAAAGGTGGCACCGGAGGCAGTGTCAGTGTTGGCTCGATTTCAACCAACGGTTTAGGCACCGGAGATAACGGTAGCGTCACTATAATCGCCGGTGGCACTAATTCTCCGGCGATCAACGCAACGAATATAAGTACCTCGAGCGGCATCGTCGGAGTCGGATCCGGTGACCTCGGCAACGTCACATTGACCAATGCAAATCCGATTGGCACAGTAGTCTTCAGCAGTACGGGTATCGCAAAAAAAGCTTTCAAGTCCGCTCCTTTAACAGCTAATGGCGGAGGCATCACAACCGACTCTGTCACTACAGGCGGTGGCGACTTCACGGCAGCTGCCGACGGTCTTATCACTGTCGGCGCAAGCGGTGGAACACTTTCTACCGATGGGCTCGCCCCGGGACAAGACGGGGGAACGGTCACAATTAACGGCAGTTCCATAACAATTGGACCGGCTGGAGCGATTAGCTCGAATGGTGCTGGTGGTTCCACGGGAATGGCAGGCGTACCAGGCAAGTCCGGTAAATCAGGCGGTGACGCAGGCAACGGCGGCGACATAATACTCACCGCCACTGGCGCTTTCACGGCTCCGACCGGGACGGCGGTGCGCGCTAATGGTGGCGCAGGTGGTGGCGGAGGACTCGGTGGCGCCGCGGTAGTCGCCGGAAAATCTGGTGGCGCTGGTGGTTCTGGTGGTGACGCCGGCGTCGGCGGCTCCATAACAATTAACGCGGCTTCGATGGATATCACAGGTCAGATTCAAGCTCAGGGT
>JADYXR010000059.1 GCA_021772095.1 Candidatus Obscuribacter sp. | reverse complement strand
CAGATCGCGGGAGGCGAAACAACAACTCCGGCGAATAAATCTCAGTGCATTTTAAGGTTGCCACCCAAGAACGTTCGCTTTTAAACCGCCGTCAACACATGCCGCTTCTGGAAGTGTAATGGTTTTCGGCTGACCGCCTGCAAACCTTTCTGGATGGGTCTGGAGTTCACTGCTTTGGTGGATGTCCGCGAACCAATTCTCATTCAAACATTCTTCTCGAAATCTTCCGTTAAACGATTCGCAGATCGCATTCTATTGGCTTTCCAGGCTGAACAAAATCGAGGAATATGGAATCGGACGCTGCGAGGAGGCGAGGGCTTGGTGGAACCATGCTAAAAAGCTCAACCTCGCTTCCGATGAATGGGTTGACACACACGCCGCTATTTTGCGAAGAATGAAACTCGAAGAAGAGGCAGATAATGCTCGCTGGGTATATATTGAACCTGAACGGTTAAAGGTGGTCCATGTCGAACGACCATGAAAAATCGCAACCAACAGAGCGTCGACGCGACGCTGGCGATGGCACGAAGCCGGCGACCTCGCAGAAGACTGCGACTGAATCAATTTCCAACGAAAAGCAGGCAAAGCGACACTCTGAGAACTACGGATTAGCGCCAAACGAAAAACTTCCCGAGGTTCACTTGAGAGATCTAGAGAAACGTACTGGTGTCGCCAATGGTGCACTCAGATATTCGACGGATGGAAAGCTAATGTTGAGAGGTGCGGGCGGGCATAAAGACTATCACGATGGCTATTACGCGCGCGAATCCGGTGTTGATACAACTTTCGGAAAGCTCGTCGAAAGACCAGCACTGTACTCAATCTACAAAATATGCGGATTCGATCCATGCGATGTAAAAGTAATCTGGAGAAATAAATAGGAGACGAAATGTCAAACGAAAACTTCTATCTGGTTCATTACTTTTTCATTGGCAGTCGGGTCGCCATGACTGGTGAGCAATTCCTGATTGAGGACAAGTTCATTGATGAAGACCTGGCACTCTGCCAGCTGCACGATGAAGCAACCGGCGATCTCGCATTGTTTATCATGAGCGGTATACTCAATCTCGATGATCAGATTATTCTATTGCTCACTTCCGCGTCCCCGGAAGATCGTGAAGCTAGAACTCAAACATACCATGTCGTGAAAGTGCTTTCGAAAAATAAGGTCGAGCTAGTTGAGGAAAGTTTCAACAAGCGCATCTATCCACCTGTTGAAGCTGCAATTCAACTCGATCGTTACGAGAATCAAAACTTGCTTGCTCAGTATTTTGGTCCGTTCCGAAAATACGATCCCAATGTAAAATTAAAATTGTCGATGACGCCAGATTGACCGCAAAAACTACCGGCGCTTCGCTCGCGAATCCTGTGTTGATACAACGTTTGGAAAACTTGTGGAAAGACCAGCGCTGTACTCAATCTACAGAATATGCGGATTTGATCCATGCGATATAAATGTCATCTGGAAATCAAAATAAACAGGCGGTTAAATGACAAACGAAAACTTCGATCTCGCTCATTTCTTTTTCATTGGAAGCCGGACAGCGAAGTCTGGTGAGCGATTTCTGATTGAGGATAAGTTTATCGATGAAGACGCTGCACTCTGTCAACTGCATGATGAAGGCAATGGTGATCTCGCCTTGTTTATAATGAGCGGAATACTCAATCTGGATGATCAGATTATTCTTTTGCTGGGTTCATCTTTGCCAGAAGATCGTGAAGCAAGATTTCCAACATACTTTGTTGTGCGAGTACTTTCGAAAAACGAGGTTGAGCTGGTCGAGGAAGGTTTTGCTCAGCGAATTCATCCAGTTGCTCAAACTGCGCTTGAACTTGATCGGCGAGACAATCAAAAATTATTGGCTCAAGTTTTTGGTCCATTTCGAGAATATGATCCTGAAGTCAAACTGAAACTTTCCATGAAGTCCGGTGGAACGAATGTTTGAGCGAGAGGGCTAGAGATTCGGGGGGGGCGAAGCGCGCCCTCCGATTTTAGAGATCCTTCATGTTCTCATTTATAGTTGGTGCTTGCACATCCGCGGCTTTTACAGCTCGCTACTGCGTTTCAGAGGCTCTCCTGGAATGGAAGCACGCACTTCGCTATCATAAAATTGGCGCCAGCAGATAGTCGATAAAATAGCGCAGAGTTTTTCATCAATAGACTGCACAATCTCTTTCGATGCGAGTTCCTCACCAGGTTTAACCCGGGTCAATGAAGTCCACAGCCGTAGGTCAATAGTATCGTCTTTAGTGTCAATCGTTTGCCGCAATTCTGTTTCGGTTATCTCGCCTTTGACAAACCGAATCAAGACTTTCCATTTATCTGTTCGCGCATGCGTCTCAGCATCATTCAAAAACTCAGTGGCTTGAACATCGCTGCCTGACTGTTTTGCCCAAAAGTAGCAAAGCAGTAATTGCCCAATCGCATCAGAATCTTTCCAATTGTTTTTCACGATATAAGTCTTTGTGTTTTCTATTGCGGCTGGAGTGTCACCTTCAAGAAAGCATATCAGCGCGCGGATTTTAAAATACAACGGCTCGAATGGGCTTCGGGCAATTGCATCATCGACATTTTTTAGAATGCCACTATCTTGGCGCGTAATTGTTTTTGTTATAGCCAGCCCTGCATAATAGACTGGAGTAATAAAACCAGCATCGAGTGCGCCGGCAAAATCACTTCTCGCGTCGACATAATTCCTGCGAAACACGTTGACCAACGAGCGCTTCGCCAGGATGATGCGCTTATTCGCCGGATCAAACTTTTCAGCAATCGCGAGGTCCGACACCGCGTTGTTGAATTGATACATGCGAACGTTAATACCGCTTCTAACCAACCAGGCGCTCGCATTGGTTTTGTCATATTCCAGTGCGTCATCTATGGCTTTTAAAGCGCCCGCTCGATCGCCTGTTCTCGCGAGATTCTGAGCATATGCCATATTTGCTTTGATAAACAGTTGAGATTTTTGTCGTCCCTCTTCGATTTTCTCATCGGAATACATATTGAGTATTCGCGCTTTGTCTGTCCGAGAAAAAGTAACAGGGATTGCACTGTCTCGTTGGTTGAAACCGCACATTATGTCATTAGCATCACGCGAATGACTCAGACCAAGCGCGTGTCCGAACTCATGTAGACAACAGCTTCTTGCAAATCGATTACTCACAGGGCTCCCGTTGAGCATGGTCAGCATAAAAATTTTCGATTTGCCTACGGATTCAAATTTAGTGATTGCTGCCGCAGCTTCATTGTGCAAATCGGACTTCTTATCAGTCCAAAAGCACTCGACATCGGCAGTAGCAGGAGAGTCCACCAACTTAAACTGAATCTTTCCTGCTGTTGCTTTGGGCCATTCGGCAAGCGAGTTCACTAGTATTTTATGAAGTTCAGGACGATATCCTTTTCGATTTTTTGCTGGATGGATAAATATCTGTAGTGGTGCTCGCAGAGCGAAGGATGTCGCCCGCAGTTGCCAGAAGTCGACGTCAGACATTCTCGATTTGAGAATTGCCAATTCTTCTTGAGACTTTGCAGACGCAATTGATTCCTCACGGGCTTTTATTGCAACGTAATCGGAATGAAGATCTTCCTTAAGTGAAATAACGCGATCTCTAAGATAAAGTCGATTCTTATATTTAGGAAATCGTTTAACTATATCCTGGTAAATTGCGATTGCCTGTTCGTATTGCCCTCGGCATTCAAATCGATATCCGGATTCTTGCAATTGCTCCGGATCACGAAAGTGAAGCTGGTAGCCTCGATTAATTGCTGCTGTGGACCGGAGACTGCCCCTATTCTTGTTGTTCCTAAATTCGGCTGCTCGGCAGCTGATGATGCGCCAGCAAACACTGCCACAAGAAGGAATGAAAAACACATTAAGTAGAACCTTATCCATTGACCTTCCCTCTGTGCCGCGACGCTCACCATGTATACGCCTCGACGTCTTCCCTTACTTGTAGATCGGGTCCTTCATCAAATTCGATGTCCGCGTAAATGTCTTCCATTAAGATCGTGATCGGTTGATTCTGACAAATATCCAGAACGAGTGATTCGCAACTGCCAATCTCCTGAATCGACCATTCATCAGCGATCTTGCGATATACCTCCAGCCGCTTT
>JADYXR010000058.1 GCA_021772095.1 Candidatus Obscuribacter sp. | reverse complement strand
GTGCCACCAACAGCGGTGACATACGGATCGGACGACGGGTAATCGACCGACAATTTGACGACCGGTTTCATGGTCGGCTTGCCGTCCTTGTCCTTGCCGCCATCCTCTTCTTCGTCATGCTTGCAGTCATAGGCACCATCGTCGCCGGCGGCGGCGAATACAGCGATACCCTGAGCAGCAGCCTGCTTGAAGATGTTGTGTTCCGTCTTCATCTGCCGAACGCCGGTGTGCTCTTCGCACAAACCCCAGCTAATCGACATCACGTCAGCCTTGTTGTCGGTGACGACCTGGTTGAACACCTTGGTGAAGGTGGTGAATTTCGGATCGACACCCATGTACATCATGATGTCGGCGCCGGGCGCTTGCGAGCTTGCCGTCTGCAAATCGAGCGTGGTTTCGTCGTTCGCTTTGGTGCTCTTGCCGCCGACCGGAACGTCGATCAGCTTGCCTGTCCGAGTGATGTTGTAGTGCTTCCAGTAGGCGTCCACGTCTTTCTGGTTGTACGACTCAGCGGTGGCAATTGCAATGGTTTTGCCGCTGCCACTAAATTTGGTGCCTTTGATCTTGGCGTTATTGGCAGTGGGAAAGTCGTACACAGTGGCGATTTCCTGCGGGGAAAAGCCATAAGGTTTGCTGACCGCGGCTTGCTTGCGCAAACGGCTTTCGAACTCAGCGAACGTGTCGAGCCCCATGATCGATTCGACGATCGGCGCTAGCCGAGCCGGCAGCGCGGGGTCGCGATCGTTGGAGAGATACTGCTTGGTGACGCCGCTCGGCATCTTGAGCGTGTACTGATTGATGGTGACTGAGAACACCTTCTCCAGCTGCGTAACCGTGCCTTCCGCCTCGATCAGAGTGCGGTTGGGCGAAACGCTGACAATCTTCAAACCGCGACTTTGCAGATGCGCGATTACGACATCGACGTCCTGCACGGTCGGCGAAAAGCGCGCCGCGAAGTCGTCGGGAGTGATGTACTGCCGATACCTGGGCGAGGTCGAGTCGTAGATCTCAGCGAGCAGCTTGTTGAGACCGGGCTCGTCGCGCAGCTTCAAACCGACCAGAACACGAAGTTTCTGACTCGGGTCCGCGTGACTGTCCAGTTTCGAATGCCGCACCACCGACGGTGTGTCACCGGTGAGAACGAAACGTCCGAAGAGATTGTGCCCAACGAAGCTGTTGGGATTGAAGATGCTCAGCAGGAAAAGACAAGTAAATGCAATCGCCGAACAAACGGCGAGTAAGGTTTTGTTGTTTGTGCCAGTCATGGCGTACTCCTGATGTTCTGTGCGCACAAAGCGCGTACAGCGCAAGGCCAGGTGGAACCCACGAGATCCTGACTTCATTCCTGAAGAAACCAGTCCGCGTCAGGCTCTCCATGGGAGAGCCTGAACTGCGAATCGTCTCTTTATGAAGAAACTTGGATGCTCCTGTTCCTGATTGGAACCGGTGCCCAGAGCGCGTTTCTATGCGATCTGTAAGCTGCGCCGGTATCTGCCTCAGCTATGCTGTGGAAAGAAAGAGAAAGACCGGCAACTGGGCCGGGTAAGGTTTTGAATGAAATTGGCGCGGTTGGCTGCGCCCGACTTACGGAAAACTTTTACTTACCAAGCTTGCTGGGATGGCTGTACTTGTGCACAGACGGCATCACCGGCTGTCCAAAATTCGCTCCCTGCTCCGGCATCTTCAGCGTCTGGTGGAGCTGGTCGAGGGTGATCCAACCGTCACCGTCGCCTTCTCCACTTTTGCGATCCTTGCCCTTCACTTCCGGCTCACCATGCTGATTGTCGAGCAAAACCCAGAGCTCACCCGAGACTGGATCTTCCCAGACATCGTGAATGCTCTGCGCGTGCAAGCCACCCATGGTGGGCGTCAGAATCGGAATAGAGCTTTTTAGTCTCATATCCAGAAGGCGCTGTTTGTCGGGCAAGTCGTTTCCATAAACGCGCTTGCCGGTTTGCTGGTCGTCGTAATGGTGGGCACAGGCGATGTAAGGCGGTTCTTCACCGAAGAAGAGCACAGCGGCTTTAAGCACGTCGTCCTGATCCATTCCCGGTCCACCATTTACTGGTTTTCCATCTTTGCCCAGAACCGGCTTGCCGTCCTTCATCAGAAGGTCTTCGCCCAGATCAGTCGTCATTTGTCCGACACCGCGGCCTTCTACTAACACGCGATTCGGTCCCATCAAATAACGCGTCGTCGTGCGGTCGACCGTAACGTTGCCGCCCGAGACGTCGTCCATATGCCCGTGTTCGTACATCGTGTTGATCAAAGTCATCTGCACAATCTGGCTGGCCAGATTTCGATCGCCGCAGTCCGGTTTGTCGACGCTGTATTTGAGCTCGTCTTTACCAGGTTTGAGCGAATTATAAACCTGAGCCTTGCCACCAGGTTCGGTGCCCTTGTATGCAGTGGTCGGCGTCGATGTTTTGCCTTCGGACGTGGTCCAATTGCCCGACAGTGCCACTTCTTTCAACAAACGAGAATACTCGTCCGGATAGCTGCGCGCCGCCACCACTTCCACCGACGTGACGTTGCACGTGGGATGGCTGCCCTGATCGATCTCGAGATACCGGGCGATGTTGTGCATGCCTGTCTCGACGATCCCCTTGAGCTCGCCGCTGTCAAAGTAAATGCTCTTATCGGTGGCGGACAGAATGTCACTGAGATTGTTCATCGTTTTGACGATCCTTTCCGGTGCCGTTTTGTCCCGGACAGCGTTTTCTTCGAACTCCTTGATCCACTTGTTGAAACGGTCTTCGCGCAAACCGGATTTCTTCACCGCTTCGACCAGGCGATTGCGTGCCTCGACGATTGATTCGGAACTCAAAACAAATTCACCACGGGCGATCCGATCGATGTCGCGAACTTTCGCTTCGTGGGCTTGTTTGTCAGCGCTCAGATACTTCACGTCAGCGTCGTCGGAGACACTGACTTGTTCGCGGCGATAAACTTTGCCGTCGCGAGTGGACGCGAATGAACCGTCGACAACGCGCTCCCAGACCAACTCGTGCTGACCACCACCCTTAATCGGAATGGTGTCGGAAAACTTGGACAGACCGTTTTGGTCGTAGACAAACTTGCGCTGAGCACCGCTTGGGAAAGTCACCAGCTCCGGAAGATTGCTGGAATTGTAAGTGATTCGCTCCCGCGAGATGGTCTCTTTGACCCGCTTGCCGTCCTTGTCGACGAACTGCAAAGTTCCATCGACAAGCACTTTTAAATCCTTGCGCGTTTCAGTCAGCTTCTCGGAAATCCATTCGTCAGAGCTGCCGTTTTTCGACCAGATGATTTGAACATCACCGTTGGTCGTCGTCACTCGAGAGTATGCGGAAACGCCACTGGCATCCCGGATGTACTCGAGCTGTCGACTACCGTCGGTGGATTCGATTTTGACGCGCTGGCCATGTCGGTCGTAGCTGTCCTTGACACCACCTGTGGTGATGTGCAATTCGCCATTTTTAGTTTCGACCGTGAGCTTGCCATCACTTTGGCAGAACGACAGATCGCCGTTTTCGCCCAGTGACAGAGCCGTTCTAGAACTGGATGGCGTTTGATCAGACAACCACTGCTCACCGGATTTTGTCCAGGTGACAGTCGTTGCTTTGCCGCCTTCCAGTCGTGTTTCCTTGAGTGATTCCACCACCCTGCCTCGAAGCGAGGCTTCCAGACTGCTTCCGTCAGGACGACCGACACTGATCTTCGAGGGCCAGATGCCGTCTTTGTTGCGGGCTTCCGCTTCCGCCGGCGTCAGTTCCTTTCCGGTGCCGTCTTGAAACTTGACTTTGTCAGCTTTATTGTTGTCGTACTCGACGTAGACGCCCTCTGCCGATACGGACTTGTAGCCGCACCAGTTGCCTTTGAGCTTGCGGTTGGAGTCGTAGATCGTCCAACTGGACATCTCCAACTCTTCTCTTTTGACCACCTCACCAGTGGTGGCAATTCTTATGGGGCTCAAGTACTCGAAACTGGTGCCGTTCTCGACCACTGTCGTGACCTTGTTCGGATTCTTTGCGTCACCATACTTGTACGAGCGCTTCAGCTTGCCATCCGGTGATTCGGATGAAATTAGCCGGTTGTGCTGGTCGCGAACAAACGTGCCGTCGGAATTGACGACTGTGGTCTGATGACGTCCCGCGGCATTACTGTCCGCTGGTAGGCCATTGACCAACACGGTTCCATCGACTGCAGTGCTTTCACTTGCGACTGAACCAGTCGCTGCAATTGCCTCCGTTCCCATAGCCACGCCGCTGCAATCGAAGATGGCCACAAGAAAAAGGCACATCAACAATCTTTGCGAAAAAACCAGCAGCGTGTTCTTATTGTCTTCGAACATGAGTGTTCCTGATTTCCCGTCTGAGACGGGCGTTAATCAGGGGGAAGTCGGCGCCTGGGTGCATTCACATGCATTCCATTGAACGACGCCGACTTCCGCCTCAGTGATTTAAGGTCCCTCCGGCTACAACCGGAGCGGGTATCAGTTGAAGTGCGAGGGACTGTCGACCAGGGGGTCGTCAAACGCCGGCTCGACCTTGACTCTGGGATCATGAGTTTCCTTCAGGTTTTCCGAAGACTCATGACGCTCCACTTTCGAGGTTCCATCGGCGCTGAAAATTTCCTCGCTCTCGAGCGTGCCGTCATAGCGGTAGGTCCGAACCTTGCTCGGCTTGCCGCTTACGATGTCGGACGCTTTCTTGATGTTGCGATTACCGTAGCGCTCGAACTCGAGAGTGCGGTTGACGGTGGTGCCGTCAGCGCCGAACTCTTCGACCTTCTCGAGCGAGTAATACCGGTACGAACTGTACGCGGAGCGATAACCACTCCACGTCTGCTTGAACTGTGCTTTGCCGTCGGCACCGTATACGGTGACATGCATGCGATCGACCAGAACCTCGCGGCTCTGATCGCGCGTGCCGTCGAGACGGAATGTCTCGACTTTGGTGTCGCCGTTGCGGGATTCGACAGTGTTCGCCCACACCGTTGTTCCATCCGGATGGAAGTAGACCGAAGTCTTCGTGCCATCGGTGGCAGTGGTGACTTCAGCCAACAGTCGCGAGCCGCCGTTGCGAAAACGCAACGTCTTGCTCGAACCGTCAGCTTTGAACTCGATCTTCGAGTCCAGTTCGCCACTGATTCGGTAGGTGGTCTCGGCGATTCTCGTGGTGCCATCGGCACCGATCTGAGTCGACGATTTGAGTTTGGTCGTGTAGGGATGCAGTTCCTGCACCTCCTTCACAGACCCATTCTCGCGGAACAACTGCCGCTGCGTCCGGCCACCCTGACGATACTGGATCTCGAGCTTGACCAGCGTCACACCATCCGGGAGGTAGGTGTAGATGCGCTGAAGCTCGTCCGAGGTATCGGGCTTCGGGATCACCTTGACGACGTACTTCGGCTGCGCCGGAGTGGTGACGGCAGGCGGCGCCTCAGGCACCTCCTCCTTCTTGCACCCGGTCAGCGAAAGGGCAAACACAGCAATAAGCGCAAACCCGGCAATCATGCCAGGTCTGAAATTGAATTTGCTCATTTGTGTACTCCGTTTGCGAAGGGTTTAAACCTCCGCGTTAAGACTCTCAGGCACCGGTGGCGATACCACCGATGCGATTGGTTTCTTTGCAAGAAAACTCCGACATCGGATCGAATCCGACTGCCGGAGCTGCGTTTCATTCGACATGCTGCGGTTTAATACCAGAACATCCGGCATCCGCATCAATTCGAACAAGCACGCTACAACTGCATCCGACACAGAGCGGCAGGCGGTGCTCAAGAGCTAATGCCCCAGCCCACACACCTGCCGCCCCTTGCCTGGACGCTTACTCGGGACGGGGGCAGGAGCCACCGTTCATGTACTCGAGCATGGCGACACGCTCCGACACCGGCGGATGGGTGAGCTGGAGGTACTTCCAGACGCCCTTGATCCACTGCCAGAGGGTCTTCGCCTTGGGCTCTTCAGCCACAGCGTCGAAGATCGGGTCGATCGTCATGATCGGGCGAAGCGCGCGATACATCTCGGCGTCGCGCCCCTTCGGACGGTTCTTCTCGACGTACGCGACGAGCTTCAAAAGCGCAGTCGCCAGGTCGCACGGATTGCCGGTCATCTCAGCGCCCGACGCATCGGCACCCGACTCGCGAGAGCGGACGACGAACGCCTGGACGATCTTGGTGAACTGGCTGACGATCTGGAAGATCACCGCGGTGATGATCCACTCGAGAACGCCCGTGAGGAAGCCGTTCTTCTCGGGGTTCATGCCGACGGTCTTCTTGAACCAACGGATGCTACCCATCAGGATACGCACGCCGCCATCGACGACCGAGAAGAAGATCATCGAGAGCACCGACACGAAAGTATTGAGTGCGACGTCGTAGTTCTTCACGTGCCCGAGCTCGTGTGCGAACACGGCTTCGATCTCGGCGTCGGTCATGCCGCAGTCGAACAGACCCTTTGTGGCGGCAACGACAGCCTTGCGGTGGATAGGACCAGTAGCGAAGGCGTTGGGCAGAGGGTTGTCCGAGATGTACACCGGCGGCTTGAACTTGAGACCGCTCTTCGCATAAACGCGATCGACGATATCAATCAGACGCTTGTGCTCGGGAATCGCCGGATCGGCAGGCACAGACTTGGTGATCAAGAGCGCCACCTTGGCGCTGAACCACCACATAACGACAGGAAGCAACCACCACAACATTCCAAAACCGAGCTGAAATTTGTAAGTGAAGCCAAAGCCCCAGAGGGCAAGAAAGATCAAACCACCCATCGCGGAATAGCCGAGAATGGTCTTAATCCAAGCAAGCGTCTTCGCATGCTTGATAGCCGGATACTTGGGATGATCCGGTGGAATTACAGTGATACGCGCCATTTTATTTCTCCATTTTGCTTGAGAAGCGCTAGAGGAAAGTGTTCAGGTCGTTTTAGTCAGAATCAGAAAGTTCAAAATCGATAAGGGTCGCTGCAAAACTTTTCAATCTGCCGCACGTGAAACTTCCAGACTGTTCCGGTTGAAACGGTCTGATTCAGTCACATGAAACGTCCTGTCAGTCTCGCTTTGGCGAACAGTCGATTTCTGAATTCGTTTACGCGAGACAACAGTTCAAAAACCAGTCAATCAAACGCCGCACCACAGGTAGTGTCAGAGACACGTCCATGACGTAATGCGCGCGAAAGAATGCTTCAGGTATTTAACTGCGTGTAGCGCTTATGAGTTCCAAAATTCTGAGAAAACAACTTGTCTTAGAAACTACCTATTGTCATGATATGGACTCAATACCCCAAGTAACAAAGCACTTTGATTTGAATTCATAAACTTGTTTAGATCTACGGTCTCAAGATCGATGTCAAGCCAAACTCAACCTCGACACGACCCCATCGACAATCTTCTCGAAGATCGTTTCTTGACAGCCCGCATTGTCAAGAACCGGTACTGGACCGATTCTTTGGCAAATAGCGAAGCTCGCGTTATGCTCCCCAGCCTGGTATTTTGGAAAGCTGAACCAAGACCAAAGTTCCACGCGTGGGACTCGTTGTGACACGGTGATCCGTTTCTGCGACTCTCGATTTGTCGCGAACACGAGATTCATTTTTGCGCATCGTCAATAGTCTCTACACGCATCCCTGCTAGTTCTGTTCCTCCTCTTCGTTCCGCACGTCGCCTTCGTTCATAAATCAGGCTTAATTCCCTTCATCTCGCGACACGTTCAAACCAAGCAATTCTCAATAGACACCGCAATTCGCAATGCAAGAGCAAATCAAAAATCAAAGCCATTCTGTCGGAGTAACTTACGGACTTTTGTCGGCGCTGTTATTCGGACTAAGCACTCCGTTTGCAAAAGTTCTAGTCGGCACGGTTGAACCTATGATGCTGGCCGGACTGCTGTATCTCGGTTCCGGCCTCGGTCTCAGCGTACTTTGGCTGTTCAATCGGCTACGAACACCCGAACGGTTTAATCCAATCAAAAAGAAAGAGCTACCGTATCTAATGGGCGCCATCGCATTTGGTGGCGTTCTCTCGCCTGTGCTTTTGATGTTCGGATTATCCATGACCTTAGGTTCCACAGCCGCTCTTCTTCTCAACCTAGAGGGTGTACTAGCCGCCGTTTTAGCATGGGTGTTTTTTAAAGAAAATTATGATCGCCGCATCGTATTTGGAATGGCTGCCATCGCCCTTGGTGGCATCGCACTTTCCGTCACCGGTCAAGGCGGCTTCTCTTTGAGCTGGGGATGCGGTTTAATCGTACTGTCCTGCCTGGGTTGGGCAATCGATAATAATTTAACGAGAAACGTCGCACATGCGGACGCCGTTCAGATCACACTCATAAAAGGGCTTTGCGCAGGTTCCGTCAACTTGACCATCGCTCTTTGCCTTGGCGGCGCAATACCATCCGCGGTACCAGTCTTCGCCGCTATGGTCGTCGGCTTCCTGGGCTACGGATTGAGCCTTGTGCTGTTCGTTCTCGCCCTCCGCTATCTTGGCACAGCAAGAACCGGAGCTTATTTTTCGACAGCACCGTTCGTAGGCGCAGTCGCCGCCATATTACTCTTAAAGGAACCGGTCACGCTGCAATTAGGACTAGCAGCCGCTTTTATGGCAATCGGCGTTTGGCTTCACTTAACTGAACATCATGAACACGTTCACGAACATGAAGAAATGGAGCACGAACACGAGCACACTCATGACGATCACCACCAGCACGAACACACGCATGAAGACCCAATCGGCGAACCGCACACTCATGCTCATCGCCACGAAAAATTGATTCACTCACATCCGCATTATCCGGACATGCACCACCGCCACGAGCACTAGTATTAAACCCACACCAGATGCACGGCAACCAGGAACTAGAGCAGACAGTCTTGGCTGGTCGGTTTTGTGTGACGACTTTCTTGGGTTTCTCGTCATCAGTTCTCGGGTTGATTTTCGAGAGACAGTTTTCGTGACCAACCGTAAGCGCGAAATCGGCGCAGGAACATCGATCGCAAGCACATCGCTATTTGAAACTACTTCGTCAGAGATGTCGAATCCGTCGGGTTTGGTTTCATTGTTTCCCAGCGGCCCGTGCGGCTCATCGTGTCTTTTTCTTTCGTGCGCAGAATTTTTTCTTTGATGCGATAGGCTTCGTCTTTTCTGCCTTGATCTTCGAGGAACTTGATATAGTGCGTCTGCAGCTTAATTACCTGCGCGTCTTTTTCGCCTAACAGTTTAGTCTTCGCTGCGATCGCTTCTTTGTAATAGCGCTCAGCCTCTGCCTTTTTACCCCAGTAGTGATAGAGCAATGCAGCGTTTTGCATAATCGTGGAGGTTTCAACACTGTCCACTCCAGTCAGTCTGGTATAGACTTTGATCAGTCTTTTGAGAACCGGAGCACCGTGACCGTAGCGTTCTGTCGCATAGTAAACGCGACTCAGGGTCTGCAAAGTTTGAATCAAACGCGGGTCGCTGTCGTCGTATTCTTCCATGAGTTCGAGTCCGAAAAGCGTCAGCTCCTCAGCTTCTTTGTACTCTTTGGCAGCCATCGCCTGCTCAATCGAACGAAATAGAATCGGCCATTTCTTGTCCGCTTCCGTGTAGGCATCCGCTTTTGTATCAGTATCGCTCAGCGCCCGGTCCCCTGGTTTCTATGCGAACTTTCGAACCCGATTGGCTATTCATGAGCCTGAATCAGGGTTTCAAAAACCCCAACGCTTCTTCGCAGCTTTGCGCAAGAATGTGGTCTGTTTATCTCACCAAAAACTATATTCCTGCAAACGCCATCGCGATAACACTGATCGGAAAATTCAGTTTGCTTTATTCGGACGCTGTCGATTCTACATCTTTCGGCGACCGCTTTGCACTATTTTACAAGCGCTTCGCGAAGGTTCGCGCTAGCCATATTACTCTGGCGTGAATCTGGAAACGCAGACAGGGCGGTCGATGTTAGTGAAAAGCACTTGAGACTGTGAGGGCAAAACCTTGAGTCTGCCGCTGTGATGGTTTCTTAATCGGAGTTTCATTGAATACGAGTAGGTGTGGACTGCTAAGTTGCTGACATCTCTAACTTCTCTTTTAACAACTCATTTAAACTCCGATACCAGAACCATTCAGCCACAACTCATTCCCAGAAGCGTCTTTTTAGGGCTCTGGCGGATCGTTGCGCTCCTCAGACCTGGTCTGTGGTTCGTGGGCTGTGGTGAGTTCATTTAACCTGAAAGGGCTGATTTATGAACGCAAAAGTAGCAACTATCGTGACTGGCGGCGGCAGGGGCATCGGTCGTGCCATTGCTGAACGCATGGCTGCCGAGACAGCTGTTTTTGTAGTCGGTCGCACCGAAGCTGACCTGGTCGGGCTTTGCGACGTTGTCGTCAAGGCGGGCGGCTCGGCTGCCTATCTCGTCGGCGACGTGTCTTCTCCGGCAACCGCTGACGCGGCGCTCACCAAGCTGACTGCCAACGGATTGAGCGTGCTCAATCTGGTTTGCAACGCCGGCATCGGCACAAGCGGCGCCGCTCACACCATGGACAAACAGGCATGGCGTGACATGTTCGCAGTCAACGTCAATGGTGCGATGTGGTTCATCCAGGCTTGCTTGCCTGGCATGATCGAACGCAAGAGCGGCTCCATCTGCGTGATTTCGAGCGTCGCCGGCGTCAAAGGTTTCAAATATCAGACCGCCTACTGCGCGACCAAACACGCGCTCGTCGGCATGGCACGCTCGATTGCGCTGGAAGTGGCGAAGCACAACATCCGCGTCGTGCCGATTTGTCCCTCGTTCGTCGAGAGCGAGATGACAGACCGCACGATCGCCGGACTGGTCAAACACCGCGGCATCACTGCCGAGGCGGCTCGCAAAATCGTCGAAGACACCAACCCTCAGAAGCGCATCATCCCGGCTTCCGAGGTCGCCGACATGGTGGCACTGGTGTGCGCCGGTCGCGTTCCTTCACTCAACGGCAACCCGCTCATGATGACGGGTGGCGAATAAGGAGACCGTCATGGATAGTCGACTCATTCTTTTGACCGACTGGATCCGCACTTCGGCAGCCAACGCCAACGGGCTGCTCGTGCCGGTTTCAGGAGGCTCTGATTCTGCCCTCGTTTTCCACCTGCTCAATCTGGTCTATCCCGAGAAGACTGTGGGCGTCTTCATCGGGCAGGAGTTGCGGGCGCGCGACTGGTTTTGCCAGACAGGAACGGTTCGTTTTCTCGACCAACTGCCCGCCACGACAGAGCATTCCGAAGTGGAACGCAACGCGCGCTTCCAGTGCCTGAGCCTCTCAGATAATCGCTGGTTGGTCGGCACGCGCAACCGGACTGAAAATGTCTTCGGCACTTTCAGCCTGGCCAGCCGCGTTGCCACGTATCTGCCCATCCTGGGAGTCTGGAAGACCGACGTGATGGAACTCTGCAAAGCAGTTGGGGTGCCCGACGAGGTCACCGCATCCAGCCGCCGCGCCGATCCAAACTGCGGGCGACCGGCACAGCTAGCCGAAATCCCCCTCGAAGGCGTCGACGTCTTCCTCAAGGTGCGGACCGGGATGCTGAACGAGAGCGCGTTGTCAGATTTGACTCCGGCTCAGATTCAATACCTCGACGACGCCTACGCCGCCAACCGGTTCAGAACTCTGCTCCCGACCTCGGGACCGGAACTGAGCTGAACGGCTGGGATCAGACGATTAAGGTCGTCGGTCCCGCTAACGTTTTCACATGTGCTCGACGGGCCGGACTTCAGTCCGTCCCGTCGAGGACGTCTCTGCCAGCGCGCCTCTCCGACATGCGCTTTTTGCTGCGCCGCTGTCTTTTCGCTGCGCCGCCTTTTATTCCCCGCCTTAGCTGACGTCTTTTGCTGGCGCCTTCCTGCCCGCCTTATACGGCCCGCCTCTAAACTTCCCCTACTCCTTTTTCAAACCCGCCTACTAATCCATGTCGCAGGTCCAAAACCACGAAAAAGGGAAGTCGAGTTCCCTTTCTCAATGTCAAGGTGTGCTCGAGTGCTCACATTTGGCGTAATTCTGGGGAAGTCGGCTTCACCTTGGCAATCAAGGCGTTTCAAAGAGTCAAATTTCAGCACTCTGAACACCTAATGAAGCATTAAATACAGACGCTAATCCAAATCTGCGAATATTCCAACTTCCTGCGGGCTTATTGTGCCACCACAATCCGAGTCAATTAATTCCAACAATATTCTTGCAATACCAAAACTTAAAAGCGCTCACGGTGGGGCTTTTACGAACAATAAAGGTACGAAAGGTTCACGTTTGTCGAGCATGATGAACGTGTTAAACGAGTCCAATGTTGGACCGATACGTTGACGAGGAATTGCACTCGATCGGCGTGCACAGGAGGGTTTTATGATTACTGTGATTTTGTCACTGGCGATTTCGACTGGTCTATGCGCAAAGTCTGTGGATCTCGGCAGCCAAACGGCTACAACGAGAATTGCTCCAGTCCACCTCATTGCCGCGTACGATCCGAATGACGATCCCGGCAAGGATCTAACACCCGATCCGCACGATGAAATTCATGACAAAGATTTGCCTGCCAATAACCCTGACGACTACTTGAGCAACGAAACCTACCCGCCCAAAAGTAATGACGATTAAGGTGGAAACTGAATGAAACACACCATCTAGAAAAGTGTTGGAATTAATCGATCGGATTGTGGTGGCACAAAAGCCAGGATGCATCACGCGTTTTTGCAAATAAATCACAGCCTACTACTCCAATTCGTACACATACAACAAAAACAAGAAGCGCCAGGCGAGCTGATTACGACCAGATAGTCGTTCGCTCGTCTGGCACTCCTTTTTGAAAACACTTGAGGGACAACGGATGCCCTTCTTCAGAAATCCTTATCGCAGTCGGCTTCAGAAACCCTTATCGCGGTCGGTTCCAGAAATACCTATTGCAGTCCGTTCCTGCGTTCGTCCCTATTTTTCGTCCTTGTTTTTTTCCGCGCCGTCCTTCTTGGAAGCGTCAGGCTTTTGGGTGTCCTCCTTCTTCGGGCTGAACATGACCATCATGCGGTAGATTTCCGCACAGAAGGCCAGGGCGCCGAAAAGGAGCATCAACAGCACGTCCCAGGGTCTGCCACCAAGAAGCTCGGCACCGATCCAGTGACCGGCGAAGCCCAGGGCGAACGTGCCAAGAGCGAGGGTATAAGCGAACTGCGAAGCCGACAACCATTGCCTGGTCTGCCCGGGGTCCATCTTTGGAGGCTTCAGCTGGTCGATCAGTTTGGGCAGCGGGTTCTTCGGATCCGGCTGGCCATCGGCACGCGGTTGCTCCGGCGGGCCGTCGGGGGATTTGTCGCTCATGATTTGGACTTTCTCAATTAGACAATCGCCGACCGCGACTTAGCGTCCGCGAGGATTGGGGTTGGCGACGCGCTTGGAGGCACCGCCGGTGATGCGTCGACTGGACTTGGTCGACACTGCTTTGCCGTCGGGATTGACCAGCAGACCGCGCGCCTGGAGTTCCTCGATCACAGAACCGACAAGCAGTTGCCTCAAGGCTTCCAGACGGTCTTCGGCTGTGCCGAAGGTGTTGTTATAGTCGACGATACTGCGGCGGATCACCTCCTGGGCGTCCTTGCGACCGTAAACTTCGCGAATTTCGACCACCTGTTTGCGGGTCTTGGTACCGGGTGGACGCTTGTAGCTCAGGAAGTAGTGCTGCAGCCGCTCGATCAGACCGGCGGGCACTTCGCTTATGTCCTGCAAGCCACCATATACGATATCGTTTTCGAGGACCGCGACGATCTTGTCGTCGGCTTGTCCTTTGTCGACCATGCGCAGACCGCCGATCGGGCGAGCGCTGAGGAACAAGTCCCCATGCACGATGTCGCGTTCGGTCAGGACGCAAATGTCGAGCGGGTCACCGTCGCCGGTGACTTTCTTGAGACCGGTCCGCTTCATACAGAGGTCTGCAATCGTTTCGCCACAATAAGTCTGCGGAACGAAACCATAAAGCATCGGGCACATCGAAGAGAAGCGCTGCGGGCGGTCGACATGCAGGTGACCGGTCGCCTTCGCCAGCTCCAGTTTGACCGGACTGGCGGGCACGATTTCGATGTAAGACTGCACCAAATCCGGTGCACGGTCGCCGGGCGAAACTCCATGCCACGGATGTGACTTGAATTGCGTAGCGAACAATCGTTTGAATTCGTCGTTGATCATGGTTCTCCTTGCAGGCGTTAGTACGCCTCAGGTTCAAAGATAGATTACTCGAGGCGGTGATGCAACGTCACCTCCTGAAAAATAAAGTCGAAGGTATCGCTCGCGGGAAGAACCTGTTTCAGGCAGGACCACGGGAAAGTTTCGACCATCAACAAAAACGACGCCGAAAGGGCCGCTGACAATCTTCGGTGAGCAAACGATTCACAACCGCGGGCGGTCTGAGTTTCACTCGCTCATGGGTCCGAAGAAATGTCAGCGGCTTGCTTTCGACCTAACGAAGCGGCGCTTTCGGAGCGGGCTTCGTTAAACGTCCACTAAGCGGATCTCAGGCTTCCGTTCGAGGCGGAGGGGTGGGAATCTCCGCAATTGTGGATGGATACGTCTGATCCTTGACGGCACCATGGACCTCGACGAAGCTGATTTGCAGGGATTCGAGGCAACGCGCGGTCATGTACTCGGCCAGAGCCTTGGCGTCCTTGATGGCGTCCTTGATGGCGTGCTTGGCTTTGCTGACGCCGATGATCAGGTGTTCGGTCTCGCCAACCTTGACCACGGTCGGGTCGAAGAACTGCTTGCGAAGTTCCGGCACAGCGGCGACCAGGGTCATCGGATCGTAGAGGTTGAACGACACGACCAGATCCCAGATGGTATCGTTGCCGGTGCGGTCCAGACCTTTGCCGGCCAGGAAGGTATTGCAGAACCAGGTCTGGTCGCAACGAGCCGGAAGCTTCTCGCGGTGCGGATCTTCGGCGGCCATATTGGCGCGGCGCCAGAGCGATTCGATCGACGCCTGCTGCGACTTGAGAAGCTTGATGCCGACCGGGTGACCGGTGGCAGCCAGGTCGTCGTAGAAGCTGCGAGGCACCTGGCAAGCGCCGGCGGCGAAGCGCGTCAGGATGGTGAGCGGGATGGCCAGCTCCTGGAAACGGCGATAGACGAACTTGGCCGACTCCATGTCGAACTTGTTGTTGGCCGCGTCGTCCGGCTCGAAGAAGCCCTCGTCATTGATGAAGACATCGTCAGTGCCCTTGATGAGCGTGACACCGCCCATGATGGCTACCGATTTGACCTTGAGCTTGACGAGGTCGACGTGATCGCGCAACAGTGCGGCGATGTCGGTGAGACCGGAGATCAAAACGAGAGTCAAGCTCTGATCGTCCGCTTCCGCCAGAGTCCTGAGCAGGAGCGGCGCACCGTCCTCGACTTCGCTGTCGTCGGCCAGGTACGGGATGTTCTGAAGTTTCTTCAGCTTCTCACCGACGACGTTGCCACAGTCCGTGCCGACGCCGCCGGAACCTGCGGTTGACCGATCTGTTTGAGCGTGCCCTTGGCCAGACGCGCGCGTTCACGCGGGGGAGCCAGGTTGGCAACGACCGCCTTGAGCTCGAACAGATCCTGGCGCCGGGAGCCATGGGTGTTGAGGAACGCCAGTTCGCGCTTGCGCCGTTCACCGTCGTGGAGGAGCAGCGTGTCTTCGTCATCGAGGTCTTCGCCGAAGTCGCCGATCACGACGAGGCGCTGCCGCAATGCTTTCACACGTTCGCCGAACCAGGCGAAAAGCTCGTTCATGTCCATCGTTTCTGGATTTTTCATATTTTATCTTTCTGCTTTGCCCTATGGGCTGATTCCACCTGTCGGTGGTCTCCTTTGACTTGGGGCGGCGCCGGCATTGGCGCTGACGCCGCCCCAGACGTGGCGGACTGCTCTTAGTTAAGAGCGAATCAAGTCCGCCACCGGGAATCAGAATGAGCCTGACTCTGAACAGGTCAGGCGAGGATGGTCTTGAGCGTCCTCAGGTAAGCCTCGGCACCACAGGCGGTGAGACCGGTGGCGGCATATCGCGGCATGGTCTGGCGTCCGCTGCGCGTCGGCTTCATGTCGACCTTGCCCCAGTCGGCCTGTTCGGTGACCAGGTGCGGGACGCGCGTGATCTTGATCGGCGTGACCTCGTAGATCTCCTTGCGCACGGCCTCGTTGAGGCTGAGCGCGGCGACCAGGTCGTGGATGAAGATCAACTCTTCCGGGTTCTTGTCCTGGCGCGGGCGCACGGCGGCGTCATACCAGAGGGCGTAGAGGTTGTACAACGCGATCGTGCCCGAGTTTTGCGGGAGCGCTTCGCGGAGCTTCTGCGCGTTCTGGAAGCCGATCGACTGGACGCGAGTAACCTCGGTCGGCATCAGGTAGATCGGGCAGGTCAGACCGAGCAGAACGGCATGGGCAGCCTGCGGATCGCAAGCGACGTTGAACTGCTTCGGATCGCGGGGCTTGTCGTCGAACTGCATGAGTTTGACGTTACCCCAGGTGGCGAACATCGCGTGCACTTCGCTGAAGCGGTTGGCGATTTCGGGACAGCGCACCAGGAGCTGGTAAAGCCCAGTCATCGGTCCACCGATGGCGACCTGCACGGAGTTGGGCGCGAGCGAGAAGAGCAGCTTGCCCAGCTCTTCCTGCGATTCCAGTTCGCTGTGGCGGATGGCCTGCAGCGGGTCGCAATCGAGGAATTTGTAATACTCGGCGAAGTGGATCCAGTGCGGCACCAGCGTGCGAGGCGCGATGCCGCCGTCGAAGATGCGGATGTTGGTGACGCCGAAGTGGCGCAGGAAGTTCTTGGCGCGCAAGGCTGATGCTTCCTGTGCCATCCGGGAGCTGAGCGGATCCCACTGCCAGAGGGCGTGGTCGCGCGAGGCGCCGAAGCGCACGGGCCGTCCAGTGAGAACGACGTGCACGATGGCGTCGGGATTGAGCTTGACCAGAGCGATGATCTGGACGAAGTTGTCCGGGTCAGGCGCGTCGACGAAAGCGAGGATGTGCTGCTTGCCGGTGGCGGTGCTGTCGATCAGGGTTGTCGATTCCATTGGAGAAGTCCTTAGGTTAAAACCAGGAATGCCCCGGTGGAATCACATAGATTCCTCATCCGGGGCACTCCTTCGTTTGAGCGATTGCGCCAAGAAGGCGCATATAACCATCAACGCGCGCATGTTACAGCGCGACGGGAGAATCTATCTTGCGCTCAAAGAGACCGCATTTCGGTTCAGGACTTGGAAGTCTTGGACGACTTCTTGGCTGGCTTCTTGGACGGCTTGGCCACCCTCGATGCCTTCCTGGACGCCCTGGAAGCCTTGAGCCGCGCGAGCGATTCCAGGAACAGCACCTTGTGGTCGAAAGCAAGGTCACGCTTGATCAGCTCGCTGGAGCGAACGAAGCGAGCCGAACCCTCTTCCGCATCGTCGCCGGCGTTGAGCGCGGCAAACACGGCGTCCTGCTTGTCGTTGGGGATGAACCAGGCGTAGCCGTGGTCGACGACGTGACCGCGCTCGTCGCGATCCGGGTTGGAGCGCACGTCGATCAGCACCATCTCATCGGCCGGGACGCGATACGTGAACTTGTCGTGCTCGCCGATCGGCTTGGGATTGACGAAGCACTCTTCAGTCACCTCGCGAGAGGCGCATTCCGGCAGGCTCTCGAGCTGAACATTGAGGAATCCGCCGGGGAAACTCTCCATGCCCTTGTACGGATTGGCGCCACGCACCATGGTCAAAACGAGCGGATCATCGGAGTCGATGTCGGCGAACACCGCGGTGGTAGTGGTGGAGTCGGCCTTCGGGAAGCGGTACATCATCAGGTGATCGCCAGTCACCAGCATCTTAACCGCACCGGTAACAACCATCTCGACAGCCTGCTCATTGAGGTGAGCGAGCGTCTCGAGCAGACCGCCGAGGTCCTTGAGAGCGTCAACCACGACAATCAAGTCGTGACCGTGGTTCTTCAGGGTGGCGACCGCTTCGGTCAACTGAGTGGTGGTCGGCGAACCGGCGATCAGGATGACGGATTCGCGCCCGATCTTGTAAATCGGCCACTCGACGTCGCAAGCGATGGAGTCCGCGGTGGGACCGCGCAGCGAGTGTTCAGACAGTACGGGCAGCCGCTGAGCGGTAGCGAGTGCCTGCAGGGTAGAGAGGCGTTCTTGCCACTTTTCACCTTGCCGCGCACCGCTAGCGGTGGCAGCAGCGTCGACGGTGACCGCACCATCAGTGGTGCCGGCAGTGACGGATTGAGCGACAGCGCCATTGGCGGCGGCTGAGAAAACAAGGAGTTCGAAATTGCGTTTCACGAGTTTGGTGTCCTTTTCAGGGATTCGATGCCGGCAGCACTTCTTCCACACTGGAAGCGGCTTCCGGGGTTCGACCTCTTCGGTCGGACGGCTCTCCGCATGCTGGCCTGTTTCATTATCCCTTCTTCGAGGGCTAAGAAAAACAGCAGGACAGGCAAAGGGAGAGTTATGGGAAAAGTTTGCGCGTGACCTCACGGCACAATAGAAAAAGAGACTTGGAAACTCTATTAGCTATTGAGATCTAATGACAAGTAAACATAGCTGAAATGATTGACACATACTGACCTCAAGAGAACAGAACCTAGAGTGGTGGAGGCTTTACTCTCCCCTAGCGAAACTCGCGCGACTTCTATTGTTTCTATTAACTGCTAACCATGCGAGTTGCCAAGTGAACTCAATTCACGCTCAACGGATTTATTAAGATCGCGGGCGCTTGGCAAGCGAGTTGTCAAAGACGCCTGAACGCTTACTATTGTTGCTTTTCACTGAGCTGCGAAAAACGTTTTGCAATCTTGTCAAGAACAACCCAAAGCGCACGAATTTCGACTACTACCGCCGGCACTTTCCAAGAGCTAAAGAGCCCTTGTCGTTCCGGTCAGCCGTTCGTATTGTTTGCGATCTTTTCCAGCCATATCAAAACGCCCGACTCGTTCATACGCCTCGGAACGGTGCAAGTATGAATTGACCAGGTCCGGCTCCAGCTCAATAGCTTTCGAGAAATCATCAATCGCTTTCTCGTGACGACCCATCTCAGCGTTCGCCAAACCCCGCATGAAGAAAGCATCCGCACGATCCGACACCATGTTGATCAAAATTGTCAGATCAGCAATTGCTCGCCCGGTGCTGCCGGTTTGGAAATGAGCCTGCGCGCGCAGATAATAAATTTCAGTAATCTCCGGCTCCAGATCAATAGCCTTGTTCAAGTCAAAGACAGCTTCTTCGAATTTTCCGAGAGCCAAATACGATGTTCCTCTGCCAATGTAGCCGACTGCAAAAGCAGGATTCAGAGCCAGGGCGTGGTCGTATTTTTCGACGGCCGCTTCATGATTGCCTTCTGAAATCAATTCTACGGCTTCGTTGAAAGCCGCATCGACAGCCGCTGAATTGGCGGTGCTTTGATTGTCGGCAGTCGGTGTCTTTTCGATTTTGCCCAATCGATCTTGTAAATCGTTTACAGCCTTTAACCAGCTGCCGGCAGCTTCCGTGCCATCCCAAAGATCTCTGAGTTCAGAACTGGCGATCACTCTGGCAATCACCGAACTCGCCTTAGCTGACAGTTCATCAGTCGCGCGGTATCTTTGCGACTTGATCCAGAGCGTAACTTCCGGTGGCAAACCCGCCGAAGCAAATCCACGAGAAGCGCACACCATCTCGCATGCAGCGACCGCTCGTTCCGCGTCTGCCGAATCGATAAAGTTATCCGAGTTGTCGACGGTTTCGATCGCACGGGTGATCGACTCACCGGTTTTTGACACACCCAGCTCACGCAGCCATTCTTGCGCGCCATCATTACCGAAGCTGCTAGTATCCCAATCCATGCGTCGTGCTCGCTATAAGAGTTTCAAAACGATGCAATAGTGTATCACTTCTAAAAATGCTATCGTATTAAGCAGTCTAACTATGATATTCGCACTTCAAACGATTCTAAACAACAAAGGTTGCGGCGCCGTCGGCAAACGTGCCATCGCGCTGGCAGTGCTGGTTTCGGCAGGATTCCTTGCGCCACTGGCGAACGTAAACATCCAGTTTGCAATTGGATTAAACCGACAAGATCGACAGCTTCCGGCATTATTGACTACCAATTGGGCGGACTCACGAATACAGCAACCTTCGCCAGCCGCCTGGTTCGCTTCAGCGCCCATGCCCGATGCAAGCTCCGCGGCATATGCGGTCGCTTCCTCACTTCCGCCTGGAGTAACGACCAAAAATCCCGTGAAATACCGCGTACGAATGCGGACGAAAGTAGTGGTGCCCGGCAATCAAACCAGGTGCGTGCAATTACGCGTCTGGCACGCCTTACCGACAACCCGCCCCTGGAGCCGAGTAACCCGCGTGCCCGGAGTGACGTCCTTAGCCTTTTTACCAAAAACCGGCAAGATGGAACTCGAAGACGATCGGCTGTCATCCCATGTCCTGTTCGAAGAAAATGCGGCGTTTAAACCCGGACAGATTCGATATTACCAATCTGAATTCGAACTTTTTTCATGCGATCGATCCTTTGACCGTGGCAGTCGGGCAGTGACCTGGCGCATGTTTACAGGAAAAGATTTTGCCGGATTGGAACCACCTCGCACCGTCAACCCTGAAATCTCAGCCGTGGCCGATCGCTTGAAGAACGCCTACGGCCCGGTTGATTTCGTGATCGAGTCGTGCAAATGGATTCGCGAAAACATCAAGTACGATGCCGCCGCGCCATACGTGGCCGATGACGCCAACTCGATCATGCAGAACAAACGCGGGCACTGCGGACATCAACAAACTATTTTCAAGCAACTCTGCGCCCGAGCGGGCGTGCCGTATAAAGGCATGCTCGGTTTGGACCTCTACGCAGCCAATGGTGTTGGCGAATTATCCTCTATCCGCGGCGATTACACCAACGCTCACACCTGGTCTCAAGTCTTTTTCCCCGGCATCGGCTGGGTCGAAGTTGATACCGTGGAAGGTGCCAATTGTTTCAAAATCGACGGTCGATTCGTGCAAAACAACACTGCATTCGAAAACTACGCCGTCTGGGTCACAGAAGGCGACGAGACCCGCGAAGTTGAATGGAGTTCGGATCACGGACGCTTCGTTTGCGATTACGGCGTGGAAAATTTGATCACGTTTTCTCAGAGTGCAGCCGCGCCACCTCGCACGTCGCAAGCGCCTTCCTCGACACAGCCCGCGAAATTACTGCCCGAAGAAGAAAAGCTGCGAATATCGAGCGACTTAATTCGAGGGATAAAGCGGCCAGGTTTTGACATTCTGCACATCAATTCGGCACGAGACACAGGCACCATTCCTGGCATTTGAATCGCGCAGAAGTCCGCCGAACGGCGTACGCGGCATTCGCCGGATCCACACTACACGACATAGTACCATGCAAACAAAGCGAAAGGCGCACAGGGAGTTGCTCCCCGGGCACCTTCGCTCAATCACATTTCACGGTGTGGCGCCAAACGCGTATCGTTTGTTCCCGGAGGCGTGCTCGCGGAGCAAATCAGGCGCCAAGACGCGAGTGAGGTCAAGATCAACCGGAAGTTCAGCCCTGCGCCGAGGCCCCGCCCGGCCGAAGTTCTGTCGTGTCCAGACCCGAGAGGATTCCCTTGAAGGGCGCCGGCGCCGGGGCGGTCAGCGTGATCAGGGTAGCCTCGTCGGAACGCAGCAAAAGCTCGGCAGACTGAGCGGCAGCTTCCGCACCGTCCAACAGAACTTCCGCCGCGCTCATGAACCCGTCCGCGACGAAGCGGCAGCGCAGGCCTTCGGAGCCGGCATAGCCGGTGATGAACTCGTCGAAGGTCATGAAGTCGCGCTCCGGGTTGATCGCAGGCGGCTTATCGCCCTGACCTTTCCGCATGGAATAGAGCGCGGTGGTGACGTTCGAAAGCACGACGCCGAGAAGCAGACGCGCTTTGAAGCTGGCACCGCGAACGACTTGGGTAGCGTGGTCCGGCAGCCAGCACTCCTGACGCAGCGATTCGAAGCGCTGGAGCAGGTTGCTCGACTTGGCCAAAATCGCGTAAAACCGTTCCTGTTCCTGAAGAGTCATGGTAGCCTCGAAGAAGGTTTGCCGTTCTTTGAAAGAGCGGCGTAATGCGAGCACCACAGGCGATACCATATCGCCCGCGTTAAATCATCCCAAAACTCACAGTCTTCCAACTCCCGCCAGCAAAGCAGTAGTTTCAAGTTGGGTGAGGTCGTGAGGTTTGCTGGTGGCGGTTTTACAAGCTGAAAAGTTTTGGGTTGATAAACTCAACGTAATGAACAGAGACCAGGCAGATCAACAATTAAGCGCGCATAATAATGCCCAATTGACATGTTTAATAAAAATCTCCCTGATATAAGTCAATATCAGGTATTTCAGCTAATTCAGACTGTTCAAACACACAGTCGATTAGACAAACTGAATGTGCAAAACAGTAGTTGCTCTTGAACGAGCACACTGCTCCTCGCTAGGTTAACTGGTCCCCTTTTTCTTTACTTGAACGAGATCTGATTTCCGAAATTTGCCCCCCCGCGCCCTGCAGCAGAATTGAAACCGTCACCCGCGGCGCCCGCACCAAGCTAGCCCTGCCAGCAACAACATCGATAGCGGCTCGCATCAAGCCAGCCCTGGCAAAACATCGCCCGCGGCTCCAACACTAAGCAGCCTTGACATGACACCATCTGCGGTGCTGGTGCTCGGAAACAATCTCGCCAAGTTTGAAACTTGCTACTCAGCGACTTCCATGTCTGGAAGCCGCATGCCGTCAGTCGTCAAAAGAAACAAACCCGGAGCAATCCATGAAACTCAAAACCCTCCTCGGCATCATCGCCGCGGTCGCGCTTTCCGCGCTCGCCATCAACCTGATCTTCTTCGACAAGGGACCGCAGCCGGCCGCCTTCAAGCCCTCCGTCAACGTGGTCGAAGTCACCGACGCCAACTTCGAGGCCGAAATCCTCGACTCGAAGTTGCCCGTCGTGATCGACTTCAACGCCACCTGGTGCGCTCCTTGCAAGCAGTACAAGCCGGTCTTCCACAAGGTCGCCGATCAGTACGTCGGTAAGGTCAAGTTCATCAGCATCGACGTCGACAAGGCTCCAGCCGTCGCCGCCCTGTTCGGTCTGAAATCAATCCCCGCCACCGTCTTTTTGAGCGAAGCAAACGGCATCATCAACGGCGCCGGAGCTCAAGGCGCCCTCCAGGAAGCCGACCTCAAGAAGATGCTCGACCTCTGCCTGCAGCCCGACGCGAAGCTCATCCCGCTCTTCCAGAAGAGGCCGGTCGCCCCCAATCCCCCCAAGAACGACGGCACCAAACCGGACGCTCCCAAGGACGACGCGCCTGCTGTCGACGCCCCCAAGGACGCCACGCCTGCCGTCGATGCCCCGAAGGAGGTAGTGCCCGCAGTAGACCATCTGCGGATTGACATCAACAAAGAGCCCCAGGCAGACGCTCCGAAGCCTGGCGCCGCCGAGACCGCCGATCCGAAGCCGCCGGAACTGGAACCCAAGCCGTAACCGGAACCAAGCAGTAACAGCGACGTTGGCCCTTTTGCTGCTCGATCACTCCGATCTCGGATTCAACTTGACCGTGCGCCCGTGGTATCACGCCTGGTGCCGCATCGGTCCAGCACCTGACTGATGAGCGCACTGTCACGCGAAGTACGAACCTCGATAGGCAGCCGCTCATTGAGGTTCGTCACTGCGCGCAATTGAAACTAGTCCTCCCGAATACCCCCGTGTTCGGGAGGACTTTTCTTTTGCAATCGCTTCGGCACCAAGTTCCAATTTACCAACACCGAGAATCCTCTCTCCTTGCGCTTCTTCACCGTTCAACTACCTCATATAATATCATCTCAAGAAAACCGAAAGTAATCGAAATTGTGGTTGCCCACAAGATAGATTACTTTCGTAGCGTGCGCGGTGCGTTCAAACACCACGTCGCTGAGATTCTCATCAACAGCCGTTCTAACCGTCCGCCGGTCAAAACCCGAGCATGTCGGTGACCAACTTCAGATTCGATTCGACCGTCGGCAACAGGTGCTTGCACGCCGTGGGCCACTCGTGACACACCACCTCCGCCAACTCCCAGATTTCGCGAGCCTCAGTGTAGAAGCCCTGCTCGTAGCGAATGCAACCGTGCTGGTTGTGCAGGTCGGCCGCAAACCAGTGGTCTCGCCGCAAGCCCCTATCGAGTTCGACAAACGCCTGATCGATCAACTCCTGAGCGAGTTGCCAGTTCTTCGCCGTGCGCGCCGCATTGCACCTGTCGTGCAAAGCCCTCGCCCGCGCCTGAGCATCTCGTACGGAATTGCGAGTGCCGTAAAGCGGGTTGGGGTCGCCCACGTAGTGGGTGACCTGAGTGAGCCAGGGTCCGTTGACTCGCATACCGTCAGCATCCGGATGCACCATCAGAGCGGTGCCGGGTTTCTTAGCACCACTACCGGTGGCATCCTTGCCGTTGTCCGTCGCCTGATTGCCGTTGGCAAGAGTCCTGGACGCATCGTCCGCGACCGGGCCGGGCTTGATACCCAGCGACTGTTGCAAGAGCCGCAGCTTCTGCGCCTCCCGGACAGGAGCCGACCGGCGGTGATGCCACCGCAAAAGCAAGCCCACCGCGATTACGATGAGCGCCGCCAAACCGACCAGATAATATTCCATCTGATCTCCTTCTCTAGCTATGAGTAGCCTGTAGGAACCGTTACAAGAAAGCGATGGCGACTCACAAGAGCCGCCATACGTTCGCACAAAACTTATCCCTGCACGGGATTGGCGCTGCCCACCGCGAAGGCAAACGTGCCGACCTGGAAAGCCGCGAACGCCATCTTAACCTTCACGCCGCCTTGCTG
>JADYXR010000007.1 GCA_021772095.1 Candidatus Obscuribacter sp. | reverse complement strand
ATACAGATTCAGACATTTAAGATCTAGTGACATTCAGCGACAGTCAAGCGGCAAATCTGTCTGACGCCAAGCGGCAAAAACCATTGTCGCTGATCACCGCAGTATCAGCTCACTTTAAACAAAATGGAACGCTCGACCATATTTTAGAAACAGATATAGGTTCTGGAAATCAAAATAGGTGGACGCAGTCTTCTGATGGATCTTGGCATTCCAACGGCGTTTCCGAAGCTCGCCAAAAACTCCAGCTTCAGTCGAATGGTAATCTCACCTGGCAGGATTCTTCTGGTAAAACCGTAACTCAAAAGCCAGGCGATCCTGTTGAATATCTTCGACCTGCCAAACGCACCGGTGATGGTGGCAATCAACCGGTCATAGTGAATGATGTGACGCCGAAGCCGGTAGATGGAGAACCATCGCAGCCGACAGATTTAAAACCATCGCAACCGACAGATTTAAAACCATCGCAGCCGACAGATTTACCAACACAGCCGACAGATGTGAAACCTTCGCAACCGACCGATGTGAAACCGGTTGAGCCAGTGCGAGAAAAACCTTCCGAGTCGACCGATCTGGAACCGTCCAAACCGACAGATCTAAAACCATCCAAACCGGAAGTAACCATTATCCCGCCGTTAAACTCGGTCTATCCGCGCGATCCAAAAGCACTTGTTCAACTACGTTCCGAAATAGTCGATTTGCTCGTGGTAACCGACGTTCCCAATCCTCAAGAACCGATTACTGACAAAGTCGAGAAACCAACTCCCGAAGCCGAACTGAGGACAGCGCGAGATTCATTCACTACTGCCGCCAAAGAGCGAGGCATGGATGTCGCGCGGATGACAGAGTTCATGAACACATTCGAGAAGCGCTGCGAAGATACAAAAAAACTTGGCAATAAAGCACCGACGCAAGAACAGATTACAAAGACATATTCAACTCTGACTGAAATGTTGAAAGGTCCAGCGCAACCAGGCGGGCTTAACGACATCGATCGTACCGACCTCGTCAAAAAGACGATGTACAATTTAGCCGATCCTAAAAATATCGATCAAGCGCTTAATCTATGCAACGTCACTACTTCTGAGGTTTTCACCGCCTCACGTTTTCCGGAAAATTACGCTAGAGTTCTAAAGGAAGTTTCGCTGACTGGAAAATTCAAGACCACGGCCGGCAAGGAAATTACTTTGCCTCCAGAGGCTATCGCGCGTGATCCGGAACAAAACAAATTCACAACGGAGAACGTCGGTCAGGATGCCACCAGAAATCGTTGGAGAAATTACGCGAGCAAAGTGTTCCAAGAGACAGGCGTCAACAGCGTCGTCCCATTCCTCGCCCCTGATGCTAATTACCCGGCATTCGGCAAACCTCACGTCTCCGGCAAATCAGATATGTCTTTGCCTCAGATACAGGCAGCCTGTGAAAATATCAACGGACAAAAGATGCCGTACTTCCCGAGTGGGGATGCGCCTACAGCCGGCGAACTGCTCAAGTTAAAAGAGGACGGCGAATTTCCGGTTGGAGTGCATACGATTCACGTTCAAGATAGTTCCAACGGTATCGTATCCGGACTGCACGTTCAAACAATCCAAGATGTCCGCATGCGCGCCGGTGAACTGCAGGTTTTGCTGGACGATCAGCGGGGAGGAAAAGAAGAAGAAGGTTGGGTTTCTCTTCGTGATCTGCACAGGTACCAGCAATTCAACAACCTTGGATCTCAATGGTATGATATTCCCGAAAAATATCGCGGCAAAAGTTTCGATAGTCTAACTCCTCAGGAAATTACCCCGGCACCACGGCCGGTGCCTCAAGATCAACCGATTAAACCACCTTCGGATGGTCCTTCCGATCCAAATGCTGTGTCTGATCGCACACGAGAGCGCACGGCAGATTCAACAACGCCGGGACTTTTGGAGTCTCGCCGATCCTTGCAAGAGGCGCTATTCGAGGGTGTTGACAAAGGCCTTCTGAAATCGAAACGAGAGGATAAAATTAAAGATATTCTCGATAATTTTGAGAAACGCAGCGCTTCTGATCGTAAGGATGGTTTGGTGGCGCCGGATGAAGAACAAATCGGAAAAGTCTATCGAACAGCACTTGCGACTTTGAAGAATAATGGCGTGATGCCGTATGAAGACCGTCATAAGCTGGTCCTGGAAGGACTAAGAAATGTTTCTGATCCGACTGGAATTGACCAGGGCGATCACGGCACCTGCGGAAATGCTTGTTCGGAAAAATTTATTGCGGTGCGACGGGCAGACATCTATATGGATGCACTTAGCCAGGTCGCCGCCACTGGAAAATACACTACCCAAGACGGCCGAGTTCTTGAGCTTCCACATAATGATCAGAGGCAAGGAGCGTTAGGAAATCGCAACATGACCTGGCAACGAGGCTGGAAGCCGGATGCGGAGTCGCTTAGTTGGGATATATATAAGGAAAGCGGTTGGCATCCAATTTTGCATAATGACGGCAAGCGAAATTATGCAAGCCAGATTATGCAAAATCTAAATCTTGCCGATGCATTAGAAAGTGCCCGTCTTGGCGAACGGCAGGCACCACATGTGGTGGACTCGTTAAACTTTCTCCATGTCGAAGACTTTACGAAACGCATGACAGGAAAACCTATCACCACCATCAATCAACGCATTCAGACCGAAGGCAACATCATGAAGCCGTTGTCCGACGAGCTAGCGATACAACTCAAGCAAGATGGTCGGCTTCCTGCCATGGTTTGGCGTGCTTACCATTGGCAAACCATCCATGATGTAAGAATTGTTCCCGGAAAAGATCAGTATGGGCGAGCGATGAATGTCGTGGAAGTTTACTCCGATAACCAATGGGGAAACAACAGAGATCGGGGCTGGTTAACCGTTCCAGGGCTGCATCAAGAGCTTTCTGAATCTCCTTATTAGGCGGACACCTAAAATATATAGCTGCGTTTAAACCATTTTTTACTGCAAAAACTATGGATAAACAGATTCAACTACAAATTCAAATTCAAGTTTTTGCAGTTCAATAAACACATTCCCAAAAGCAAATTGAGACCGTTTCTTTCGAAGCGGTCTCAATTAAACTGTGCGTTTTATTGCAGAGAAGTCTATTCTAGACTAGCTAAAGATACTCCCGGAGACGCGAGGATCTGCCTGGCTGTCTTAGTTTGCGGAGTGCTTTAAATTCGATTTGACGAACGCGTTCGCGAGTGACGTTGAACAATTGTCCAACTTCTTCCAGCGTACGTTGACGTCCATCATCCAGACCGAAACGCAGTCTCAAAACATCACGCTCGCGTGGTGTCAGTTCATTCAGCATCTTCGCCAGATCTTGACGGAGAAGTTCGTGAGTTACTGTTGTTTCCGGACGATCTGTTTCGGCATCTTCGATGAAGTCTCCAAGTCTGGAATCTTCTTCTTTACCGATTGGCGTCTCGAGTGAGATTGGTTCTTTAGCTGCTTTGATGATCTCATGTAGTTTTACAATCGATACATCCATCGAGCATGCCAACTCTTGCTCAGTCGGTTTGCGATTGAGTTCTTGAGCGAGCTGTCTCGTTACTTTCTTGAGCTTATTGATGGTTTCGACCATGTGCACAGGAACGCGAATGGTGCGAGATTTGTCAGCAAGAGCACGTGTAATTGCTTGTCTGATCCACCACGTTGCGTATGTGGAGAACTTGTATCCACGCTCGTGATCGAACTTTTCTGATGCGCGAATCAAACCGAGGTTGCCCTCTTGAATCAGATCGAGGAACGAAAGTCCTCTACCTATATATTTTTTCGCGATCGAAACAACCAGACGAAGGTTGGCTTGTACAAGCTTTCGCTTCGCCATCATGTCGCCTTGCAGGATTTTGCGGGCGAGTTCGATTTCTTCATCGGGCTTGAGCAGTTGGATTCTTCCAATTTCTCTCAGGTACAGACGAACTGAATCTTCAGTTGCAATTTCACGTGATGAAGGCAGTTCAACTACTTCTTCATCGTCATCAAATTTGTCCTCTTCGTCATCCAAGATCGTGAACTGATCGTCATCCATCAAATCCAGTTCTTCCATCTCGGTTCGTTTCGCGATGTTCTCGTCTTCAACGAGCATGCCGCGGACGGTTTTGTCTTCAGTGGACCTTGCTTTAGCCATTACTGTTCCTCTTCTCGATTAAGAGAGCTTAGGGCTGCCAAAAAAAAATGCTCAATAAAAAACTATCGCTGTACATTCGATGAGATAACTCTAACCCGTTGTTATTTAGACTTCTGTCCCAACGTGGGGACCTTATTTAGAACGGGGAAAGCATCCAGGCGAACTGCGAGCTGAAACTATCGTATGTGCGAAGGGCGTCTTCAAGAGGTTTCTACACAGTTCCTTTATATTTGCATTAACTTGAATGCAATTTCTCAGAAGAGATGAACGTGTGACCCTGCGATTACTGCCAAGGCAAATAAAGCACGTCGCTTTGCAACGGCTTATCTGTAGTATAAGTGCGAAAATCAACTTGTACAGACCTTGTTAAGGTAGTTTAACGGCACGCGATGTCTTGACTACCCCCAAGACAAGCCAATGGACGGGGTTTTCAGCTTTCTTTGCAAGTCTTTCTATGATCCTGTTAATACACGTACATTTCGTATAATCACCCATCAAACCCGGCTCATAGAGAACCTCCGCGGACATATCTATGGGCTTGCAAAGCGCATCGAATGCTTGAGGATCACAGACGATAGTTTCTATCTATATAACGTAGGACCAAACAATTTCTCTATTCATTGTGTTGTTTGTGGAACAAAGCAATCCACCAATAATGGCTTCCAGAGCCAAACCGGTATTGACTGCCGCGTCGAAACCAGCCATTCCGTTTAAAACAGGTATCGTCTCTGGTGCTTATTAACCACATGCGTATGACATTACGAATAACTTAAAAGCCGTCAACACTAAATGTGGTGGCGAGGACAATGCCACCACATTGCGATTGCAATTCTCGTGCAGGATATCACTTCGACTTTGACTTGGTTTTCTCTTGCGATGCTTCAACTCGCTTCACCTGCAAGTCTTCCTGCAATACACGCAACTGATCTCGAAGTTCCGCAGCTAATTCGAAATCCAGATTCCGCGCTGCATTCTTCATTTCTTTTTCGAGTTTCTTGATCACTTGGTGTACATCGAGACCGTGGGCATCAAGCACTTGTTTGACAGTCGCCACCCACTTCTTGCTGTCCGCGGCTTCAGTCTCGCTGCGTCTGCCTCTCAATGCCTCAAGAATGCTGTTGGTCGCATCTTTGATAATCGTTGTCGGCGTGATGTCGTGCTTCACGTTATAAGCGGTTTGAATATCGCGTCTTCGTTTCGTTTCTGAGATCGCTTTATTCATCGAGTCGGTCATTCGATCGGCATACATCACAACTTTGCCTTCCGAGTTACGAGCTGCTCGTCCGATGGTTTGAACCAACGATCGTTCGGCACGCAAGAAGCCCTCTTTATCAGCTTCCATGATGACGACCAGACTGACCTCCGGAAGGTCGAGACCTTCTCTCAACAAGTTGACGCCGACTAAAACATCGAAGGCACCAAGTCTCAAATCGCGCAAAAGTTCAATCCTTTCCAGCGCTTTGATATCACTGTGCAGCCATCGAACTTTGATATCGATCTCTTGCAAATAATCAGTCAGGTCCTCGGCCATCCGCTTGGTGAGCGTAGTGATCAACACCCGCTGGTTGACGGCTCTGCGCTCTTTAATCTCTCGAATCAAATCATCGATTTGTCCTTCAATCGGACGCACATCAATGTTTGGATCTACAAGTCCAGTAGGCCTGATGATCTGCTCGACTATTTGATCGCTGACTTCTAATTCCCAATTGCCTGGTGTGGCAGAAACGAAAATCATCTGCCCGACTTTGTTGAGAAATTCGTCCGCCTTCAGTGGACGATTGTCGCGCGCCGCGGGCAATCTGAATCCATAATCAATCAAAGTATTTTTTCGAGCAAGGTCACCTTTGTACATCCCGTGAAGCTGCGGAATAGTCACGTGCGATTCATCGATGAAGGTCAGGAAACCGGCTTGGCCAAAACGTCTTATGAAATAATCAATCAGTGTCTGTGGTGGATCGCCTGGTGTGCGTCCCTCGAGAATCCGTGAATAGTTTTCAATGCCGTTGCAATATCCGACTTCTTTGAGCATCTCGATATCGAAACGCGTGCGCTGTTTCAAACGCTGCGCCTCGACAATTTTTCCTTGATCGATCAGCTCACGAATTCTATCTTCAAGTTCAATTTCAATTTGAACGATTGCAGATTCAAGTGCCATCTCATCGGTGACGTAGTGCTTGGCCGGATAGATTTTAATCTCTTCGGGAAGCTCTTCAATTTCGCCTGTGACTGGGTTTACGATGGTGATTCGTTCTACGTCATCACCAAATAATTCGATTCGAATTATTCGTTCTTCGTAAGAGGGATAGACTTCAATGACGTCGCCGCGTGCACGAAATCTTGCCCGTTCGACCACTAGATCGTTTCTCTCGTAGTAGATGCCGACCAGGTCTCTCAAGAATTGGTTTCGGTCTAATTGCTGACCGACCTTACAAGAAAGTGCCGCAGAAAGATAACGTTCCGGAACTCCAAGACCGTAAATGCAGCTTACTGAAGCGACGACGATGACATCATCGCGCTCGTACAAAGATCTAGTCGTGGAGTGGCGCAGCCGGTCGATCTCATCGTTGATGCTCGCTTCTTTTTCAATGAACGTATCAGTCGATGGAATGTACGATTCCGGTTGGTAATAATCGTAATAGCTGATGAAATATTCGACGGCATTGTGAGGAAAAAACTCACGCATCTCATTGCAAAGTTGTGCTGCCAGAGTCTTATTGTGCGCCATGATCAATGCAGGTTTTTTCGTCTCCTGAATCACATGGGCCATGGTCATCGTTTTGCCCGATCCGGTCACACCAAGCAATGTTTGATGATGGAGATTTTCCAAAACGCCGCGAGTCAATTTGGTAATCGCCTCCGGCTGATCTCCTGCAGGTGAGTAAGGCGATGTTACTTTGAATGGTTTACTTTTCATATTTTGATTCAGTAATTTTGTTGTTATGCACTAGTTGCCGCTTGCCATGCCTTTGATCACGCACTACATCTGGTGGCACGAATTCCCAGCAATGAAATCAATTTTTGCTGTCTTCGCATGGACCATAAGAACAGCAAATACCGGATGCTTAAACGGCGATGCTTAAAGTTATAACAAAGTTTCGTAGAAGGTAGCGAGAAGCTAGCTGGTCGTGGCTTTATCCGCTTTCACTTCTTCAATTTGGACAGGGTTGGCTTGCGCTGAAGCGTCAGGCGGCATGTCCGCAAGTGACTTGCGGTTCTTTTCTTTTTTCTCGCCTTCTTCGATTCCGGCGACGACCTGGTCCTGCGCATCGGTGAGAGCGCGTTTGAAATTGCCGATTCCTTGACCGAGAGCTCGCCCGATTTCGGGGAATTTTTTAGGTCCGAATAGCAGAAGCGCCGCTGCCGCTACGATTCCCCATTCAACTGGGCTACTTAACATGACTCTGCCCTCTTTTCGCCAACTAACGGAACTTCTGATTAAAACCGGAAAGGCGGTTTTCGCCGGGGTGCGAACAACCTGATTGCTACTACTGCCGCGAATCCCCATTCTATCGGGGCTGAGAACGCTGCAAGCGCATACTCTACTTTCGGACTCAGCTTTGGAAACCCCGCTGCTTACCATGATCGTAACACAAGTATTGCGCCTGAGAGCCGTATGTGAAGGGTATATAGGCAAAACAGCCCTCACACAAGTCTTAAATGGACGCCGAACGCGAGAATATCGCCCAAAATTTCGAAGTAGCCACCGAGAAGACCGAATTTCTTCCCGGCGCGGTCATTTTCGGCAAGTTCTCGTGATTTAAAACCCGACAACACAATCGTTGATGAAAATGAGAAAGGTGTTTTGAGGGCAAAACTTTTAGATTTCGGCATTTCCAAGCGCGTCGACATAACGGACGAGGAAGCGCATCGCCTGACCATAACTGGGGAAGTAATCGGCACGCCGCTGTACATGAGCCCTGAGCAAACAAGCGGTGGACCAATCAACGAGAAGACCGATTTCTATTCGCTCGGTTGCGTCATGTTTTTTTCGCTGACCGGTCGCGCGCCGTTTTATGGCGATACCGCACTTGATACCATATCGATGCATTTAAATAAAGAGATTTATATCCTAGGTTTGTTGACGTCATCATCCTCTTGCTGAAGGCTGCGCACCATAAGTAGTATCATCGCCAATGTCTACCAGGCTTCGTGTATATGCGCAGTGGTTAGTCATTGCACCGAAGATCTCAATTTCATTGAGATGGTGCTATCAGTCAGTTCTAACTTTTCCTGGACAATTGAGCATGAAAGCGTGATACTTTCTGCCAGGTGACTACATCCTGTGTTAGGCTGACTGTTTAGGAATCAAGGACGTTTTATGACTTTTGTGAGGCACCATGCGACCTGCCGCTTGTGGGCAAAAGATAACTGGTCGCACACCGTGCCCCTGGCATGTCTGCTGCTAGCGACCCTGGCGTGGCCAACTGTATGCAATGCAAAAGAGACGACAGAAGTGCAACGGATTGCCCTTCAAAACCTTGCCGTACAAAACGTAATCGGAAAGATTGAAGCAAGGGAAATGCCCTCTGGTGTGGAATCTTCCACCGATATTTTTGATCTATCAATTCCCGATTTTCGTGGACAAAAACCTCAGTTCGACGGTGAGAAAAATAAGGTTGGCCTGGTTCTGGGCGGTGGTGGCGCGCGTGGTGCTGCTCATGTTGGCGTTCTAAAAGTACTTTTGAAAGCTGGTGTTCCTATTGATTGTATTGCCGGAACAAGTATGGGGGCGATTGTCGGTGGGCTGTATTCCGCGGGCGTTTCGGTGGAGAGATTAGATTCGATTTTTCAATCGAACTCCATCATGAAAGCATTTATGGACCTTCCGTTGACAGTGCGCGCGGCGACAGCTCCGATTAAAATCATACCGCGTTTGCTTGGCGCCAAATCTTTTGACGGACTCTACACCGGCACCAAGTTCAGAAAGTATTTGGCCAAAGAATTGCCGGCAGGCATGACTAATGTTCAGGACCTGCCGATTGAGTACTGTGCTGTGGCGCTAAGCCTCGTCGATGGACATGTTCATGCCTTGACCAAAGGCGACCTCGTACTTGCGATGCAAGCAAGTTCTGCCGTACCGGTTCTTCGTCGTCCGGTTCGGATGGACGATCAGCTTTTTGTTGACGGTGGAGTGGCGGCAAACTTGCCGGTCGATGTGGCTCGCACCGCATTTGGTGCTAATTTTATCATTGCGGTTAACGTCGATGAGCGATTCAAGGAAGAACCTATTGAAGATTTCCTTAAAATCGGAAGCGTTGCTGCGAGATTGATTACGCTTGAGCTGGCTAGAAAAGATCATGCTGCGACGGCGAACGCAAATATCGTAATCCATCCCAGAGTTGAAGGCATCAAGTTGCTTTCCAGGAAAGCGAAAGATACTATCATGGCCTTACGTGCCGGCGAAGAGGCCGCATTGCTCGCCTTGCCGGCGATCAAAGAAGCTTTGCACGAACGAGGTATCGAACTGCATCCCGCGCAATTAACTTTTCAGTCCAAGCCTGCTTGTGAGGAATGATGTCGATTAAACTGCTGCAGGTGATCTCTAGTATTAACTGATGGAGCGGCTGCCAGTCATTAACTGCTGAAGCGGCTGCCAGTCATTAACTGATGAAGCGACCGCCGGCTATTTACTATTATTTTTTGCATTTTGAGCTTGCAGTTGTTTCTCTAGAATCTCTTTGCGATATTTTTTCATCGGTTCATTTTGGTACTCGACAAGCACCGTCGTCAGTTTTGGCTTTAGATTGTTCTTCTTCGTTCGATCCGCCAACTCTGAAATTGCTGCTTCCATATATTTGTAATCGGGAATAAAACCTTCCGGCTCGAGATGCGATTCGATCGTTGCTGCATCAATGGAAGCATCCGGTTTATTCTCGACAAAATTGCCGACATTCATATCGGCGATAAAGCCAACATAGTTTGGATCCGGATTTAATCGCACCCATTTTGGTTTGCTCGCTAACCACAAATTGTAGAGAAGCGCGATATGAGGATGATCCGGTTGTCGCTGTTGATGATCGAGGCGAGAACCGAATATGGTGACAAGCATGTCGGGATACTGCAGCGGGATCTGCTTGACGTACTGGGATCCATCGCGCTCCTGGAAGAACTTTTCGGATTCGGCAAGAGTGGCAACACGCTTGGGCCATCTCTTGTTTGGAAACAGTTTCAGTCGAGTCAGTGCCGCAGTGATTTCCGGTGCGTAGTATTTGCGCTCGCCACCAGGCTCGGTGAAGTGCGCAATTGGAAACTCAGCCGATTCTTCCCAAACCTTGTTTCCGTTCTCGTCGAAAAACAAAACTCCTCTCGATGGATCGCGGCCGAGACCCAGGTGTTCTGTCCGATCTCGAAATATGTCGCTTGCCCAGCAGAGTTTGCGCCAGTCCACCAGGCAAGTTCCGGTAGCAGCGCTGCCCTGGCGGTAGTGAGGATTGATGCTCAATTCTTTTGTGGTGCCGAGTACTGACGGGTTTAGAAGAGGTCCAATCGGACTTTCGTAAAACGAGATCCATCGCAAGAATCCCAGGTCCAACGGAAATTTTGCCAGAGTAACGATCAAAACATTGCCGCCGTTTTCCCAACCAACTGCACCAATGTTGTTGACGTCCAACTTGGTTGGAACCAGCTCAGAGATTGTCTTTCCCTTCTTATCTTGTTTTTCGCCATGGGCAAACATGAGGATATCGCGCAACGCTTTTTGCGAATCAGGACCGCGTTCATCCCATGAGCCGCCGGAGTGAAACTGTTTCAATCCGCCACCAGGAAATGCAAATCGCACTTCAGCAAATCCGGACTGGGCAGCGTGCATCGTGAAACGTAACCCGCTAGGTCCCAACCCGCCTGGCGCCACGACTACAACAGGTGCGCCTTCCTTGTATCGAGGCGTTTCCGGATAAATTATGTTGACCGCGATTCCTGTTTCCGGTGCGACTTCGGAAGGAATGTAGGTCGAAATCGACTCTTCTTTTGCCATCGGCAGATTCTTGATGCTGTCCGGCGGAAGGTCTATTGCCTGCGCTGGAGGCGCAATCAGAGAAGTGCCAAAAACGAGTATTAAAAGTGCGGCACAGATTTGAATTCTTAGAGTTTCAAACACAAGGAGTCCTGGATAATTTGGGAGCGGACAGTTTTCTGATGACTTGAGATCGGAACGTTTTATGGGTGATTAGAAGTGAAAGTCGTTCTCTACCCATGAACACTGATATTGCACGTATCTAATCTCAATTTAGCCGTTAGGTTATCAGTTGTGACGGCCGCCATCATTACTCTGTTTCCATTCCACCCGCGCACAATTGCGCTGTAGCCTGAAACGCAACACAGCCGCGTTGATTCACCCGTCTAAGAATTACATAATTGAATTCGTATTTTGCAAAGATGGCATCGTCAGCCGGAACTTGGGCGCTTCGGGTGGTTGACAAGTGCAACCGTTCTGGCTGGCAGCAGGGGCTATTGAATATGCGCGGAGGATATAGAACTGAAGGTAGATCTGAACGTTAGATCTGAACATGCATGCGATGACAGCGCTACCATGCCGCTCTTGATTGAGGTCGTGAAACCGCGCTCGTGTGAAACTGCGCTCGTTAATAATAGCGCTGGTCAAAACGGCGTTGGCTAACACTGCTAGTTTGAGCCGCTATTGTTAAACGGCGATCTCGGAAAAGCTGTCCTTGTCCGCGGCTTCTTCCCTGATCTTCATGAAGCAAGCCCGGCAGTATACTGGCCGTTCTTCGCTCGGCTTGAACGGCACGACGGTAAGCGCACCACACGTGGTGCAATCGATCTTATGTAGATTGTCGAGGTTTTCACCGTTGCGTCTAAACTTCGCCGACAGACGGCAGTTGGCGCAGCGTTTCGGCAGATTGGTCAATCCGCGTTGTTCAAAAAACTGTTGTTCGCCTTCGGAAAAAACAAAAAGTTTTTGGCACTCGTGACAGACAAGATTTTTATCGAATGTCATACGACCCCCCGGTTTCTGGATTTCTAGATAGCTTTTTTCAGATTTGTTTTTTGTTTTTTGGACAATTGAAGTATGGCAATCTGTTCAAGACTATCAGCCACATCCGGATCTTCCGGACCTAATACTTTCTCTCGAAGTTCAATGAATCTTTGGAAGAGGTCTGCGGCATCGCTTTCTCGTTCAGCCTGCGCATAAGATGACGCGAGACTGTGAGTGGAAGCGACAAGTCGGAAATCTATTTCGGCATAATCTTCAGCGTCGGAAAACGCACTTTCCAAAATTGTTCTTGCTTTGTCGAAATCATTTTGAAAGTAAGCTTTTTTGAAATCCCTGATGTAGGCTTCCCACAATAAATCGTAGTTGATCTCAGTCATTTTCTTTCCCATTTTGGCAAACAGCAAAATGGGCACCGAACATCAAAGTCACTAAGACGAAGAGATAGACAATCATTTGCAGTTTATGTAAGCAATCTTGACTAAAGTTACCAAACACCACTCATCGTGCAAAGTAGCTTACTCGCGTTTCTAAAACTTACCTAGAGGAAAGTTTTGGCTGGCAACAGTATCATAGGGACTTAAATTTTGAATAGTAATTTGAAATTTCGCGCCACCGGATTGAATATTCGCTATTACTGTTTGTGAGTGGAGAAAAAATGGCCAAGCTTGATTTGTCTTACCCTCCGATGGAGGCGCAGTTGGTTACTGCGATCCCCGACGGAGACGAGTGGCAATTTGAACCTAAGTGGGATGGATTTCGCTGCATCGCGCATCGCGACGGCGACCGAATCGATTTGATTAGCAAGAGCGGGCAGCCGCTTGGCCGCTACTTCCCGGAAGTTGTGGCAACACTGAAAACTTTATCCGCAAAGCGATTTGTTGTTGATGGCGAGCTCGTCGTTCCGGAAGGAAAAAGCTTGTCCTTCGATAAGCTGTTGCAGCGCATACATCCGGCTGACACTCCCGGAATTGATAAGAAGAAACTGACAGCTCAGCTCGAAGAGCTCGTGGTTGAGGAATCATTTACTATGAACAAACCTGGCGGCTCCAGTCGCTGGAGCACCACCCGTAGTGTCGAGTGGCAACCGATTAACCCTGAGTTAGTAATCGAAGTTCAATTCGATCACTTCACCAACGGTCGTTTTCGTTACGGCACAAAAATTATGCGCTGGAGACCCGATAAGAAGCCGAGTCAATGCAAGTTCGAACAGCTAGGCACGCACGAAGGCTCTTAAAGCGAAATCATGGCGACTCCGTCTGAAAAAAAGTGATTGTTCTATCCGACTGTTCTAATCAGATGACAAACGTTGAAATGGTCTGCGGCAGTTGAAAAGGATCGATTATCCAGCTAGACGACCCGAATCCGTCGCTTTCTCTCGCTGTTCTATACCGCAGTTCTACTTGCTCGATCAGAGCACCGCAAAATGCCTGTTGGAATATTTCCCCGCTTACCCGTTCGGCTGACAGGCGCGGTAACGTGGCTCTTTTTTTTAACCCAGATTACTTAGATAGGATGAAAACTTGGCCACAGTTCGGCGGATTCTTGCTACATTAGATCCTGGATATAAACGACAAGTTTTCGTTTAAGTCCTAACTGCCGTTTATTTTTGATACCCTTTGATAAGACGGTAAAGGTGGAATCATTGAGTAAAATTGAAGGCCAGCATCTATGGTGTCCCATTGATTTGGTAATCCACGTTATCGGTTCTCGCTGGACGATAGCGATCGTACGAGAGTTAGCTACCGGTTTTAAACGGCCATCGGAACTGGCACGCGTGCTTGGCAAGATCAGTGCCAAGACCCTGACGCAGCGTCTGCGAGACCTGGAAGAGTGGGGTCTGGTGGAGCGCACCGCGTTTCAGGAAATCCCGCCACGAGTCGAATATTCACTTACTGAGCGCGGCAAGGACTTGCTGTACGTTCTGGAAGCATTAAAGGATCTGGGAGAAAGCTGGCAGCGATCTCTTTCAATTCAAGTGCCACCAACAGTCAAAGAGCAGTGCAGTCATTGTTTTGAATACCTTGGCCGTGCTGAAAATTCAAAAAACGCGAGCAGCGTGTTGCAGATGATGGGTCCCAGTGGCCGAACATCTGCTACTTGTATAAGTAGTGACGGCCATGTAGACGGCGATGGCGACGGTAATGGCAATAGCCACGGTAATGGACACGGAATCGTTAGCGGCGAAATCAAAAAGCTATGCCAGAACAACCCGATCAAGATAGAAGAAATATCGACCAACTGATCGTCATCGGAGCCTCCGCGGGGGGAGTTGAATCGGTAAGTCAGGTTGTGCACGACCTTCCTGGCGACTTTGAATGCCCGATTTGTATCACCATCCACACAACTCCTGATAATGCCGGTAGGCTGCCCGGGATATTGAGTAGGCGAGGACATTTGCCTGCCAAGTTTGCCACTGACGGGGAGCATCTGAGGAAGGGCAACATCTATGTCGCTCCACCAGATCAGCATCTGACTGTTGAAGGCACACAACTGCGGCTCAGTCGTGGCCCTAAAGAAAACCGAACAAGACCGGCTATTAATCCGCTTTTCCGTTCTGCGGCGCGGTCATTTGATGGTCATATCATCGGAGTTATCTTGAGTGGCGCTCTGGATGATGGAACCGCTGGGATGACCGAAATTAAGGCTGTAGGCGGAACTGCAATCGTTCAAGACCCTCACGACGCGATCTTTAGCGGTATGCCGGAAAGTGCTATTCACGCAGTTCCGATCGATCACATTTTGAAACTTTCTGAAATCGGACCTCAACTTGCGAGGTTGTGCCGAGTCGACCGCACTTCGAAGAATAAACAATCGAAACCGGAGCGGACTGAGCGCCAAAAAAACGAGCCATCAGTGATCTGCCCAGATTGTGGCGGACCGCTTGTTGAAACGGAAAACGAAGTCGAAGGAGTCTTCTTCCAATGTATTGTCGGACATCGGATGACTGCAGATTCTCTCTGGAGTGGACAATCCGAATTTATCGAACGCACGCTGTGGGCGGCCGCGCGCGCTCTCAAGGAGCGAGCCAACTTTGCCCAACGCATGGCGAAACGCTATCGTGGACTCGATAAGCAGAGTGCACGCGCAGCCGGTTTTGACGAGGAAGCGCTCGCAGCCAGCAAAGATGCGGCAGATATAGAGTTGTTGATCAGAAACAACAAAAAACTGATCGCCGATTTCTGAATCTCAAAATGGCTCTGCGATGGGTTCGGCAGAATCAAGAGGTTGCACGGGCGAGCGGCGGACTTAATGGGCGTGTCACGTTTCGGCCGATTGCGTGTAGAATTTGACTCGGAACACGACTCAAACAGAAACCGAGATCTAACAGAAGCCGTAATGAGCAATATTGAAGGTGAACATCTCTGGTGCCCCGTTGATCTCGTCATCCACGTAATTGGCTCGAGATGGACGATTCCCATCGTCAGGTATTTGAGAGGTGGTGCAAAGCGACCCTCTGAGCTTGCCAAACTGCTGAGCGGAATCAGTCCAAAAACGCTAACCCAACGTTTGCGCGAACTTGAAAAGTGGGGCTTGGTCCAACGCGAAGCATTTCAGGAGATCCCTCCGCGCGTTACTTACTCGCTCACGGATAGAGGCACAGACCTGGTCTACGTCATGGAAGCTCTGAGAGACCTGGGCGAGAGTTGGCAGAGAAACCTTGATATTCAAGTTCCAGCTGCAATTAAAGAGCAGTGCAGCCACTGCTTCGACTATATAAAAGACGATGGCTCAAATTGCGAACAGAGCGCCGCTGCCGCTCCCGAACAGTTGCCGTAAGCATACGTGCGTGTGGTTTGCGCAAAACACCACATATGGTGCATGTTTCTCAGGCGTTTTCGAACAACAGTTTTTACAGCCAGGCGCTACAGTCTTCAAAAAACCTTGGATGCACATGATCTAAACCGCGATCGAGCAGCACCGAACTTGGTGTAGTGAGATGAAGTGATCAGCCCAATTGCCCGATTCGCTTTCTCAGCTGACGCGGCTTAGTTTAAACCATCGTTCAATAATACTTCTCAGCGCCGTGCTGCCCACCGGTTTGATCAAGCAGTCATCCATGCCGCTAGAAAGGCAGGTTTCTCTGGTCTTATCTTCGTAACCCGCAGTCAGCGCCACTATTCGTTTGCGTTTACCGGAATCTTTTTCCGCTGCGCGAATGACTCTGGTTGCCTGGAAGCCGTCCATGATTGGTAATCGGCAATCCATAAAAATCAAATCGAATTCAGGAGCTGCATCAATTGCCGCCTGACCGTCGCCAACCGCTTTTGCGCTGATGCCGAGGTGAGCAAGCTGTTTCATGATCACAAGCTGAATCAACGGATTGTCTTCGACGACAAGCACTTTAATTTCTGAAACTTCTGTATTCGGATCAATGTTTTGAACTTGCGACTGATTACTAACCAGTTCACGCAGCTCATTCACAAGCGTCCGCATGCTTTCGGTCTCAACCAGTTCGGGCTCGACCAGTTTTTGTTGGTCGAGAACGCGATTAACCAGGTTAAGCAGAGTCGAAGCTGTCTGCGCGATATTGCGCGACAAAGCCTTCTGCTCTTCAGTCTGCTCGCTTTTATCCAGGAGCTCCGACATTCCGATTATGGAGATGAGCGGCGCTTTGAATTCTTGAAAGAATTGCTTTTCAGAAATAGCCATGGGAAAAAAATAGCATAGTTGTCCGTAACAGATGCCAGCAAGTTTTCATTTTGTGTTGCGTGCGATCGACTCAAAGCTGTTTTGAGAACTAAGGCAACAGCGGCTGCAGTTTCGGAAACGAAGCAATGACGCTGTAATACTGGTCGATTCGTTTTAGCAATCCGTGGCGAGTGTCTCGTTTTGCCTTGTCTGGATCGTTGACCATGACGTCTTCGAAGAATTTGTCGACGTGCGGTGCCAGCGGTGCGAGCAGGGCCAACACCTCGTCGTACTCTTGCTCGTTGGTCGGTCGGCGATACTCGCCATTTTTCTCCCACTTCGACTGAAACTGTTCGTTGAAATTTTTCCAGAGTTCTTTTTCAACTGGTTCGGTCAAAGCGCCTGGATTGAAAGTGTCAGGCGAATCCGATTTTAAAATATTCCCGATGCGGACACCGGCTCTGGCTGTTGTTATGCCTGCTTCTGATTTGAACAATTTTTCTGCGCTGCGGCATCTAGCCACGGTGTCAGCCAGGTCGTTCAATGGATTTCCGTTCGAAAGAACCGCTTCTACAATTTCGCGACCGAAGCCTTTGTCGAGCAATTTGCCCCTCAGTCGTTGCGAAATAAAATCGGCGAAGTCAGCTTTTACTGTTTCACGAGCAAACGCTTTTTTCTTCGACTTCTCGCCGCCATCGTGTGCGAGCATCACTTCGAATGTATCCAACAATTCGTCAGAAAGCCATTCTAGATCGATTTTGAACTCGTTCAAACCATCCATAATGATGTCGACAAGACCTTGAGCGTTTCTTCGCAGCGCAAAGGGATCGCTTGAACCGCTAGGCTTTTTACCAAGTGCGAACAAACCAACCACATGATCGAGTTTATCCAACAACGCAACGAACCTGCCTACGACATCCGCTGGGATGCCCTCGTGAGTGAATCTAGGAGAATAATGCGAAGCGATTGCTTGCACCACCTCTGGTGGCTCACCTTCCAGTTCTGCGTACCAGGCTCCGACATAACCTTGTAACTCAGTCAACTCTCCGACCAGGTTTGTGACCAGATCGAGTTTGCATAATTCCATTGTTCTCTCGAATGGAACAGCAATTTTCGCTTCCAGTTTCAGTTTCTCTGACAGCTTGTTAGCGAGCTTGGTGAGCCGGTTTGTCTTGTCCAGATAACTTCCCAGACCTTGTTGGAAAGTAAGTTGTCCCAGACGATCTTTGCGCGCTGACAGTTTTGTTTTTTGATCGTCGAAGAAGAAGAATTTTCCATCTGCCAATCGTGCTCGCAAAACTCTCTCGTTGCCCTGAGTGATCTCGCTGACGGCGCTTGGAGTGTCATTGTTGGAGATTGTGATGAAGTAAGGTAAGAGATTACCCGTGGTGGCAGTTGTGGTCTTCGGTTTCTCAACCGGGAAGTACCGCTGGTGGTGCACCATTACTGTTTCGAGAAGCGTGTCGGGCAAAGTCAGATAGTCCTCGGCAAATTTGCCGACGATGGCTTGTGGCCATTCAGTAATGTTGACGACTTCTTGAAGCAGCGGGCCGCTCAACTGGCGCGCTTTTCCGAGAACCGACTCGGCGATTTCGCTGACTTGCGTTCTGATCAGGTCTTCGCGTTCTTGTGGACATACCAAAACTTTTGCTGCGCGAAGTTTTTCCACATACTCATCGACATGTCCCAGTTTAATTTCGCCAGGAGCAAGAATTCTGTGACCGAAAGTTGTTTGACCTGCAGCTATTTGATCGAGCTTGAAGTTAACGACGCGATTATCGAGAAGCGAAACGATCCAGCGGATCGGTCGGACAAATTTCAATTCGCAATCGCCCCAACGCATCAGCCTCTCGCCAGATATTTGATGAATCACTCGGGGAGCGATTTCAGCCAGCACTTCAGCGGCGGCGCGGCCTTCAATGGTTAGATTAGCGACCAGATAAACTTCTTTTCCGTACTCTTCTTTGTCAAGTTGATCGACCTTCAAACCGTTTTTTGCGGCAAATCCTTCGGCTTGAGGCGTGGCGCTGCCATCCTCTTTGAAAGCCTTGTTGACAGGCGGTCCTTTAACTTTTTTCGAAATCGTTTCTTGCTTGTCGCCCAGCCCATCGATAATCAGGGTCAATCTGCGAGGTGTTGACAGCGTCTTCATCGTTGAAAACGACAAATTAGCCTCACGCAATTCAGAGGCGAAATTTTCTTCCAAACGTGTGCAGGATTCTTCGATCTGTCCTGCTGGAAGCTCTTCGGTACCGATCTCAAGCAAGTATTTAGTCATGTATCAATTCCGTTTTCCGCGACGATAAGCGGTCGAGACTCATGGAGCCGACATTATAGATCGACCGCCTGTTTTAGACTTGCTTCGTTAGCCGTTCTGTTCACATCCGATAAATTCTTGTACCGAGGTTGTCGAATTTGGACGAAATCGTTCCATTCGCTTATGATTAATCGTGGGAATACTCCTGAGAACCTCTATTTACTATGCAATCAAGTCCGATAATTCGCTTTTTAACTTCTGCTCTGGTCGCTGTCTCCGTTCTCGGTGGCTGCGCCAAGAAAGTCGAGGTTGTCGACATCCCTGAAGAAACGGGACCGAAGTGGGGTTTCATCGATCACAGCGGCAAGTTTGTCATCAAACCTACGTTCCGCCGAGTGAAGCGCTTCACCGAAGGACTGGCCGGAGCCGACCTTCACGCTCGCTGGGGCTTCATCGACCGCGAAGGCAAATTTATTATCGAGCGCAACTATGAAGATGTGCAGGCTTTCTCCGCGGGCTATGCCGGCGTCCAGCAAGGTGGCAAATGGTACGTCATCAACAAGCAGGGCACGGTCGTCTGGCCATCAGTTCCGCTTTGCGCAGAACTGGGTTATCCCCACGAAGTCGACGCCGACGCTGAAGACCACGCTGTAATCGTCCCTTATCTGGACGACAAAGCCCATAAATGGGGCTTCCATGACTTTGGACCGCATGGCAAGGGTGATATCAACCCGGCATATGATGAGGTCAAGTACTTCAATGACGGTCTGTGTCCCGTGTTCAACCGAACTCTCGGCAAATGGGGCTACATCAACAACACCGGACAACTTGTCATCGATTACAAGTTCGACACCGCAACTGCGTTCAAAAACCGGGTTGCTGAGTGCACGATGGGTGACGACTTTATCTGGGTGGATAAGATTGGTACCATCGCCGTCAAAGACAAGCTCGCATCGATCACCATTTTTCACGATGGGCTCGCTCTTCAACAGAGACATGGCAAGTTCATCTTCATTAAGAGAACTGGCGAACCAGCCTTCCGCAAAAAGTTTCGTTATGCCGATAATTTTAGTGAAGGACTTGCTGTCGTTCAGCCTTTGAAAACCGGCAAACGCGGTTTCGTAGACTCTACCGGTGAGATGGTAATTCCTCCGGTCTTCGATGACGCGCGTGGATTCTCGGAGCAGCTAGCTGCCGTCAAAGTAGATCCTGAACGCTTCTTCAAAGAGCACAACGCAGACTTGTCCGTGAAGGGTGCTAAAACAGAAACCGATAAAGTCAAAACTGATGATGCTGTGAAGACCGAAGACGTAAAAACCGACGGCGAGAAGACTGAGGGCGACGCTAAAACCACTGATGGCGAAGGCAAGTCCGACGAAAAATCTGACGTCAAAAAATCTGATGATGATTCGAAAACGACTGATGGCGACTCTTCTAAAACTGAAGGTTCGAAGAAATCAGAAACAAGCACCGAATCTGATGCCAAAAAATCCGACAAGGAAAGCACTTCGAAAGACAGTGCGTCTAAAGAGACCACTACTAAAGAGAGCACTGTCAAGGAAGGCACCGTTAAAGAAGGCAGCCTAAAAGAGAGCAGCTCCAAAGAGTCCAGCTCCAAAGATGCCACCACCAAGTCAGAGATTAAAACGACCGGAACCACTGAGACCAAGACCGAAGTCAAAACCAAATCTAAACTAGATGCGGGCAGCGAAGGTCAAACTAAAACAGTGGTCAAAACCGAAACCAAGCCAGCAAAATAATTGGTCCCGTGTTTATGGACCTATCAACTAACGGCATTGTTTTTCTTGAAGAGGCGGTTTCCATCGCGGTTTTCGTGCGGCTTTTGAAGCGGCTAATCAAACGGCTTTTGAAGCTGAATCGGCGAATTTTTACGTTGGCTCTGGCTCTGGTTTTTGTCGCGGGCTTGTTTCTATCTGCAGTGGAACCTTCGCAAGCTGCAGATGGCCTGTCTTACGGCGGTCTGGAATTTTTCGGCTCATCGCAGATGACTCGGCAGGAAGTCGAAAAATCATTACATTTGAGACCAGGTGCCTCTGAAAAATCTGTGGAGTCGTCCGCGGAATCTTTTCGAAAAAAAGTAGAAAAAATGCGACTGGCGGCCAACGTTCAAATCGTCGTGGATCCGCCTGCTAAGCTGTTTATAGTAGTAGACTTCGAAGACAAGCCGGGTTATGGTGTGCCGACTAGAACCCTGAAGCAGCCACATCATGTAACCACGCAAAGCGAAAAACCAGAATTGCTTTTGCAAAAATTGCGCGACCGGATCGAGCGTTTAAAACAAGAAGGTCGCGACTGGAAGGAGACCTACCCGGGCGGTGTTCGGATGTTCTCCGACGAGCCGGCGAATCAACTGGTGACAGAACTGAGACGTTTTTGTCCGACGATGCGAAACGAATTTCTCGAAATCACGATCTCCGATCCGAATCATCTAAGGCGTTGTGATGCTATCGAACTCCTCAATTGGTCAGGCACTTACGTCGACACCTGCACTCAATTAATCGGCTCTATTGACGATAGTCATGTTGAAGTTCGCAGTGCAGCCGACCAATTTATTTTTGCTCGGCTGGAAAATCTGCCGGATAATTTCCCGTACGATAAGCTAGCGCTGTCGCTGGTGAGGCAGTTAAAACGTCCATCTCACACCGATCGAAACAAAGCCATTCACTTCATCATGGCGTTGATTCGAAAATATCCATCGATGATTCCAGGCTTCCATCAAACTTGCGGAAAAGAAGTCGAGCGATTTGCAACTGAGAGTCAAATCTCCAGTCTGCGTAGAACCGCTAACGACCTGCTTTCCGTCTTGAGTGCGCCACTACCTGTGACACCGGGACCGAAGATCCCATCATCCGGTTTCTAACTGACTAAAATCCGAACGCTTCAGAACAGTCGATCGATAATTTTTAGCACCTGATTCTCAGACAGTCGTTTAGAAGCTCTGGGTGAGGGTATGAATAAAGTAGCTGGTGGAAGTTTCAAGCAGTCCCATCTAATTATTATTATAAATCTTTTACGGACGCCTTCCACCGGCGTTATTTTTTTTTCCAGGCTTATCTATTTGTTCGACCGCGCTCGTCGTAGATCAACCGTGTGACCGGGCGATCGTTCAACAAGTGTTCGTTGACTATCTCTTTGACGTCTTCCGGCTGTACGTGCGCGTACCAGACGGTGTCCGGATAAACGACCACGAGTGGACCGTTGCCGCACTGATCAAAACAACCGGCTTTGTTTATTCGTATCTCTTTTTTCAGACCCAGATCGCCTATCTCTTTTCTGAACTCACCAAGAACCGCTTCAGCTCCCTCTCCCGGGCAAGTCTTTCCGCTGACACAGATGAAAACGTGTTTTTTGAAGACAGTCATCAGGATCGTTCCTTATAGGTAGGATAGCCGGGAAACTTGGTTTTAGATGTCGAGTGCTTCTGTTCAGACCGCGAAGAGTGAGACTAGCTCACCGAAATCATCTTACAAAATTTGTGGCTGCGCATGGAGATGTAACGAATATGTTGACGTGGATAGGCTCGGTTTCTTGACGAATATATAGTGACTTGCGAGAATGCGAGCTTACGCATTTTGCGTCTGACCGCAGACAGCCGGTATCTCGTTGGTTTTTTAATAAGCGAGAACTAAGGATTTTAAACGAAATCGCCAGCCAAGGTCACACAACAGACAAATTATATGTCCGAGAGCCCTGCTCTCTGTGTGGTCCCTGCGGTTTTACTGCTGGGATTTTCTATTTTAGCGGTTTAGATGTTGAATGCCTGGTTGAAAGCGGCACACGCCGCGAGCAAAGGGAGACGTCACAATGGCCACAAAAGAACGCAAAGCAGAAATCGTCACCGAACTGCAAGAGTTCTTCAATAACGGCAAAGTAGTGATCGTCGCTGATCTCACCGGGCTAACCGTAGCGGAATTTACCGGTTTCCGTCGCACACTCAGTAAAGAAAACGCCAAACTTCGCGTAGCCAAAAACACTTTGGTTAAGCGGGTTATCGAAGGTACTGAGTACGCAGCGTTGGATTCTCTGGCTAAAGGTCCTTCTGGATTTATCGTTGGATACGATGACCCCGCCCAACCGGCGAAAGCGGTCAGCGAATATCTAAAGGCAATCAAAAAAGGAACCGTCCGTGGTGGTGTTCTGGAAGGAAAAGCGTTAAACGCTGCCGATGTAAAAGCACTTGCCACCATGCCTACCAAGGAGCAATTGCTGTCCTCGATTATGGCTGGTTTGGATTCTGGAGCTGTCGGTATCGCCGGCATCTTGAGTGCTGTAATTAGAGACATCGCCTACCTTGTTGAAGAAGTCGCGAAGAAGAAAGAAGAAGGCGCCGCATAAGCGCTAACCGGGAAATTCGAAAGTAATAAACTGAAGGGAGTTACGACATGGCTACTAAATTAAGTACTGATGAATTGTTGGAAGTTATCGGCAATTTGACGCTTCTCGAAGCCGCCGATCTCAAAACCAAAATGGAAGAAAAATTCGGCGTAACCGCAGCTGCACCTATGGCCATGATGGCTGGTCCTGCTGCTGGTCCTGCTGCTGAAGTAGAAGAGCAAACTGAATTCGATGCAGTTCTCACCGAAGTTGGCGATAAGAAAATCAACGTTCTTAAAGTCGTTCGTGAACTGACCGGACTTGGCCTCAAAGAAGCTAAAGACCTCGTTGATTCAGCTCCTAAAGCAATCAAAGAAAAAGTCAAAAAAGAAGAAGCAGAAGACATCAAAAAGAAAGTCGAAGAAGCTGGCGGCAAAGTGGAGATCAAGTAGTATCTGCGATAACCTGAACTGTATAACCGAGGCTAATCCTGTTTTTTGGTTTGGAGACAAGTTATGCGGTGCCCAGGTTGCGGACTCTACCATCCTTCCCAATACGATAATTGTATTTCGTGCGGCGTAAGCTTTAAGGGCGGGACTGATATTGCAATAGAAGAGGCGGACCTCAATCGTCATAATGGCGAAACTGAGTCCGCCTCTTTTTCTATAGAACAAAACCGTGAGCCAATCGTGTCTCCTTCCGAAAACGGCGAAGGCAGTCAATTTCCACAGCGTCGTGGCTCAGATGCAGAGGACGACCATCATCATCACAAGAGACGTTCAACGCACTTGAAACATCAAAGCAAATCAATCGTTGCCAACATGGCTGGAGTAGTGACGGCGATTTTCATTCTGCTCGTTTTTGCCGGAGCTACATTTTTCTTTCTTACTAGAACACCTGATGACGAGCGCCTCTTGACCAAAGGAAGAGAGGAACTTTCTCGCAACCAATATGCATTTGCTGTTGAAACTTTGAATAAGGCCGCGGCAAAAAGTCCAAAAGATCCAAGAGTTTTCTTGTTGTTGGCTCGAGCATACGTTGGTATCAGTGACGTCGATAAAGCGTGGGAATCGATCAGCCATGCGCAACAGCTCGGTAAGGGTGTTGTTGCCGAGCCTGACCTGGCCTCGGATCTGGCGAACTATTATATGAAACGGCAGCAGTACGATAAGGCTATCGATCTGCTTCGTCCACTTGCTAAAGAAAACATCGGCGATAAGAAATCCGAGCTTGCGGATCTTGATGCCGCATATGGTGACTCACTACTCGGCAAAGGCGACCTCGAAGGCGCGTTGAGATGCTGGGAAGAAGTCAAAACGTTGCAGACCGGAAGCCGTTTGGGCGAGGCAGAAGCGCGCTTAACGACTATCTATGAGAAGCTGGCGACAAAACTTTCCGGACAGAAGAAAGACGAAGCGGCTCTGGGTTATTTGAGCAAGCTGACGACGATTGCAAAAAATCCAAAGCATTATTTGACCATGGCCGATATCTACGAACGCAGCGGGAAATTGGATCTGGCGATCGAGCAACTTCGCAAAGCCAACGAACTGAGTTCTTCTACAGAGACGGCAAAACGGCTCTCCGTCCTGCTTTCCAAACGTGGCAAAGAACTGATGGACGATGGCAATCACGACACGGGTTACGCTTATCTTCAACAAGCTAGAAGTATGGACGCGTCGAATTCTGTCCCTGATATTGTCTTGCGTGCGGTCAACATCGGATCTGGTGGTGGCATGCCGAAGATTTCCGGAGAGATCTGGAATCCTACCGACAATGACATAGGAAAACTGACTATACGAGCCGAACTCTGGGACAACAAGAACAACAAAAGCCTGTGGTCGAAAGACACTAAATTGGTGGACGAGTTTGTCAGGCCACTCGGAAGTCGTGACTCGAAATCGTTTAGTTTCACTTCTGGATCATCTGCTCGCTATGACGGCACGGTAGATTTCCGAGTGTTCATCGACGGCGTTCTCTATAAAGCCTACACGCTTGAGAAGAAGGGCTCATCTGGGTCGTCTGATTCATCCGATTCATCTGATTCATCAGAGACTGCCAGAAAACCTCCGGCACGTGCACCTGAAGTGACGACACCGAAAAGCACACCACCTCCAACAGCACCGCCGATAGTATCAGGTGATGCCGAGCCACAAACCGCTCCGACCCCAGGCACCCCCACCACCGATGGTGCTCCAGTGCCGATGGGAACGCCACCAACCACGACTCCGGGTGGTGTCTCGCCCGAAGAGAAGACAATTAAAGATCTCGGATTCTAGACTGCTCTCGGAGTCCAGACCGCCCGCGCTCGGGTTCCAGACTGCCTGCCCTCGGATTCGAGGCTGTCAGATCTCAGATTCCAGACTCCGGACTCCAGATTTCAGGCTGTCTTAGCCGTTGTAAACGCGGTCGCCGCCTTCGGTTTTCGCCAGGTCGAGGAACTCGATGGCTTTGAACATCAAGTCGTTTTCGTCGCGAGCGTGAGTCGGGAATGATACCACTCCGACACTTGCGGTTACGCGCAGATGTTTCAGTTCTTCGTTGATAGGTTGTGTCTTCAACCTTTCGCGGATGCGCTCGCCGACGACGACGGCACGAGATGAATAAGTCTCGGGAAAAATTACCGCTAGCCGATTGTCTTTACTGCGACCTGGAACGTCAACGTCGCGAATCGCTTTCTGCACGATTCCTGTCGCGGACTTCAACATGTCCTCCACGATCATCGAACCGTATTGTCGTCCGTAATTATCAAGCCCGTCGATTTCCATAATCAACAGAGACACTGGTCGTTTGTATCGTTTGGCGCGTTTCAATTCGTACTCGAGCTTGCGCATGAAAGCTTTGTGGTTGTAGATGCCGGTCGATTTATCCAGCAGCGTGACTTTCTCGTAGTGATCGAGTTTCTCTTCGCTGATAAATTGCCTGGAGCGATCGAGGGTTCGCTGCTGAACTTCCTCTTTGAACTTCTGGCGGTCTTCCTTCGTCTTTTTCATGAGCTGCGTAAACTTGGTCTCGCGTGCATACGACCAACCTTCGCGCTCACGTGCTTCCTTTTGTGTTTCTTCGTGATCGACCATTGCTTCGTTACCTTCAAAAGCGCTACGCCAGCGTCCCTAGTAAATTTGGTCTCGAGACCAGCCGCGGAAATTGCAACTGTCAGCCTCATTGATATGAAATATACCCGGATATTCCAGAACTATACGGCGTGTATCTATTTCTTGCAAAACCTTGGCAGGGTGAATCTGTGGGCTTTTGCGCCAATTTCGGATGAAATGGTTTTGCCAAGAGGGCGAGGCTCTGAGCCCGGATCGCCTTTCAAGATTTGGAGAAACGGCTGGAAGCCTGTAGAGTAGAGATATAGCCTCGTTGAGTGGCTCAATCGCACCGGCCTTTACTCACTCAAGGAACGAGTAAGTTGAACAATATAAACCTTCGGGACCACCTGGAATATTATCGGAGCCAGCACAGAACACTGGGCTGTAAGCTGACTCACTTGGTCGGCGTCCCTTTTATCGCTTTTGCCATTCCCATGTTTTTTCTCAATCGAAAGAAAGCGGCCATGATGTTTTCCTTCGGATGGTTTTTACAACTTCTCGGTCACTATGTTTTCGAGCATAATAAGCCGATCCTTTTCACCCGCGGCCGCAGCCCGTACACCGCAATTTCTGCTCTCGTCTTCGTTGGCGAAGAGTGGATGGACACACTTCGCGCGGTTCGGGACGAACTTAACGACATGCCGAAAGGCAAAAACGTAAATTTCAATCGTGTCAGCGAAAGTATTCGACGGGTCAATAAATATCGAGAGCAGCTACGAAGGTAGTCGCGCCGGCAGGTGTCGCTCCAGGGTCGGTAGAAAAGTCTCGAAGAACGTCTACTTCTTAAGGGAACGTTGTTTCAGCCACGAGTCCACCGCGTCAATCACTGATGGGTCAGGATTCGGCGTCTCGAACATCAAGTGTTCACTCAAACCCTGAACGATCATCGATTTATCTTCACTGTTGACGGCTTCGAACAATTCGAACGTTCCTTTCGGTTTGACCAATCTGTCTTTCAAGCCTTGAAGCATCAGCACCGGAACGTCCTTGATGTCCTCCGCGCAACGCTTGGTTGTGCGCATGAACACCGCGAATTTCATCAATTCTATAGGTGAGAGATCGAGTCTCGCTTTAGAATCCTTTGCCCATTCTTCCCGCGTCGCTTCCTGCGAAGTCGCGCGTTCTGCCACGTAGTCGCCCACATCAAAAGGTTTTCTAGGGTCGGCGATAAAGTGCATGGCAGTCTGCAATGACATTTTTCTTTTCTGAAAACGCTCTGCTGATGGAACTGATGATATGACACCATTAATTTCAGAACCGAGTTTTGCTGCGGCTCTCAGCGCTATCGCTCCACCCATTGATTCACCCAGAACGTAGATTGGAATGCCTGGATTCTTTTTCTTGAAAATCGAAACTGCGTCTTTGATATCGCCTATACACAAGTCATAGTCTAGGTCTTCTTCTCCCCGCGTATTTACCCAAGCACCGAAACCGCGCACATCTAACGCGGCGACAATGTAACCACGGGCGGTGAGTTGCTTCGCCGTGTGTGTGAAGGAGTGATTATCCAGACCAAGTCCGTGAACACAAATAATCGCCGCGAGTGGCTGCCCGGCTGGGCGCCAGACGATAATCGGCATACTCTTGATTCGGAAATCGTTGCCCGCCCAGGCAATATCGGCAGGAGTTTTTGGAGCCATTGCTTGAATATAAGCTACGCGAAAAAGCTTGGTAACCTCATCAAATTCGGGCAACACACCAGCGTTCTCCGCGATCGATCGCATTTGCACGATCTGCGAGACTAGAGACTGCCACTCAGTTTGAGCCACTTCAAATTCGGCTCGTCTTCCGGCTCTCTTCAGAATTTCGGCGAGCTGAATCATTGACCAGGAATAGCTGAGGACAGCGGGAACGCCACCGCCATTAAGCTGAGCCCTTGTCGAAGCGATCAGGTTGCGACAATCGCGCTCTGCTGCAGCGTAATCTTTGAGTCGAGTTTCGCAGCCTACAATCGATTCTAAAATTTCTGACGTTAAAACCGGCGGCAACGACGCGTCTTGCTGTGCCATGAACATCGCCGCTTTGTAGTTGGATAGCGCTTCTTTCAAATCGTGATTGCGATAGTAGCAGTCGCCGATGCGCTTCATCAAAAGGACATTAGAGCGAACATCTAGCTTTTGCTTTTCGCGGATGGACTGAGTTTCGCTTAGATACTTCAAAGCTTGAGAATAGCGTTCGGTATGCGCTTCTATTGCAGCTAAAAAATATGGGTATTCGGGATCGAGCTTACCATCACGTTTCCCGGCGTTATACGCATCAGTTAACATCGTCTTTGCTTGATCGACTTTTTTGTTGAGAATCAAATTTAGCGCTTGTCCGCTAATGCTCGATGCATCAAACGGGATCGGCAGTGATTCGGTCGGTGTATTGTTTATATACGGAACATTGACGTCGATGCCCTTGCGGATGCCGCCAGAACCCTGCTGACTTTCTTTCCTGGCGCTTCGGCGCTCTTTTAATTTTTGACCGGGCCGCAAGCGGTACTTTCGCCCGTTCGTTTTCGACTGCGGTCCGTTATCGTCGCCCGCTTTTGCATCTGAATTCGTTGTTGAGGCGGCGTCGGAATCGGAAGTAGGCTCACCGGATTGCGAGTTGGCAAAAACACCATTGAGGTCCGGTGAAACACCTTCGGACTGCGCTATATTCGGTGCGCTCGATTGCGATTGTGATTGGGAATTGGCAACACTATTGATGTTTAGTGATACACCTTCGAACGGCGGTGAGTTCGGTGCGCTCGATGGCGAATTGGAACGATCAGCGTCGGACTGCAGACTTGTCGGTTGCGCTGAAAGTGGCTCAGCGCCTAGTAGCCAGCAAGACATGGCGACGAGCAACATGCGTCTGCTCATTCTGAATCTCCTTTGACTCCGCTTGATTGGAATCTCATTTCGCTTTATCGAGTAAATGTAGTAATCGTCGTGCATTCATCAGTCGATGTTCAGTGGTGCACCGCCACAGTTTAGCAGGTGCGGTGCCGAGCGAGGCGGTCGGACTAAGAGTTATTCCTAGCATAGTCCGAATCGATGCCGAGTCGAGGTTATTCCGAGCTAAAGTGATTCGAGGCGGAACGCAGGCAGGTTGGAGTGATTGATTCGAGCTGGAGTGATTCGAGTCGGATTGACTCTGTGACTTTATCGCTTCATGCTCAGACCGATACGTTTGCGATCTTTGTCGACGGATAAAACTGTGACATCAACTCGCTGATGCACTTTGACTACTTCTGCCGGATCCTTGATGAATTTATTAGCGAGCTCGCTGACATGCACGAGACCATCCTGGTGAACTCCGATATCGACAAAGGCACCGAATGCGGTGACGTTCGTGACGATGCCGGGGAGTTTCATTCCTTCGCGCAGATCTTCCATCTTATTGACGCCTTCTTTAAACTGCATCGGAACCAGCTTCTCACGAGGATCTCGTCCGGGCTTTTCCAGTTCGCTGAGAATGTCTTTCAAGGTCGGCAGTCCGACCGACTCACTGACGTATTTTGATACGTCAATCTTCTTTCTGACTTCGGAATTGGCTATCAGATCTTCGAGTTTGTGAGCAACATCCTTGGCCATCTGCTGGACAAGTTCATAACGCTCCGGATGCACCGCGCTTGAATCTAGTGGGTTTTTCGCATTGCGGATTCTAAGAAATCCGGCGCATTGTTCGTATGCTTTGGCGCCCAGGCGAGGGACTTTCTTCAGTTCACTGCGTGACTTAAACGGACCGTTCTCATTGCGATGCTTGATGATGTTGCCTGCTAGTTGCGGACCGAGGCCGGAAACAAAGGAAAGAAGTTCTTTGCTGGCGGTGTTCAGTTCAACGCCCACCGAGTTGACGCAACTGGAAACAGTGTCATCGAGACTCTTCTGAAGTTCTGACTGGTCTACATCATGTTGATACTGCCCGACACCTATGGACTTGGCGTCGATTTTTACCAGCTCGGCCAGCGGGTCTACGAGGCGGCGTCCAATTGAGATGGCGCCTCTCACGGTAACATCATGGTCCGGAAACTCTTCACGGGCCACCGGTGAAGCCGAGTAGATCGACGCGCCGCTTTCGTTGACCAGTACTATCGGTGGTGCGGCTACTCCGGCGGCATCGTAGTCTATCGACTTTAGAAAACTCTCCGACTCTCTGCTAGCAGTGCCGTTTCCTAAAGCGATTGCTTCAATTTCGTATTTCTTAATCAGGTCGATAATCTTCTTTTGCGCGTCAGGAACTTTCTTATCTTCGTGCGGATAAATCACATCGTTATATTTCAGTTCGCCTTGTTTGTTGAGGCAAACGATTTTGCACCCTGTTCGAAATCCAGGGTCAACGGCGAGCACGTTCTTTTCACCAAGCGGTGGTGACATGAGCAACTCGCGTAAGTTGGTCGAAAAAACATGAATGGCTTCGGCATCGGCAATATCTTTTAGATCTGCGCGTACCTCGGTTTCCATCGAAGGCGCAAGCAAGCGTTTATAACAATCTTGAATCGCTTTATTGATCTCTACGCCGCACGGGCTTTTTGCACCTTTGAGAAATTTCGATTCCATAATTACAAGGGCGGGAATTTCTTCGGGCTCGATTGAAACTTTTAAGAGACCTTCTTTTTCTCCGCGGAAGAGTGCAAGAATTCTGTGAGAAGGAATTTTTGTGGTTGGTTCTGACGACGAAAAATAGTCTTTGAATTTTTCGGCTGCTTCTTCAGTGCCTTTCTTAGCCAGTTTTGAGGAGATAACGCTTTTTTGAAACCAGAGACGTCTCATTTGTTTTCGAGTTTGATCGTCTTCGTTGATCCACTCGGCCATAATGTCACGCGCTCCGGCCAGCGCATCGTCGGCGGTGGCAACCCCTTTTTCTTCACTGATGTATTCTTGGGCGGATTCGGCGGGATTTTTGCAACTGTAGACAAAAATTGCTTGAGCCAACGGTTCCAGACCTTTCTCTCTGGCTGCCGTGGCGCGGGTTTTGCGTTTCACTTTGAACGGCAGATAGATATCTTCCAGTTCTGTCATAGTCAACGCATCATCAATTCTCTTCTTTAGTTCGTCAGTCAGAAGGCTGCGCTCTGTCAGCGACGAGAGGATTGATTCTCGCCGTTTGTCGAGGTCGATCAGACGCTGAAGCAAATCACGGATGTCGGTGATTTGCACCTCGTCGAGGCTGTTGGTCGCCTCTTTTCGGTACCTGGATATGAATGGAACCGTGGCACCTTCGTTGAGAAGTGCGATGGTGGCAGCCACCGAGCGCGGTGCCAGGTTTAAATCTGCGGCGATGCGATTGGCGTAATCAGTTGTCATTTTTAGTCGCTTTTGTTTATGTGCATTCTATTCTTGTTCGAACATGCCGCCGATTCCGGACAGCAGGCCACCTTGCTCTGCGCCAACGCTTTTGCCGGTGGCGGCGGTAGCGAGGATGCGATTGGCCAGGCGCGAGAACGGCAAGCTCTGCAACCAGACGGTTCCGTGACCCTGGAGTGTGGCGAGGAAAAGTCCTTCACAGCCGAAGATCATCGATTTCAAATTGCCGGCCCGTTCAATCGAATATTCGATGCCGGGAGTCATTGCCACAAGACAGCCGGTGTCGACGCGGAGAGATTCGCCGTTTAGTTTTTTCTCAATGATTGCACCACAAGCGTGGACGAATACCCAACCATTGCCTGACAGTTTCTGAAGGACGAATCCTTCGCCACCGAAAAAGCCGGCGCCTAATTTTTGAGTGAAGGCGATATCGAGTTTGGTGCCAAACGCCGCGCACAGAAAACCATCGCGTTGGCAAATCACTTCGCCTTCGAATTTCGACAGATCCAGGGGAATGATTTTGCCTGGATATGGTGCGGCAAAACAGACTCGGCGTTTGCCCTGACCGCGATTGGTGAAGTGGGTGATCATAAGCGATTCGCCGACCAGCAGGCGTTTGCCTGCGCCGAACAGTTTTTTCAACATGCCGTCATTGGCATCGGTGCCGTCGCCCATTTTCGATTCGAAGGCGATGCCGTCTTCCATATAGTTCATGGCGCCGGCTTCAGCGATTACTGTTTCACCGGGATCCAACTCAATTTCAACGGCCTGGATATCATCTCCGAGGATCGTATAGTCGATTTCGTGAGCTTGAAGTGCGCACATCGTTTTTTTCTCCGAATAAGTGGGGCGTGGTTCCTTTTATAGAAGTCGAGCACGCGGGCTAAGGCGAGACCTGAAACCAGGGCAGGTGCCAGTTTGTGGCTGTCGAGCTGATTGTTTAGTCTAGCACTACTAAAAATCCTTTTCGTTAATGGCGGCAGGCGCCAAAATCCCTTTCGCCGGGCCGTCAAAGGTCTTGGGGATTTGGGCTTGTTTGCCACGGGGGCGAGGGGTAACTTGCGGCGCCTGCGCTGTTTTGCGTAGTTTCCCCACTTGTGAGGGGGGCATCCATAACTTAGGATATTGTCAAGCTCACTTCTCGCTGATAACTCGCTACTTTTATTAGAGGTTGCCCTTCAATGGTCGACAAAAGTTTGCCGTCGGATCGATCCGGCGCGGTTCAAAATGCCAAAGACGACAGCGCATCGCACGCCCTCACCGAGACTCAGTCCGGCGACTCCAGAGGCGCTATGTGGACAGGCACCAAAACGGCTTTTCTCGATACAAGCGTCTGGGGCGATGTTGCCTTTCTCACAGCCGATGCAGCTTCGCCTCCAGCGCCTCCAAAGCCTGCTGATCAAAACCGCAAACAAACTCCAGCCAGCGCCAAGGACGGCAGCAAAACTACCCCTGAGCCTGAGACCTGTGCCGGAAACGATGACTATAAGTCGATCATGGACCTGGCAGCTCGCAACATTTATGAGCCAAGCAAACTCGGCGATCTGAAAAAAATCATGGAGCCACCGTGCCTCAAAACAACTGCTGATGCTGTGGCTCTTGCGGATAAAGCGCTCGAGGTCGCAGGCGATCCATACACTGATGTACTGCCTGCCAACGAAGCTGCTGCTCGTCGAACGTCCCAAGAAGGCCACCTGATCGGTGTCGGCGTTCAAATCAACCGCGCTGAATCGGCGCCGGGCAAAGCGCCTAAGAGTGCAGGACCGATTGATGTTCAAATCGTATTCCCGAATAGCCCCGCTGATGTTGCCGGTATTAAGAAAGGCGACCAGATTACTTCTGTGGGCGGCAAAGACGTCAGCAAAATGAGTCCAGACGAAGTCGCAGCCAAGCTGTTGCGTGGTGCCGAGGGAACCGATGCAAAGGTTTCTGTTCTCAGAGACGGCAAGGCTATGGAATTCAACATGAAGCGCGCGGACTACAATTTCCCGTCGGTTGAAGAGAAGAAAATCGGCGATTTTGCTTACATTCATTTGAGCGATCTCGGTCAGGATGATTCTGCCGACGAACTCAAAGGTGCCCTCGATCGGCATCAAGACGCTAAAGGTTTCGTTTTAGACCTGCGCGATAATCCTGGTGGTTTGGTTCCACAAGCATTGCTTGCTGCATCCTTGATTATGGAAAAAGGCGAGATCATGGCCGTCAGAAGTCGCGTCGATTCTGACCCTGCAAAACCGGAATACGCAACTGAAAAATACAGCGTCACCCCCACTGGTATCACAGTGAGCGACGAAAATGATGAGCTGATTGGTGACGGTGAAGAAACTCGCATGCCTGATCTGGTGAAAAAACCGCTGATTGTTTTGACTAACCAAGGCACCGCTTCGGCGGCGGAAATTCTCGCTGGTGCTTTGAAAGACAATAAAGAAGGCGTTATCGTCGGTGAGAAAACTTTTGGAAAAGGCATTGGACAGCAGATCTTCGATGAAATGCCTGGTGGCAGTATGTTGAGTGTGACTAACTTCCGATTCTTCTCACCGTCCGGTCAATGGATTGGTGATGGACACAACAATCGAACTGGTATCACTCCGGATTTCGCCGTAGTCAATCCTAAAGGTGTGGAATACGGATCTGTGCAAGATGCACAGCTCAACGCCGCCTTGAAACTTCTTGAAGAAAAAACCAAAGGAGATAAAAAGTAGTTTTGTCAGTAACAGTGAGTTTGTAAGCTAACGATCACAATCTGATCGCAATGTGGGAAAACACATGACTGTTGTAGAACAGCTATGGACACGGTTTTAGGTCTATCACTAACAGATATTGGTTGTGATCGGGAGGTGATCAAAACAGTCCGAAAACTCGCTATTTATGCGGGATCTTTACAAATCGGACTGGGTTTTAAATGTGACAAAGTTGTGATCGCTCCCGGCAGGCGAGGCTTTTGAGCCTTTTGTGTCAGGGACTTGCGGGGTGTTAGTGTTTCTACCACTTGCGATCACAAAGCTATAACACTATCTTGTTATCGTTGAATCGTGGGGACCGGTTTCACTGCAACCATATTTGATACTGCTGACAGTGTGTGTTAGCCAGCAGCATCTATTCAATCCGACTAACAGTCTAATTAGCGTTGGCAGGTTCATCTTCATGAGCCGCCTGGGGTATGCGCGTGGAAACAAGGAACTCTCTTATGCAAACAGCGACGACCGGTACTGAAACAGTACCTCGCGCAGATGGCGATTCGGCTGACTCATTCGAAGCACCAATAGCGGAACTAGACAATCACTCTGAACACCATCATAGCGAGCCTTCAGAAGCGGAGCTTGCCGAGACTTCACCGGATGGAATTCAGAACGAACAAAAATTCGTCAGACGTGAAATTGAGAAACCAGAAAATGGTATCGCCGGTTTAAAACACTGGCGCCAGGACATGATGGCAGGACTAGTCGTAGCGATGGTCTCCGTGCCGCTTTCGCTTGGTATCGCATTAGCTTCCGGGGCTCCTCCAATTTGCGGGCTGACTTCCGAGATCGTGGCTGGTCTAATCTTTCCTTTTTTAGGTGGCGCTTATGTCACCATCAGTGGACCGGCCGCTGGACTGGCTCCAGTGCTCTACTCCAGTATCGCCGTTCTGGGCGACGGAGACATGGAAAAAGGTTATCACCTTATTCTCGGCATCATTATGTTCGCTGGACTCACGCAGATAGTTTTGACTAAAATGAATGCCGCCAAGTTCAGTTACTTGATACCGAAAAGCGCTATTCATGGGATGCTCGCCGCGATTGGTCTGATGATAATCGCCAAGCAGATTCCGAATTTCATCGGACATAAATATGAAGCGCACGAATTTTTCGGACTGATTGCAGAAACCCCATCGCATATCCAGCACATGAATTTCAGCGTGTTCGCGATTTCGATTCTGTGTCTTTCAATTTTGTTTTTGCTTCCCAAAGCCAAGAACAAATTGATGAGATTGATACCACCGCATCTGGCAGTGGTGCTCGTCGGTATCGCTCTTGGACAATTTTTTCAACTCGATCCTAAATATCTCGTCTGCATTCCCACAAATCCGCTGGAGCATGGAATTGTGTTCCCTGACTTTGCTGGGCTGTTTAGCAGCGTGACGATGATTCCGACAATCATTCTTTGCGTATTCGCTCTCACCTTTGTGGACGGAACAGAATCGCTTGCCACTATTCATGCAATCGATCAAATCGATCCATTCCATCGCAAATCGTGTCCTCATAAAACTCTTTTCGCGATGGGCGTGTCTAATATCTGCTCGAGCTTGATTGGCGGACTGACGATTATCCCGGGTGCAATCAAAAGTACGACTAACATTGTTGCCGGCGGCAGAACTGCCTGGGTAAACTTCTACAATGCTATGTTTCTTATCATATTCTTGTTGCTTCTCAACGGTGTCATGGCGATGATTCCAGTGGCGACACTATCGGCGGTGCTGGTACACATCGGATTTAAACTGGCTGGACCTGAGAAGTGGCGCAAAGTCATGGATCTGGGCTGGGATCAGTTAGCGGTTTTCTCTACCGTTGTACTGGTCACAGTGTGCTCCGATCTACTGATCGGTATCTTCTGCGGCATCTTCGCTAAGATTGCTATTCTCATGTATTACTCGCTGCGTTGCGGAGAAACGAAACGACGTTATGCGTCGGTCGGAAATCATGTTGCCCACAGCTTCACTAGCCTCTTCCGCAGCCCGGTTGCGCAAGTGAATGAACTGGCAGGCAGCGTGGTGGAAGTTCACTTCGGCGGTCCGGTAACTTGCTTCAACAATCTCTCAGTGCGAGGCGTGCTGGATAAGCTCGCAGCAGAGCGGAAGCTGGTCAAATTATTCTTCGATCCATCCGTAAAAATCGTTGACCACAGCAGCAGCGTCTATCTCAAATGTTTTGTCGCTGACTGCAAGAGAGCCGGAATTGGTGATGTATCAATTTCCGGTTTGGACAGACTTTGTGCCTGTGCGCACAATGAAGATTCTCTACGTTACCGCGTAGCAATTACCCACTAGACGAACCCTTCTAGTGGAACGAACAGAGGTTGGTTGATTCGTCAACCAACCTCTGTTTTTTGCATCCGTTTTCCGGTTCTCACCGGTTTTCAATTACTGTTTTCCGACCACTACTTGATCGGATTCAACGGCTTTAGCACCATTGACGGTTCTTGCTACTGCGACCATCTTGTTGAGAAGTTCTTGATCAGGCACTCTGCCTTTGAGAACTACTGTCGTGCCGGTTTGAGCAATCCAAACTGTTTGCTCATCTTGAAAATCGGCCTGGTCAAATGCTCTTGCAACTCTTTTTGCAAGACCGCTTTGATCGTATTCACCATTCAAGCCAACGCGCTCCGGAGCGATCTCCGTAGTAGTGCTTGTTTGTGCTGATGCTACCTGCGGTTGCGCTGGAGCACCGGCGGTTTCTTTGTCTTTATTTCCGAAAAGTCTATCGAGCCAACCCATCGTGTTTCTCCTCATACGAATTAATAGGGGTGAAATGATATCACGCGTGTTATGCAATGAATCTACATTAACTCGCGAATCAGCACCAGCAGCGGGACAACTAATCGTCAAAACGTGGGGAGGCGTGCAATCCGCAGGATAATAAAATTGAATATTTACATCCATGTGTTCATTGCGATCGAGCGCAAGCTCAATGAATGGAACTTGCTCCTGACCTTCGTTTTGGACGATGTGGACCATTCTAGAGTGCATTTGATTTTGATCTTTCCAGGTCACTTTTATCGTTCCGCGGAATACAATTTTGGTGGGCGGATTTTTGTAAAACTTCAGCGAGTTTCGATCGTTCCAAACTTTTACTGGGCTTTGGAAAGAAATCAACGCGTTTATTTCGGAGTTGCTGTTGTTGAAGAATGGCAGCTGAAGCTCGTATAGAACTCCGTAGTTTCCGTGGGATTGATATGCCGTGTCGGGATATCGTGAGATCATTTCGGCTGATTGCACTTGAGTGGTGCCAAGTGTGCCACCGCGTACGGTGACTAGAGGATAAGATGTGATTTTGCCAGGCTCGAGCGAAAAAACGTCTTTATCAGGATCGTTGACTAGAGTGCCGCGCCAGTTCGATCCGGATACGACGCCGGCCACGCGTCCGTAGATCAGGGCGCCGCCTGCATCTGGCTTGCTTGGTGCCAGGTCTCTTGGTTGAACAAGAGATTTGTTGTTCAAGATTTCCATCCATTGTTGAAGCGAAGGTTCTTGCGATTGTGAAAATAAACCGCTATCGACGAAACACGATAATGTTGCTAAATGAACCGGACCTGTTGATCTTAAACGCAACAGCCCGGAGCATCCGTTCGATTTATGCAGAGGCATGTGCGTGCGCAAGGCGATGTTCAAAAGCAATTGTGTTTCATTGGGTTTTAATTTCCACGACTTCGTAAGTGATGTTGGCGCGCTGGAGGTTTCCCTTTGCGCGGCGGTTGAAGTTTTATGCGCCGCGGAAGTTGCGCTATGCTCTGCCACTGATAGACCAGGCGCGGCGTCGCGCAGAAGCTCTGTTGAGACTCTGTCACCTGGTCCTGCATAGATGTCTCCATTTGAATTTTCTTGAATTGATTTCAGCACCACAAATGGTGCATCTGGAATGGTGAGGTAATGGGCACCATCTAAAACTTCCACCACGATATCTTCAGTTGTAGAAGGATTTGCGATCAGCAACGCTACATATGCCGTTCCCTGTTCCAAACATTTAGTGGTATTGGTGATGTGGTGAAAAAAGACATTGAAGTTTCCTGTGAGAGGAATATTTTGATGCGCCTCCGGGAAAGCCTTGCCGTCTGCGGCAAATGTGGAAAGCAATATGCCGGACTGGAGCACCATCTCCGGGCTGTTGCTGTAGAACATTGGCGTATCATCCAATGACCCTGGCAGAGGCTCGACGGCTTGTGGTATCACGACTGGTTTAAGGGTTTCACTCATTACTTGAACAACTTATTTGAACAACCTTTGAACAACTTATTCAGAACAATTCATTTGAACAACTCAATCATCGTCGAGATGGAACTAATGAAGCGACAATTTCCTCAATAGGACTACAGCGTCGCCATGCTCAGTTAAACATAGCATTATCTAAGTTGATCGAACGGGCGTTCTAGTTGATCGAAAGTTGTTGTTGCTCGAACTGGGCAAGCTGGCTGTCAGGATCGAGCTTGAGTGCTTTATCGACCGAGGCTTTAGCTTTTGATTTGTCGCCCTGGAGTTGATCAACTCGTGCTAATTCGAGCCAGGCATCGAGATAGTCAGGATTGATCGAAAGCGCTTTTTTTAAAAGTTTTTCCGCGCCTTCCAGATCGCCTTGAACTCTTTTCACGCGTGCTAGTGATTGATAAGGCCATTCAAAAGCTGGTTCTGCGTCGATGCATTCTTTGTAGAACTTCTCAGCGTTGAGAAAGTCGCCAGTCAACTCAGATGTCCGACCTTTTTGAAAGGCTTTGGTTAGAGGCAGGTTGATTGGGCGTTTCGGTATGTAGACATTGAGAAAACGTTCGGCTTTATTTTTTACCTTTTCCGAAGAAGACGATCTCTCCAAAGCTTTCTTCATGTAGGTTCTGCTCATTTCGATCAGACCGAGGCTTTTGCATTGCAACGCCAATTCGTATGACGCTTCTGCCGAAGCGTTTTCCGGCAGTGGCGGCGGACTTGGGAGGAACGTGATGTCGATACCGAAGTTGAGCAATTCGCTCGCTTCGTTCATCGATATGTCAGCGTCCATCGTTTGATTCTTATGATTTAAAACAATTGAGTAAGCGTTGAGCGCTTGCCCTCTAACAACTTTCGAAGGAGCGTCGGCAGGATTTCTCGTCATGTCGAGCGCTTGCTTGAGCAGTTCCAGAGCCTTGTCGTAATTCTTTTGGGCTACGTACATTTTTGCGATGTCAGTTAAATAGTCCGCTTGCTTCAACGGCGATCCGATTTCTGTCGCCAGTTTCAGCGACTCATCATAAAGTGGAGTGGCTTTGTCGAATGATTGCGAGCGCACATGCCATGCGGCCAGATGCGCTAAGGCATTGGCAAGTTCGTTTTTAAAGAGAATTGAAACGGTTTTATCGGTGCTGCCGACCTCTGCTTCTTTCAGTGCTTCTCGGCGCAATACAACAGCGCGAGTGCACAGATCTTCCAACTCCAGAACTTTGTCTTCGCGAGTTTTAAGTCTGCGCAGATCTTCTAATGAGTCAGCCAGCTCTGCCGATAATAATGCGATCTCTGCATGATTTTTTTGTTTCTCTCGAGCGGTCTTCAGTTTGATTTCTAATGAAGAGACTTCCGTCGTGATTTCTTCTTGCGTTCTTGGACCAGACGGCCATGGCTCCAGAGATGGTGCTCGCCTGCCGATTTGCAAGTCGACGATCGATGCTTCGGTTTGATCCAACTCACGCAGAATTTGGCCTCTGATGCGGTGATAATAAGGATGATCGTAGATTGCGATTGCTCGATTGATATCATTCAAAGCCAGCGCTTCTCTGTGCAAACTTTTTAGCGAAAGAGCGCGACCAAATAAATTTTGTGGTCTGTTCGGCTCCATTTCGATCGCATTAGTGAAGTCGATTACTGCTTCAGTGTAGCCGGAAAGCTGCATATGAGCCATTCCTCGCCAGTAGTAGCCTTCTGAAGAACTGGAACACAACTTCGTCACTTGCTCAAAATCAGCCAGAGCATCTTTGAAGCGACCGAGGTTACACAGCATGTAACCTCGATCTCGATACGCCTGAGCGTTTTCCGGATCGAGTTTAATTACTTCTGTACACACTGCTATGTCTTTTTTCAGCAGTTCAGGATCGTTGACCAGAGCCGGCACCGCTTGTTTCAACAACGTCTCGTTGCGTTCGACTGCACGCGGTTTGGTCGGACCTTCCTTGACGATTGCCATGCCGTCGGAGAACGGATCCGCTGACTTGTAGGTGGGCTGAATCATTACGTTTCCGAGGTTATCCATGTAACCGAATTTGCCGTCCAATCGAACAACACGCAAACCATCGGACAGTGGACCGATATTCTCGTATTGTTTTTCGAATAATGGTTTTTCGTCTTTGCCAATTAAAGTGAAACGATAATCCGGATATGCGAAATAGCCCGGTTCGAGCGGAGTTGTCGACTCATCGAAATCTTTGGTTCTGCCAGTTCTGCGCGCGACTAAGAAGCCTGTGGAAACACGCGTGACGTCGGCGTGTGTATTTGGAATCGGGCAGACATCTTTGCCGACCACTGCAACGCCGCTCTGGAAGCCTTCCCAGATCACATCGTATTTCGGTTGAATTGCCCATTTCCCTTTCTTGTCGATGAATCCCCATTTGCCACTCAGGCGAGCTGGTGCCAAACCTTTTTGGAAATCTTCTACTTCATCGAATGTCGGCTTCACTGCAAATGCGCCGGAGGTGTTGATGAATCCCCATTTGTCTTTGACTTTGATTGCCGCCATTCCATCGGAAAATGATTTGGCATCCTGACCTTGTGGTCTGAGTGTGACTTGACCTTTTTTGTTCAAGTAGACAATTGTGGCGCCTTCTTTGGCGAGCGCCAGGTCATCAGAGAAATTTTGAATGGAACTATAAAATGGATCGAAAAGAAACTTGCCTTTTTTATCGATGATTCCAGCCGCTCTAGAACTGGCGATTGCCATCCACGCTTTTTTAAGCGCAGGCATCTCTGGATCTTTCAAAATTGATTGCAGTTGATCGTTTGCTTTCTGAGGAAACTCAGGGGAATCTTTGCTCAGTTGAACTGCAGCGTAACCGTTTTTGAAATCCTCGGCGCCTGCGAACCGCGGCTCGATGACAAACTTTCCGGTGCGATCTATATAGCCCCAGTTGTCTTTGACTTTAACGGTGGCAAGACCCTCCTTAAAATCTCCTGCCAGATCAAAATTGGCACCGATTTGCACGTTGCCTTCTTTGTCGACATAACCCCATTGATCGGCAATCAAAGCGGCGGCGAGCCCTTCTTGGAACTGACTGGCGTCGTAGAACATATAAGGAATAACTTGTTTGCCAAGCTTATTAATAAAGAAAAGGCTCGGCGGTTCAGGAAGTTGCATGCTTCGTTGTTTGCCGATGCTGACCGGTTTTCCAGCCGGGATTTGCTGGACCTTTGGATCCTTTTTGTCGACGGGGGACGAAGGCGATGCCGGTTTCGTCAGCGGTTGACTCGGGTTGGTTTGCGGCGCTGCTACTGCGCTACCAGCCGGTTTTGTCTCCGCAGCTTCTGCCGCGCTCACGCCGTTCGACAGTGCTCCCAGCATGAGAGTAACTAATAGCGAAACGTTTAGCTTGGTCGATTGTTTTAGTTTCATTTCTTCTTTAGAGTGCCAGAGATCGAGGTGACTGCGTCATCAAGTTTGAAGTATTTCCGAATTGCGTCGTTGACGTCTTGTACCGTAACTTTGTCGAGGTTATCGGGATAGCTGTCGATGTATGAAAGATCCACGCCGGCTAGATCGTAGAAGGAGAGTCGGCTGGCGATGTGTCGCGGTGAGCGCAGGTAGACCGAGAACACACCGCTGAGGTGCGATTTTTCGATCTGCAATTCTGATTCCGAGATTCCCTCTTTCAAATATTCATTGACGATATTTGAGACGATCTCTTTTGCTTTTTTCAAATTCTCCGGGTTGACTGAAAACTTGATCGACCATGGGCCGAACGGTTGAGTCGGATCATCAATCGATGAAGAGATTCCGTATGTTAAACCGTACTTGTCGCGGACCGGCGCCAGGCGGCATGAGAAGCTGTCGTAGCCGAGTGCGGCATTGCCGAGAACGGCGGCGAAATATTCCTTAGAGAGCAAATCGACATCGACGGTTCTACCCATGACGACATCGACGTTTGCTTTGTCCGGGATCTCTGATACCACTTCTTCGGCTTTTTGAATTGAATTTACATCTTTCTGAGTGACTGCGATCGGCTCGCGTTTTTCACCGACCCAATCGCCGAAATACTTCTCGCAGAGCGCTGTGGCCTGTTCTTCTGTGATATCACCGACCAGCGCTAATGAGAAGTTGCCCGGAATGTAATGTTGTTTATGGAAAGCTTTTAGATCCTTTTGATTGATCGTATTCACTTCGGCGATTTGTCCGTCAAAATCCTTTTGATAGAAACCATTCGTCGGCTTGTAGAGCTTGCGGAGAAAGGCGTTCCAACTGACGTCGCCGGTGTCGGCGAGATGCTCCTGCAGGTCGGAGAATCGCATCGTCTTTTCGAGTTTCAGCTCATCAGCTGGGAAAGTTGGATTCTTCAAAGTGTCGGAGACGACTTCGAACATTTTGTCGATATCTTCTTTTACGACTTGAGTATCGAAACTCGTCCAGAAACTGCCGGACGAAAAATCAAGGCTGGTGCCCATGTGTTCGAGTTCGTCAGCAAGCGCTTCTTTGGTGTATTTAGTTGAGCCTTTGGTCAACATCTCAGAAACAAAAAACGGCACTTGCGATTTTTCTTGAGTGCAGAAATGATCGCCGGCGTTAATTCTTCCGGACAGTGCAACTGTTTGATTGCCCTCTAGAGGGAGAAGCAAAAGACTGATACCATTTTTCAGCTTTAGTTTCTTGACGCGTTTGCCGATGTTGATGGTGTGTTTTTGTTTGCTCAGGATAAGCGAACTTACGGGGTCATTCGCGGTCTCTGCAGGAGCACCACCGGTAGTGGGTGGTAATTTCTCCGCGTCACCTGGCTTTGCCGGTTCTGCTGCCGCTGAAGTTGGTGTTTCACTATTATCGTTGCTTGGCTTAATCTCGCCGGGAGCTACTTTCGGCGGGGAATCGCTACCTGCTTTTGCAGGCTCTTCGCCGGCTTCTCTCTGTTTTTCTTTTTCAGATTCAGCAGTCGCCGCGCCTTTTCCTTTTCCTTTTTCTTCTTTCTTCGGGAAATAGAAACCGACGGTGCGATTGTCTTCAGTGACATACCGTTTAATTGCAGCCTTAACTTCCTCTGCAGTCACCTTATCGATCTTGTTCGGGTAGTCGACCCACCAACGCCAGCTTGCTGATGAAATAGCTTCCGTCAATTGCCCGGACAATCCCATTGGATCTGTCACCGACAGTCGCAAACTTTTGATAATCGATTTCTTGGCCTTTGTCATTTCTTCTTCCGTCGGACCAAGAGTTGCCAGTTTATTCAACTCATCTAAAATCGCTACTTCTAACTTCGCCGGTTCGACGCCGATGTTACTTTGTGCCGTGACGACAAAAAGGCCAGGATCCTTAAGTGCATACGCATAACACGCGATCTCGTTGGCCATGCCGGTTTCGACCAGGCGTTTATAAAGTCGGCTGGAACGCTTTTCGCTGTCTCCGAGAATTGTTTCAGCGATATCCAGTGCGTAAGTGTCTTTGTTTAAACACTCAGGAACGTGAAATCCAACTGCAACGCGTGGCAGATCGACTCCGCGTCGAACCGTGAAACGGCGCTCGCCTTCTTGAGGCGGCTCGGTCGTGTAGACGGCAGGATATGGATGAGGAGATTTTTCAATTCCCTTGAAATACTGTGATACCAGCTTTAGTGCTTCTTTGGAATTGAAATCTCCGATCACCATCAAAGTGGCATTGTCCGGATAATAGAATTCGTCGTAGAAAGTTTTCAATCGAGCAGTCGGCACGCCTTCAACATCAGAGCGCCAGCCGATTACAGGGTGATGATATGGGTGTTCTTTAAACGCGGTGGAGAACAAATTGCTCTCCAAAAGCTCAGAAGAACTATCCTCGCCGCGCTCCAGTTCATTGCGAACAACGGTCATTTCAGCTTGTCGATCAGATTCTCTCAATAATAGATTGCGAATTCTGTCCGCTTCAATTTTTAGACAGAGTTCCAAGTGCGCGGAAGGCACCACTTCGAAATAATTTGTTCTGTCATACCAGGTGGTGGCGTTGTTGATACCACCGACTTTTTTCAAGACATCATCAATGCCGGTTTTCTTCAAAGGATCAAACGTAGGAGTTCCTTTGAACATCATGTGTTCCAGGAAGTGCGTGGACCCCGTGTAACCGACGGCTTCGTTGCGAGAACCGACATGATAAACCATCGTCGTCGAGACTACCGGTGTCTCGTGACGCTCGACGAACAAAACTTTCAATCCGTTCGAAATTACTTTGTATTCGCTGATTCCATCGATAGGTTCGTCGGTGATTCTCTCGATTCCAAGTTCACTCAAATAACTCTTATCAATGTTCGGCGGGTTTGCTGCAATTTTCGACATCGGCATTTGTGTCCTGTTAGGTTTTATGTCTCCAGGCGATGAATGCGAGGACGAAGTTTCCTCGCGGCTTTCATCGATATGATCATCAGGAAGCGCGAATGCGGTGGTGGACATGCCCACCACCGCACACACAGCGGCTATCAATCGAGCAAACACGGACGCTTGCTTGAATTTTTGAATTGGCAAGAAAATTTACTCCTTAAGAGCCGCTTGATTCATGCGAAATGAAAAGTTTACTTCTCGTCTGACTTCTTGTCGGATGTTGAAGTAGCACCGGAATCTGCGTCAGCAGTGGTATCCGATTGCTTCTCTTTTTTATTTTTGTTTCCGGTTACCAGACCCTTGGTCTTTTTGCCTACTTTTTCAGCGCCGTCGCCGACAGCTTCTGCGCCTTTTTTAGCGCCTGCGCCGACTGCTTTTCCAGCTTTCACTGTTTCGCGGCCAACTGCTTTTGCACCATCAACGGTTTTTTCGCCAACTTTTTCAATTGCTTTACCGGTTCCGGTTACTACCTTTTTGCTGCCTTTGCCGATATCGTCTGCAACTTTTTCCACACCATCAACAACTTTGTTTTTCTTCTTCGTCTTCTTCGTGGTTGCTGCAGCATCTGTCGATGTTGTAGTCGTCGAAGTAGTCGTAGTAGTTGTTGTCGCATCATCTTCGGCATTAGCGGCCGAAGGTAGGGTGATGGCAATTAGTGCAAAGGCGAGTGATAGAAATCGTCTCAACATAACGTCCTCCAGATTGTGTCCAAGGCTCATTGTGTCAAATTTGCCCTGATTGCGCCACTTGAAAAGAGGCACTACTTTAGCTTTTCTTCAATAAACGATAAAAAGCATGCTGCTATTTTTAGCAATGTTGGAAAACGGTTTTGATGTTTCCGAGGAGGAACCATGTTGCAAATGGGAAGAGGGCTGGCCCTGTCAATCGGTGTGGCACTTTGCCTGGCGGCCACCGTCAGTGTGTCGAGCGCCTCTGCCAGGGATGTGGATTACAAAACAGCCGGAGAAGAAGCAACAAAGATACTTGCCGACTACTTGAGAATTGACACGACCGTTCCTCCTGGAAACGAGAAGAAAGGCGCAGAGTTCCTCGCGGGCATTTTGAAACAAAACGGAATCGAATCGCAGATATTGGAAACCGCACCCGATAGAGCTTGTATATACGCTCGATTAAAAGGAAATGGGAAAAAGAAAGCGATCGTTCTTCTTAATCATATCGATGTTGTTCCTGCTAACGCCGCCGATTGGAAACATCCTCCCTTCAGCGGTGAAATTCACGACGGCGAACTCTGGGGCCGCGGCGCGCTCGACATGAAGGGCATGGGGATCATCGAACTTCAAGCAATGCTGATGATCAAGAAAAGTGGTGTCACTTTAGACAGAGATATCATTTTCCTGGGCACACCGGACGAAGAGGTTGGTGGCGTCTATGGTGCTGCGTGGTTTGCCAAAAATCATGCTGACCTGGTTAAGGACGCTGAGTTTTTGTTGAACGAAGGCTTCATGATTGATGCCGATGATAACGGCAAAGCGAAATATTGGGGGGTCAACTTCGCCGAGAAAAGTCCGCTCTGGTTGGAGCTGACCGCTAAGGGACAAGCCGGTCACGCGTCGATGCCGCTGCCGGATTCGGCGACGAATAAACTTGTTCGTGCTCTTTCGAAGCTGCAACAGTCGGGTCCGAATTTCAAAGTTTTGCCACCGGTCGAAGAATATTTTAAAAACATCTCCAGCACTGAAAGCGGCGATCTAAAAGATGCTTATGCAAATATTGTTGAAGCAACTAAAGATCCAGCTAAGACGAAACTGATCATGGGCGATGTTTTGAAATCTTCCATGCTGAAGAATACGGTATCGCTGACGGTGATGAAAGCCGGTTACAAAACCAACGTCATCCCAGGAGAAGCCACAGCTCAATTGGATTGCCGCATTCTTCCTGGCGTCACTAAAGACGAAGTGGTGTCATGGGTGAAGAAAACGATTGATGAACCATCGATCGATATTGGTGTGATCGAGTGGGAGCAAGCCGAACCGTCGAAGTTGGATACTGAACTGTATGAATCGATTAAAGCAGTTGCCAAAGAAGAAGCGCCCGGCGTTCCGGTAGTACCAGTTTTGGTGCCCTGGTTTACTGACTCTCACTGGTTCCGTGAACTGGGGATTACTGCATACGGTTTCGAGCCTGTGGAAGTTGATCGTGTTCACATGGCCACCATGCACGGTGTGGACGAGCGCATTCCGGTGAAGTCAATCGAAGACGGCGTGCGTCGGATGCACAAGATTCTTTTAAAATGCGGCGGCGTTAACTAGGTTCGTTTGATCGCGCCAGAGTTGTATGTTGAGATAAAGGTTCGCTTGAATTGTCGCTTAGACAAGGAGCGCGGATCGGTATTCCAATTGCGTTGTTGGAAACAGGTTGCGTACTCTGGTTGTAGTGACCCGAATTCATGGTGGCAACAAGTTTTACCAGGACCATCCGGCTTGGACCATCACTTGAGTCCTTGACGCGAAAGGTTCGGTTTGGGTTCACGCCCAAGCCCACTCGCTGCCTGCGCGTTACGCTCCGCGCACGAACGAGGTCAAACGTCTATCGCTGGTAGAAAATCAGAGAGGCCCTGCGAAATATCGGGGTCTTTTTGAACGAGCCGACTCTGCGAGAAAATTTCTTTATAGATGTCGGCGATTGCTGCTTTCGTTTTTTCATCATCGATGTCCTGAGAATTAATTCGCGAAAGAATTTGTTTTTCTCTCGACGAATCATGGATGGCTAGCCCGCGTCGTTGTTTCACATTCCCGATTTTCATAGAGAGGGAAAGTCGCCTGGCGAGCAAGTTTATAAGCGCACCATCAATCTCATCGATCTCCATTCGCAATGGAATGAGCGGATTTTTTTCAGTTGCTTTTGCACGTGTCATAGTTTGATCCTTCTTTTTATGCAGCGCTGCGTTTTATGCAGCCGATACTTTCGCTTCTCTAGTTGCCATGGATGCAGCGAGTGTTGATGTAATAGAGAACTCTTTCGGCGCGGGTTTCGATGACCCGATAGATCTTCCACGTGCTTCTGCGATGGGTTGCATTCGTTTTACGAGTTCAACCATGTCCTGGAGTGAGAGGGCCTGGCGGGCGTCAGAAACTGATTCTTCCGGTACAGGGTGGCATTCGATCATGACACCGTCGGCACCGCAGGCGATGGCAGCCAAAGCCAGATCCGGGACGAGCTCTCTTTTTCCGGCGGCGTGACTTGGGTCAACGATTACGGGAAGGTGCGTCAACTGCTTCAGTGCCACTACTGCGCCGAGGTCGAGAACGTTTCTTGTGAATGAATCGAAACTGCGGATGCCGCGTTCGCACAAAATTACGTTGTGGTTTCCTTCGCTCATGATGTATTCGGCTGCCATGATGAACTCTTCAATCGTGGCTGCCAGTCCGCGTTTTAGTATGACTGGTTTCTTGGCTTTGCCTGCGGCTTTCAATAATTCAAAGTTCTGCATATTGCGACTGCCGATCTGGAGCATGTCCACAACTGGATCGCAGATTTCTATATGACTCTCGGACATCACTTCGGTGACAACTGGAATGCCGGATTCGCGGCTGATTTCGCTCAGGAGTTTGACGCCTTCTTCGCGCATGCCCTGAAAGGCGTATGGTGATGTGCGTGGTTTGAAAACGCCTCCGCGCAGTGCGCTTACCGAACCGCGTAAGACGCGGGATACTTCTTCCATCTGCTCTCTGCTCTCGACGGTGCACGGACCGCCCACGATGAGCAGTTGCTTGTCGCCGACGGTTACGCCCGGAGCGATTTCGATTACCGTGGTTTGTTTTCCGGTTCCCTTAAGTACTAGTCTGGCATCCATTGTTGTATCTCCTGGTATTGGTGTGCGGAACGCTCCGCGGTATTGTGTAAAACGTCAAAACAAAAAGCCGGACCTCTTTGAGGAGGTCCGGCGTGTCAGGTGATTATTGCTATGCAACTACCTAACGAGGACTTCCTCGAAGCATCCGGCGATAGTAATAATAGGATTGGGTCATCAACATTTTTCTAAGTCCTTGCGTATTTTGGAAACAAAAAACCGCAGCTATTAAAAACTGCGGTTCACCGATTGCTGTTTGCTGCGCGCTGTGCGGCTAGCTCACTGCGGGTGAACCTCGTTAGGATAATAATAGTAGTAGCGGCGGGCTGACATTTTCTTTTTTCCCTGCGATTAGAAATCGCCTACACGTTCGTAAGTCTATGCCACCCTGTCGGATCGGTCAAGGGGTTGGTAAAGGAACGTCACACATCCGTCGCGTACCTTGTTATGTCAAATAGATTCGTCATCCAACTTTTTCTTCAAGTCCGCGATCAATTGATCTCGTTCATTGACCAGATCAAGAATGGCATCGTATTTGGTACCATAGCCATCCAGTTCATTTTGCAAAATCGTACCGGCAAGTGTGTTGCTGTCGTTTTGCTCTTTAATGATGTGGAGCGCGTTGCGGAGCTGACGTGTGATTTCGCGCAATTCGTCGGCGAGGTTTTGTCGCTGATTATGCGAGGTCGTTCCTGCCAGGTCGTCGGCGATGCGCAACAGGCGTTTTGCTTGTTTGTCGCCTTTCTCAAGACTTTGTTCTAACGGCGTCAGGTCGACTTGGCTTGCGTCCAGAGGATCTTGGGACAAGCGCTTCTTAATTTCCGCTTCCACTTCTTGTGGAGTAATGTTGTTGAGCAGCATAGGTCCTGCGCAAATCTCGCGCCAGGGCGCGCCTGCCAGTGCCTGACGGACAATCACTTCAAAAACCTGTTCCCGCACAGCAGCGCTGTAGAACGGCTGTGCGTTCGACGGTTGAACCTGGTCTTTCCCGTGCTTGAAGAGTTTGCCCAGGTTGGGCAAGTAAAACTTGGGAAGACCGCCTTCGCGCATGATGGGCTCCGAGGAGTCAGGCGGTTCTGCTTTTGGATGTTCCGGCCTGGTGTGTTCCGAGGCGCCCCATTCCGATCGAAGTTCTGCCAACGGCAGTTTGCCGGAACAAAACCGGCAGACCGTCGCCGATTTGCGGATCATCTCCAGGCACTTTGGGCATTCGCTAAAGAGTTTCGGATCGAGACCGCGTTGGCAGTGCCGGCAAAGCGCTGCGCCTTTGACGATAGTCTCGCTGCAATGCGGGCAAGTCGATGATTCTTGTTCTGTCATCCGTGAATGGCCTCAATGATCTGCCACTTTTATCTTATTCCACGTTTGCAGTTTTGTCTGGCAGGGAGCCAACCGGCTCCTACTGTGTGTTATCGTCGGTTTTACTTAACAGCAAATCGGCTTCTTGTTCTAAATAATCGCGACTGGTCGTGTAGACCAGATTGTCGCTCAACTTCGAGATCTCGTCCTGTCGTAGTTTCGAAACCTCACTGATGGCGAGCTTTAGCGCGTTATCCGGCGCGGTTAAGTCGGCTTCCAGTTTGTCGATTTTTTCGTTGTAGCGTTTAATTCTGCGGTTGAGAATGTGAACGCTGATCCAGCGAATCGCAGGAAAGATGAGGAAAAAGCTGGCGTACAGAGCTAATAATAGGAAAACTTCCTGGGTGATGTCATCGCTGCTGCGCACGGAGAACAACAGCCACCAGAAGAAAACGGTTCCGAAGAAGTTGGAGACGGCTAACAGCAAAATTGATTTCATTCGTTCGGATGAGATGCTGGTGAACACGCGCGGTTTCATCTTCAGGTTGGCGGGCGGAAGCTGGCTGCTGGCGCTGGTGCTCGATACGTGGTCTCCATCGGTGTGTTCCAATGGCAGTGCAGTCGATTGAAACTCGTCAGCGACGGCTGGTTCTAAATCCGGCTGAGAAACAGCCTCTTGCATCTCCGGAAATTTATAAACGAGATGTCCTGATGGAGTTGCTCCAGGAATGCCGTGAAATTTTGCAAGAACCGGAAAAGCGCCTTCCAGTTCTTCGGCTGAAGAACCGCTTAGTGGTGCGAGTTGTTCCGGCAAAATGATTCCGTTGTTTGAACGGATTAGCTGGGCGATGCCTTTGGATTTTTCGTTCTCAAAATTTTTGTTTGGATCTTCCGGACCAAAAAGGAATTCGTGACAGTTGAGTAAGAAGCCGTTGTCTTCAGCGTTCTCGTCTATCGAGGCGATTTCGCTTTTCTCGTTTGTTTGCCAAAATTTCCAATGGATTGGTTTAAACAATTGCAGTCTTTTAATGAGTTTGGCGAACTGTCTGATCGGATTCAAGACTTCATTCGGATTGCCGGAGAAAGCGGACATCAGTGATTGCAGCACAAGCGTGATAAAGAAGACGATCGAGATGGAGGCAAGCAAAAGCAAACCAAACGAAATTCTGAACAAGAATTTTAGTGCCGGCAGAATCGCAGTCCACAGGCGATAGGCAAGTTCCATTAACCTGTTGGAGAAGTAGCGATAATGCAGGTCTTTGGGAAAACGATAATAAATCTGTCCGGAGTCGGTTACATCGAGATCGGCTTTTAATTCATAAGCCAGCTCGTTTAACTCAGTAGAAACATCCGACAACGACAGTCCCGTTCGTGCCACCAAATCCGGTATCGTCACGCGCCGGTCCATACTGCTGATGGCAGCCAAAAGCTGTTTGCGAATATCTCGCGCCGTCATTGTGAAACCTTATCGAAGGCACTTCCAGTGAGTGAAGGTCTGAGTGCGTGAGGCATTCGCTCTATTTGTTTTGCCAGATGCTTACTTTCTATTCCCAATTTTTCCACAGTCGCCTTCAATAATAAAGCGATAAGAAATGCGATTAGTTGGAAGATGATTGTGTGTTTCACTTGGAAATCAAATTTATTTTCCGCGCACCTGTCCTTCGAGGAATTGGGCGGAGTTACCGGTTAGCCAGCGCATGTAGAACGAATGTTTATCGCCTGTGAGAGGCTCAACCCAGATTGGCGCTGTCCACATTTTATCAACATGTCCGGTTCCTGGATCTGTTCTTTGAATTTCCATGTAATAGGCAGCTTTATTGCCGAGCTTGTGATTGACGGGGTCGAATGAAACTTGATTTCCGTTCTTCATCAGTTCGGCGCCGGTCATGGTTGTTTCTTGAACCACCGCGGCCAATTTCTTGTCACCGAGTTTAGTATCACCCCAAAGTTTGACGGTGTACTTGGCGTCGGCAACTACTTCGCCGCCAATTCTGGCTGACAAAGTTAATTCAGGGATGACGGCCTGATCCAAAATGCTGCCCATCGGATGTTTGTCATTGCCCCACATGGAGCCTGTCAGCTTTTCACCGCTGGTAGTGGCAATGGTGCGACGTTCTCTGAGCGCATCCATGAGAGCCGGCTTGTCGAGTGACTTTGCCATGATGCCCGTGGCGCCCGGGTTGCCGCCTGGATCTCCGTAGTGGAAATCACGTCCGAAGGTTGGGCTGGCGTGTACACCCTTGTCTAAATAACCGGCAAAACTGGTGGCGTCGATGTGACCGGGTGCCACCACGTCTACTGGATTAGGTGAAAGCGCTCCACCTTTAATCAACTCGATCTGGCGGACGTATGGATCGACAAATCGATCCAGCCATTCTTGTTTGCTGCGGAATGCCTTCTGTCCGTAATCTCTTGCTCTGTCATGCCTTGGAAGATTAGGATTTTCATCGGCGCGATAGCGTGGATGATTCAACTGAATTACCGGAGTACCGCCTGTGGTGTCGAACTTGCCGTCGAGGAAAGTTGCGAAAGTTTTGAAGTCACCATCAGGAATTTTTTCAACTTGCGGTTTTACAATTACGGGCTCCACCAGACCTTCGCCGATAGAGCGGGGCTGGCGAATGGTTTCAACGAAGATTGGCATCTCGAACAAATTAATATGGTTGACGCCGCCTAGATTCTTACCGCCGCTGGCCGCAGCCTCGGCCTGGATTTCTTGAAGGGACATACTGCCCGGTTTGTCGCGACCGAGACCTGGCGTTTCGGCTGCATCAGTTCTGCCTGCCGTTCCAACTGGTTCTTTCACGTTCGGCAAAAGTGCTTCTGGTCCGGCGGGATTAGAATTTATTGGCGACTTGACTGAGATGTCGATTTTTCCGGCGTTCGGTAGCTCCGTTGGTTTTGGTAGCTCAGCCGGTTTTGGTCCGGCAAATTCACCGGGTTTTGCAGGAGCTTCAGCCAGTCCGAAGAAATCATCGTGCTTATGACCGGCGCCAACTTTTCCGATCGTGCCCATTTCGATGCCGACCAGTCCAATAAACTTTCCGTCTTTTGAGGCTGCGGCTGCATCGGCAAATGTTTGCGCGTACAAAATTGGTTCTTCTGCCACTGTCGGCGAGCCCGATTGATCTTTGTGCCGGGCATCGCCGGGCTTCACGCCACCGCGGGCGGCGACGTGGTTGTGATCGGTGACGGCCATGAAGTCGTAGCCTTCTGCTTTGGCTTTTCCATAAAGTTCTTTAGGCAGTCCCATGCCATCCGAATATCTCGAATGTCCGTGCAAACTGCCCATGTAGAGCTGATATCCACCTTGCGTGCCATCTGATTTGACCGAGTTTGCCGCTGTTTGAACCGGCGACATCAGCTGTTCTGCGCGGCGGTTGAGGATACCTAATGTGCGCTGACCAAACGGCAATCTTTCCGGAGATACCGATGGTCTGCCAGTCTTGACCATGCTTGGCGAAGTTGACTCTAGAGGTGTTCGCGTGTTAATCAGTTCGGAAGCGGCACCGCCTGGTCCTTTCGGGACACCGCCGGACATGTCGACCTTGGGCAGAGCCGTCGACTTTACGCCTGGAATGCTGCCTTCCGACAGGGCTTTTGCAAATGTTAGTCCGCGGTTTTCAACGCGCATGATGCCGCGTTGTGTCGCTTGTCCGACTTTGCCCAGGGCGCCTTGCGAGCGGGCCAGACCATAACCTAATTCTGCTCCTGCATAGCCTCCCACGAAGGAAAGACCAAGATCGGCTGTTCCGGAAACCGCGTCGCGGGCCAGCAGATGGGCGATTGCTTGCTGATCTGCCAGCGGATCGCGAGACATTTCCTGCGCCAATGACAGTCGGCCAACGGCATGGTAAGCCATCGGAGCCGTCAATGCTACACCGACAAGAATCGACGCCGGACCGCGAGCGGGGACGAGATAACCGATGGCGGTTCCCATCACGCCGGCCTCGACGACAGTTTTGGCCGCGTGAGTCATTGTCGCTCCTGGGTGCGCCCAGGCTTCTGAAAGCAGTTCTGATGTGGCTGAAGGCAGTTCTTGAATCGCTCTGCCGAAGACTTCCACGCCGCCGCCATCGTTGGCGTGATAGTCAGCGAGGGTCATTGGTCTTTCTGGAGGCATGTTGCACCTCGAACCAGCAGGCAGGAATCGAACTTGCAAGAATTGTAGTCAAGAAACGACAGCGCTCCCATCAGGAAAATACGCAAGGCTGCGGGTTACACGTACTTGACATCGGTCGATTAATTCAGTTTATTTTTCAAAAACTTGAGATATTGAAATTATGTATTAGAGGCGGCAGGGACGGTCTTCATTGCCTTGTCTACCTTTCGGTGGAAATAGGAGGCCAGGCTGAGCAGCTGAATGGCGTCTTCCAGGCTCATATCCCAGCTTGGTCTGTAGCTTCTCGTCTGTTCGTCTTGAAACATAAGAAAGAAAGCTTTTAATAGAACCATGAAGGAGAACTGCTCTGCGAGGTCTTTTTCGGTCAGAAAAGTATTGATCGCCAAAACCGGACGATTCGGCCAGGCAAAGGCAAAGGCATGTTCAGCCAGTTCCGGTCCATCCTGAGGGAGCACCGCTTTCGTTCTGATCTTCTCGATAAGCAGACGCATAGCCTCTTTCACTGGTCTGAAGAAGCCGGACTCGACGAAGTACTCGGCGCGGCAAACCATCTGGATATCAGGATGCAGATGATTTTGAGCGATGTTCTCGCGAAATCTGCGAACCCGATCTTCCGCTTCTGGTGAGACATACGTGGTCTTGGATCGATCGAGCAGTTTGATCTGAGCATCTTCGCCGCCCAGCTCGTAGCCTGAAAAAGAAAGCACTTCGTTGATCTGGTTGATATAACGGCGAAACGTGTTTTCACCGCGGCTTTTCTTGATGTGCAAGCCTGTTCGTTTGAGAAACGAAGCCAGATTATTGGCGCAACGGTGGTGATCCTGGTCCGAGATAAGTGCCGAAGACAGCCTTCTGTGCCGTGATGCGTTGTGGTGAAGATCCTGGATGCCGCTGCTCAAAATCAACGCGCCCAGCTCACCATCACTGATCACGTCTTCCAACGCCACGAAGGCATCGCAGATCATGGTGACATAGGTGGGGTCAATCGAGGGGATGGTAGTCATCGGTTCTTATTTTTGAGCCATCGGTTTGGTTTCTGAAGCTTGCTAACGCTGAGTTTGTTATGGCTAAACTCTTCCAGGGGATACTGGCATAATCAGATGTCTATTCTATTTTGTTATCTTGATAAACAGGCAAACTTTTTGCAGTTATCCGACTGAGGTTATTTTAGGTGATGCAAACGCGTTTTGGATTTTTATTGCTGAACTGCGCTTTAATGCTGCTCGCGGTAACATGCTCTGAAGCGGGCGCCCAGCAGGGCTATGGTGCTGGCGATCCGGCTTCCGGCGGACAAAACCCGATGCCGCCGTTCAGCGGTGGTCAGCCAGGGTACGGCGGTCAGCAACCAGCTTATGGTCGGGGTCAGCAGCCCGCAGATGCCGGAGGTCAGCATCAATACGGAGGCGGCGCTCCAGGATATGGACAGCCGCCGGCTGGCGAAGCTCCTTACAACGCGGGTGCTCAATACAGTCAATTTGCTCCGCTTCAAGCTCCCGGTGCCGGCGCGTATGGCAACTATCCAACTGGTGGTGGCGGATATGGTGTCGGCGCGGCCAACTATCAGGATTCGTATCACGTTCCGCCGTCGTTCTATCAGCAAAACACGGGAATGCAAAACGGACCCGAACAGTTTCACAGCGAGCGCCAAATTTTCGCTCCTGCCGGTTTAACTTTACCTGTCTCGTTGCAAACTGCTATCTCGACTCAGGTTGCGAAAAATGGTGATTACATTCAAGGCACCATTAGTCAAAACGTTTCGCTTGGTGGCAGAGGATATATTCCAAGCGGCACGCAAGTTGTCGGCGTCGTCAGTGATGCCACCGCCGGGCGACGATTGAGTCGGTCGGGTGAGTTGAGCATCCAGTTCAACAGTCTCCGATTGCCGAACGGGCAACAAATTCCAATCACCGCGCATTTAGTTGGCGACCTCGGTAAGTATCACGACAAAGGCACCGGCTCAAACGATGTGTTTCGCGGCGAAGGCATGACCGGAAAACTTGGACAAACAGCTATTCGCGGTGGTTTTGGTGCTGGTCTCGGTGCCGGTTTAGGAACAGCCGTCGGTGCCATCGCCGGTGGTGGTCATGGCGCCGGCATGGGCGCGTGGTCCGGTGCCGCCATGGGTGGTGGCATTGGTGTTGCCGATATGTTGCTGCGAAAAGGGCGAGATGTGATTATTCCAACTGGAACAGAGATGCAAGTGCAGTTGGATCAACCAGCCGATCTTGGGGTGTAAGGCGCAGTGGAACGAAAAACCACGCTTAGGAGCGGTTGATCCCAGCGGTCTGAGAGGGCGAAACGCTCCTTGCTTTAGAGCCTCAGTAAGGATGAATTGAAATTGACTAACAAGCAAGCAGAGATTACCACCGAATTAAGCCAAATCTTGGCAGTCCCAATTGCCCTGGCGATTTTGCTTTTGCCTACATCCATAATTCTTGCTGTTATTTGTCGCAAAGACCCTGTCTTACTCCCTCTCTTTCTTGCTATCATTTTAGCAAGCACAATCATTTCAGTTCTCTGTTGTCGATCATGTAGCAAAGAACATGAGCAGAACATGCAACTACTCAAACAGCTACCACTTCGAGAGTGCAAAGTTCAAATGTATGTCGAACGGCAAACCGATCAAGACAACAGTGATAATTATTTTGCTTCAATAACTATCCCAGATACTGAAAACATGTGCGTTTCATTTAATTTTTCACGGTCACAGAGGATTTGGGCAAACAAGCTTCTCAATCAAGGTTCGTTCAAGTGCCTCCTCCAGACTCGGATCAATAGAAGAGATCCTCTCCTGCTTTTGACTATCGATGGAAGAGAATGTACAGGTTATCGCATAGAAAGTATTCCCCGCGGGATTGAAAGGCTTGATGCCCAAAATCCCAAAGCCCTGGAGCATGACACCCCGCCAGAACTCAGGGAAATTTGATTACAAAAAAAGCAAAATTCCCTGGCTTTAAGAATTGCATTGCAATGATGAAAACCTCGATGAACTGTTGTTCTCGCAACGAAAATGCGGTTTGATCTTCGGTGTTGAACTGGTGTTGGGGCCCATTCATTTGATCCCCCTCATGTCGCACCGGCCGAACGGACACGATTTTTCTGCCACGCCTCGTATAACGTGGTCTGAATCAATGAGATGATATTTGCCACCTCTTCCAGGAAACACTCGGAATTACCTCTTTCCGAATGACGTCGGGAAAAACAGTTCTTGAAGGAAGTCGCTAATTGGAAGGCGGTTCAATGAAGTTCACGGTTCAGCCCAAGCTCTGTTATTAACTCCGGTTCTTAGGTCGAATTATGTATCGGACGATGATCGTCAAAGCAATTATTGTAGATAAAAAGGGAATTGCTTATTGGAGTATGGGACCAATAATCGGATGCAACAAGAAATCCAGGGATGAAAATAAGAACAGGCCCTGTTGGTCTCCTGGATAACAGCAGAGAACAAGCTAGTCCGGAGTGTAAGGCTGACCGATCAACTTTAACACGGTGGCTCTGAGCGAACTGACTGGCACAGCAAGAGCGTCAAAAATTTCTTTGTTAGTATCGCATGCAATGAACAGCAGCAGATGTTCGGTGCCTATATAGTCCTGCCCAAATTTTTGCGATACTTTAAGACTTTCATTCACAATTTCAGGAAGCAGAAGAGGTGTTTGGTCACGAAGCATTGCCTCTCGCTCGACGAGTTCGTAGACCTGCTGGACATTGATGCCTGAGAGTGTGAGAGCTTTTGCGCCGACTCCGCTTCCTTCTAGAATCAGCCCGAGCAAAATCGACAAAGTGCTTAGACCGGGAAGCTCTAGTTTTGCGGACTCACTTTCTGCGAGACTAATTACCCTCGCGGCTTTGTGTGTGAGAATGTTCTTCATTTCGTCTCCTCCTTATCCATGCAGTCTTGGACACATTGATCTCTAGTTTCCTCTGCATCCTTCAGGCATTCAATATGCTCATATGACCCATGTTCGTAGTTGTCATCGCACCACTTAACATCAATTAAATACCAGTCATTACAATCAGCATAACAATCATTCTCTTCCTTCTTACACTTAGGCTTGCACCCCGGCCACCAGGGAAAAACAAGACACCATGCAGGAACATTGATAGACATTCCACTAGGGTCTGTCCAGAGTATGGGATTGTTAACGACATATGCATAAGGATTCAACTCGCGAAGTGATTTTCTGCCCGGGCTAGCGGAATGCGGGCTCGCTTGATGCGCCACAGTCGACCGGGTCAACGTTCTTAAATTTTCTGGTGACTGCGGCATTAAGTGAAAGGTGGGATCCTGAAATGGATCGCGAGTTAACCATCTTCCAAAATCGCACATGTACGACCTTGTCGGCGTGAGTGAAAGTCCACTTCGCTGATGCCGATAGAAACTAGTAAAGCCCAAGTCGGAATCAGATCCGCCTTGAATTTTCACAGTTCGTCCGTAAGGCTCAAATTGATATTGTCCTTGGATGATACCACTAGAATCGGTCAGCTCTTGAATCGATTTGAGGTGATCCCTCGTATAGAAGTAGCTTGTCGATGAATTGCGCTGTCCAGCCTCGAAAAATTGTTTGAGCAGTGCACCGCTCGAATTCCGTTCTTCACACCTGATGCTATTGCACCAAACAAACTGCAACGTGCTCGTAGAACTACCGCCAAAATTTTCAACAATCTTAGCGTTCCGTCTCAATCCGTCATACATCAATTGAGTGTTGTTCCCACTCCCCGGATAATTTATCTGCACCAACCGATTCTCGGGCCGCCGCGAGCTGCGTATTCAAATTCGGCTTCCGTCGGAAGGCGTTTGCCAGCCCACTTTTCATAAGCATCCGCATCCTGCCTGCACAACTGGATGATTCATCCGTCCGCTCAAATTGCTGCCTGGGCACTCAGGATGCTGCCAATCAGCACCGGGCACAGAGCGCCACCACTCCCAATGATCTTTCTTGCTCACGGACTGCGGCGGTGGAGTAAAAACTAGAGCGCTTGGAATAAGCTTCTCCGGCGGGATTGGAGAGATGGATCTCGATTCAGGTTTGCGCTCAGCGACTGTTTTGTAGCCTGTGGATTTCACGAATTTCGCAAACGCTTCGTTCGTTACTTCCGTCTTGTCGATCCAAAGTCCCTTGAGATGAACCTGATGAACTGGTTTCGCTAGTTCCAACGAACTCTCAATCGCCTTTTCGTGAGTGATTTGTTGTGCCTTGAGAACGAGTGCTTTAGCCTGTTTCAGCTCTTTGTGGTGCGAATAATAATTTTGCAGATGCTTGTATGAATTATCCATGTTAGTCAAATCGCGGATTTGCATCTCACCGTATTGCGTGATCTTATGGCAGATGAGATCAGCCTTTTCATACTTCTTGCGTTTCATATAAAACTGGCAAAGTCGCGCTGCACTATCGGCGATTCAGTTCTGAATCAGATAGTCGACTACGTCCCAGTTCTTGGACTGTTGCAACTTCGATCCCGGCAGTAACCGCCGCCGGAATGTGCTCATCCGGAAGAAACCGAATCGGCTCAGGCACTTGTGGCTCTGGACTAAGCAGTTCGAAGTTAAATGCGGCGATTAAGCCTAGAGCTGATCTGCTTTCGTTTGCAGTTTCATTGCTTCTTTTTTACCCGAGGATTTGCTTCTCAAGTAAGCGTATTTCTCTTTCACTGAAGTAACCGACGCAGAACTTGGTCCGTTTGCATGTTCTCTGATCTTTAATGCTTCGCCAACAAGTGATGCCGCTTCTTGATACTGTCCGCGGTGCTCCAACAGGTTGGCTAAGCTGAGGTTGATGTCCGCCAGAGTGTTGCTGCCCTTGCCGTATGCGCTGGCAAAAGCGTCTTTAGCTTGACGATAAAGGTCTTCTGCTTTTGACTGTCGTCCAAGCGCGGCTAACGAGTGTGCATATGCATCCAGATTTTGATAAGTCTGCGGCTTGGCCATGCCGACGGTTTCTTTGCTTATCGAAAAAGCCTTCTGCAGAAGCGGTTCTGCAAGTGCATGACGGTTCTCTTCCACATAAAGTTTTCCAAGATTGCCGTAGCTCTGTGCAAGCGCCAGGTGATTGCCGGACAAAGTGCGTTCGCGCAATCTCAGCGCTTCTTTGTAGAGAGCCTCCGATTCCGGCTTGTCATGCCCGTTTCGGCGAGTCATGTACGCATCGGCAATTTGATCGAGCAACACCGCAAGTTCCAACGAACTCTCGATCGCCTTGTCGTGAGTGATTTGCTGTGCCTGAAGAACGAGTGCTTTAGCCTGTTCCAGCTCTTTGTGGTGCGAATAATAATTTTGCAGATGTTTGTATGAATTGTCCATGTTCGTTAAATCACGGATTTGCATCTCACCGTATTGCGTAATCTTATGGCAGATGGGATCAGCCTTTTCATACTTTTTGCGTTTCATGTAAAACTGACAAAGTCGCGCCGCACTATCGGCGACTTCAACGTTAAACGGTCCAAGCGCTTTCTGTTTGATTGTCACAGCGCGCTCGAACAGCGGTTCTGCCTTATCAAATTGTCCGCGACTGTTATAGAGAACACCAAGATTGGTCAGGCTGGTGGCAAGACGCATGTCGTGCTCGCCGAATGCTTTCGCTTCCGTGATCGATGCTTGAAAGGCGCGCTCAGCCTCGCCGAAGCGATTCTCTCTGAATGCGTCTGCTCCGGTTTGGGTATGTTTTTCCCATTCAGCAGGACCAGCAAAGGCTTCTCCGGCGACGCCAAAAGACATGGCAACCAGAGCAGAAAATGTCAAAAAGAATTTTGTCAAAAGGGTCATCCGAGATTTCAAGTACGCAGTAAAGGTAAATTCTAACCGACAAATGCCTGCTGCGGCTTGGCTGCGCTTAACTTATTTCCCGAATTGGCGCTTAACTTTCGCGGGTGTCAAGTGCAGCGCGGATTTGCTCGTCGGTTAAATATGTCTTCGGTTGCAGTTCAGGCGGCGGCAGGTCGCAACCCGCCAATGGTTTACTCATATCATCCGTGAGCATATTGATCTGCGCAGTCGTGAATAGCGGATCGGCGGAGAATCGCTCCATTACTGCAGCCATAGAGTAGTGCACGATTGATGGCAGCGGCAAAACCAATGCCAGTTTCTTTCTGACCCTCGCGACCCGGCGGACCGCTTCCGATAAAGTGATTTCTTCCGGACCCAATAAAGCCACCGTTTGATTGACCATAGCCTCTTCTTCGAAACTTCTGATCATCAAATCGCTCATGTCGTCGACTGAGATTGGTCTTATTTTGTTTGAAAATAAACTGATTGGTGGCGAGAAAAGCGGTAGCAGGTCGAGCGCTCGCGAGATGTGAGAAATCATATGATCGCCGGGACCATAGATCATCCCTGGTTTCAGTATTGTGTAATCCAAACCTGATGTTCGAAACATCTCCTCGGCTTCCCATTTTGTCTGGTGGTAGCGCGAAAAAGGATTCTTGCGAGCCTTCAAATAACTGACGAAGATAACTCTTTTTATGCCGGCTTTGCGCGCCATCGAAATCACACGCATGGTCGCGTCGACATGAACCTTGTGAAACTCGTTGGGCTCTGTCTCTCGGTTGATTCCGATCAAATGGGCGATGCCGTCGCAATTGTTGAAAGCCTGGAATAGCCGCCTGTCATCGGTGATTGGCATAGGCATGAAGTTGATGTTGGCGACTTTGCGCAGTGCTTCACCGCGCGGACTGACACCGCGCGCCACGATTGTCGGAAAATGACCACGACGCGCCATCTCGCGGGCGAGATGTCCGCCGAGAAAGCCTGAGCCGCCAGTAATCGCGATTCTCATTGATTTCCTAGCCGCTTAAGCGGCGGTCGGTGCCGGGATGCTGGTAAGGGGAGACCAGTTTATACGCTAGAAGCATATTAACCTAGAGAGAGCGATTCCGATAGCAGTTGGCGGATTCACGCTCTCGACAACCCGGAGATTGCATCGGCAGCGAGAATTCCGCGCGCCAGTGCGGTATCTTATTGGTCCGATAGTTTTATCAATCTGACGGGAGCGCCCCAGCAGTTTAAAACTTACATCCAATCGTTTAAATCCAGACCCACGGCAGTTCAAACAAGAGATTCACAATGGTAAACACAGTCAATAAATCTGAGTACTCCCTCCAAGACCTCGGCATTGAAAAGATTTCTGAAGTCAAGAACGTGGCGGAGTACAAACTCGCCAACGGGCTCAAGGTTTTGCTCATGGAAAACCACGCCGCTCCGGTCGTCACCTTCCTTGTCGTCTATAAGGTCGGCAGCCGCAACGAAGGCGTCGGTTACACGGGCGCGACGCACTTTCTCGAACACATGCTTTTCAAAGGGACGAAGAAACATAATCCCGACAAAGGAAACGGCATCGACGATTTGCTCACGCAGATCGGAGCATATTGGAACGCCACCACCTGGTTCGACCGCACCAGTTATTTTGAAGTGGTGCCTTGTGAATTTTTAGATATGTGCGTCAAGCTCGAAGCTGACCGCATGCGCAATTTGCTGTTGCGTCAGAGCGACAGAGATTCTGAGATGTCTGTTGTGAGAAATGAACTGGAGCGCGGTGAGAACTATCCGGAAGAGGCTCTGGAGAAGGAACTCTATGCATTGGCGTTCCGCGAGCATCCTTACCACCACCCGACGATCGGTTGGCGAAGTGATGTGGAAGGTGTTGCGCTGGATCGGCTCCGCGAGTTCTATGACACGTTCTACTGGCCTAACAATGCCACTGTAGTTTTGCTTGGGGAATTTGAATCGGAAGCGGCTTTGCGAATGATCCACGGTCATTATGGTGGCATCAAGTCGTCACCAAATCCGATACCGCATGTCTATACAGTAGAGCCGCCGCAAGAAGGCGAGCGTCGTTTTGAAATCGTCAGAGCCGGCGATTTGCCGAAGGTTTGGATGGGCTTCCACATCTGCGAAGCTGACCACGAAGATACTTATCCACTGGCTGCCGCGCGACATATTCTCGGCAGTGGTTATGAAAGATCAAGCCGTCTCTATAAAGGATTAATCGATACAGGAATTGCGGCGGAAGCTTTTTGCCGTCACGATGAACTGCGCGATCCGGGATTGTTCATGGTCGGTGCCACGTTGAATCCTGGTATCACATTGGATAAATGCGAGAAGGCGTTGTTGGAAGAAGTTCGCAAGCTGTGCCATGAGCCAGTTACCGAGGACGAACTCAGCCGCGCTAAGAGCGCCAACCTGAAGGGAACCATTCTCGCCAAAGCCGATCCAAGCAGCATGGCATTCATGCTTGGTGAAGCAGAATCCAAATCCGACTGGAAATGGCTGATGGAGTATGACGATAAGTTTGAGGCGGTCACCGCCGACGATATCATGCGTGTGATGAGCAAATACTTCACCAAAACCAATCGCACAATCGGTCATTTCAAACCGTTGCAACTTGGTCTTGATGATGTCGCTGCTCCTGCACCGTCGCCCGATGGTAAAGATGATGATGTAGACGGTGACGACGAGTCCGACGAAGCCGAAGCTCCGGGAACCTTGCCGGTCGGCTTTAAAGAACCGGAAGTGCGCGAACGCAAAGAGATCGTGAAGCCTTCCGATCTTACCGACGAGGAATTGAAAACTCTCCTGGCCGAGGCACCAAAATCGGTGAAGGTCAAATTCTCGAAAACGAAAACGCCGGGCAAAACTTTTGTCGAGCGAGTGCACAAGGAAGTTTTGTCTAACGGCATGACTGTGCTGTTGATGGAAAATCCAGGAACAGAATCTATGGGTTTTGCATTCAACATCCGTGCCGGACGATACTTCACTCATGGCGACGACAACAACACTATGGCGGAATTAGTCGCCGAAATGTTGCCGCGTGGATCGAAGCGCTTCGACAAAATCAAACTTGCCGAGATGCTCGAAGAAATGGGCATTGCCGGTGCCATCGAATTTGGTGTCGACAATTACAGGCTCAGCCTCGGAACCAGCCTCGTGTCCAGTGATTTCCCTCTGTATCTGGAACTGGTCGACGAAGTGCTTCGTAATCCATTGATGAACGAAGACGAATTGCAAAAAGTCGGCGTTGAATGGACTTCGAAATTGGTCGAAGGCGCCAACAACACAAAGAGCGTTGCCTGGAATGGACTGAAACGAATCATGTATCCGGAGTCGCATCCGTTTTACGAAAAAACGTTCAGCGAGCAAATTAAGGAACTGGCGCACATCGATCGCAGCGAGTTGATCAAAGCTCATGAAAAGCTGATTACGCCCAATGGTGCTGTGATGAGTATCGTCGGTGATTTTAATACCGATGAAGTGCTAAATCAGATCAAAGCAAAATTCGGCGACTGGACCGGACCGAAACCGGCCGACATCGTGATACCGGATGTGGCACTAAGCGATACGCGCAGATACTTCGAAGTAGAGATTCCGGATAAGACAAGTGTCGATGTGATCATGTCTCATCCAACTAGTTTGAGACGATCCTCTAAAGACTTCTACGCTGCCCGCATGGCGAACGCCGCGCTCGGTCAGGACACGATTACATCGAGACTGGGACAAGTTGTTCGCGATCGGGCCGGTCTGACTTACGGAATCTACTCCGTATTTTCAGACACTGCCTTTGGTGGCGCCCCCTGGTCCGTAATGCTGACGGTGAATCCGAAGAATATCGAAAAAGGTCTTTACCTGGTCGACAAAGTTCTCGATGAGTATATGACCCGAGGAATTTCAGCAGAAGAACTGTCGCGCGAAATTGGTCGCGCCGTTGGTTCCTTTAAGGTAGGTTTGGCGTCTTCGATGGGTATCGCCAGAGTACTGGCTGAGCTCGAATTCCTGGGACTGGGTGTAGCGGAGCTCGATCAGATATCTGATAAGTATTTATCCGTCACTAAATCTCAAGCTGACGAAGCCATGCGCAAATACTTCCTGCATAAGAAAACCACGGTTATGGTGGCGGGAACGCTCGCCTGATCCGCCATTACATGTGGTACTAGTGCCGCCGGTGATGCCTGTGCATTTCGGTCGTCTCGATTGGCGAGATGACAGGACTATACAGGATCATAATTTTTGGCTACCATTACGGAGCTGTCCAGAAAGCGAGCACTTCTAAATGACTAACCACCAGATTTCATCACAATATACTTTCGTTCCAGACTCCACGAGTTTGGAGGGTCTCGATGATTTTCTCTGCGGTCTGATCGACGAGCTTTTCCAAGTCGATGCAGAAGGAACTCCGGACACGATCTCGAATCGCGCAGAACTAGCTTTGATCGAACAAGACATTTTCGATGAAATTGCCAGTGATACCACTGACGATCGCAGTAACGTTGTTTCGGCGCTTCCAGGGTTGTTCGCCAGATCTGTGGCTGCCACCAAAACTATGGAAGAGCGTCCAAGCATCTTCGAAGGTGACACGGAAACGAACACCCTCGAACTGAAGACAAAACTTTTGGAATCACAACTCGATTACAGAAACAAAGAATTGCAGGAATCACTTCGACGAATGCAGTGGCTGGAAAACGAACTTGCTGCTCGCGAAGATCAAATCAAGTTTCTTCCTGAGTTGCTGAAACGCAGTATTGACGCCACTCGCTATGAACTCGAACTCGATGATCTGAAATTGAAACTCGAATTTCTCTCCAGTGAGTTGACCGAAGCGAATTCGCAATTAAGCATCATTCGCTCAAATTGGTTGGGTCGTTTAAGTCTGTGGCTAACCGCGAAGCGCGAAGAAATGCAGCGTTCGTATCCACCGATCGGCGAAAGTAGCGTCTAAGCTTTTTGCTTTTCGATTGCTAACGTGACGGAATGCTGAGGCAGCATTAAGCTCGTTGAACGCTTACAGAGGCGCTGTACCATCAGCGCCTTTTTCTATCACCTTCTTTATTCTTATATACGTTTCCGCAGTAATAAAATCGGGCACAACACGTGCAGCCAGGCGATCAGGGACTGTAACGTCTTGACGCGCTCGGATGTCGGTCAGCTTGCGTTCTAATATCAACGTCGCGGGAAGAAAGTTGTGGATTTGTGGAAAAAGCTCGTCCAAATTGGCCAAAAAGTTCTTGGTAAGGAATTTAAAAATCCCCAAGAAATTGATAAGAACATGCTCGAGGCAATCACTGCTCACGTTCAGTTGATACAAAGTATCGACGAGCAGCTGATGGTTTCGTTGCTTCGTTATTTAATCGACGATGAGGAAGACGGCTGTTTGTCGGCACTGAGTGCTAACAGTGCGGCTTTGGCTAAGCTAGGCTATACACAGTCTTTAACTGGTAGCTACGCTGACGCTATTGAAAAGCGAGGAGCCGTCGTCGATGGTGGCAACAAAGCGCATCCTGAAGTTTGGTATCGCTACGGAAAATTTCTTGCGGCGGCTGGAAAGGGCGTAAATGCACCCTATGTTAAGGGGCGAAATGCGAATCGAGTTACGCTGCCGGACTGGTTATCGGCCTTGATCAGTGAGATCTCTGCGCGCTACACGGCGAACTTACGATCCACCAATCGCAAAGCGCCCTGGTCTATGGATGAGTTGGAAAAAGTTATGGCAGTCGACGATCTGCCCTCCGATATCTTGGTTTTTGCTTTTCTAGACGGGGGGTATCGCACGACTCTGCTAGGCAATCCTTACCTCTATCCACAATATGTGGATTGTCTCAAAGGCACACGCGAATACATGATCCGGCACTTTGATAAAGTGCGATTATTTTTGGTTGGATCCGATATCGAAAATCGTGTTTATGCGCTCTCCTTCTTGCGGCATCTTGATTTCGATTTCAGTTTGCTCTCCGATTTACTAGTGGAGTACGCAACTTCATCTTCCAAAACTTTACGGGAAGCGATCTCACCATTGCTCGTTTCGAAATCCGAAAAATTTCGTGGACAGATCGAAGATGTTCTGAAGAATGGCGCCGCAAGCGAGCGTAACGAGGCGGTAGCTTTGTTGTGGCGCATGTACGAATCCGATTGCGCCGAAACATTGAAACAACACGCACTAACCGAAAAATCTGATCGCGTTAAACAAACGATTGAAAAGTATCTTGCTATTCCTCCTGATCAGCCCGACGTTGCACTCGGGGTTGCTCCGATGCAACTTGACCTTGATCCGGTTCCACTGCCGGACAAAGTCAAAAAAGTTTTAAAAGAGATGTTGGAGGAAGCACAAAAAGCTGCGATGGTGGCTTACGAACAGCAGCTGGTTCAGTTCAACGGACCGAAGCGTCCGGCATGGATGCAGAAACCGGTTAAGCCTCAACCGGTTTCTCGCGATGATATCGATGAGTTGATCGAATTTATTGAAGGCAAAAAGCGAAAGTTTGAAGCGTCAAAACAATTTGGTTACAACATCTCGTTTCTTCCGAAAAGGATTGTCGATTGCCTGGAGCCGCCGGACGTCAACCTCGCGCACATGATTCGGTTGATGTATTGCTTGAAATTTATTCAACATCACAAAGTTCAAGACTGTGAACGCTTCTATCTTTCAAACGCTTTGATGCTCGATACCTACAGAGAAAAAAGTAATCGCTCATTCGGGTTGCGGGAATTTGACGCCATCGCCGCCACATTGCCTGATTGCAAGCCCGGGATTGTCGGGATATCTTACTTGGGCGGCAATCAAGCTGGCACATTCTGCGACTGGGAAGCGGACGCCGTGTGGCCTTTATTTGCAGAACGCGGCGAACTTCTTCGCGATGCTTTGTCCGAGACCACCCCAATTCATTATTATAATTACGGCAATCGACGGCAGGCTTTTGAAGTGCTGGCGATGTTTCCTTCGTTACCAGCTGAATTTCTCATCACGCTCTGGGAATTGGCGCTGGGTGAAACCAAATCCGAACGGCGTCCGGCACAGGACGCACTGAATACGGTGCCTGGAAAAGTTGAGAAAATCATCGTCTCTCTGGGCGATGGGAAACAAACCGTTCGTTCGGCTGCTGCCGAATGGCTCGGTAGACTCGGTGAAAAATCCGCGATTGAACCTTTGAAAAAGGCGTTTCAGAAGGAAAAGAACGAACAGGCCAAAGGCATAATCATGCACGCGCTGGATCTTTTAGGTGCCGATGTCGACGAATTTCTTAACCGCGATAAACTCCTGGAAGAAGCGAAAGCCGGGCTCACTAAAAAAATGCCGAAGGGCATGGACTGGATGCCGTTGGATAATTTTCCTGCGGTGCACTGGAAGGACAACGGCAAACAAGTCGATCCGCAAATCGTCAAATGGTGGGTCGTTCAAAGTGTGCAACAGAAGACGCCGGTCTGCGGACCGATTTTAAAAAGATATCTGGAGATGTGCCAGCCCACTGATGCAGCTAAACTGGCAAGACACGCGTTGACTACATGGATCGGGCGTGATACCACGACTATCTCTCACGAGGATGCCGTCGAGCGAGCGACCGCGGAAGCTGACCAACAGTGGGCTCAGTACTCGCAGTACCAGTGGTTTTCTGACCAGTATAAGTCGAAAGACAATTTATTCAAGTTCATCTACAGCAGCCACATGAACACTTGTATATATTCGGCAATCGATCAGAAAGGAATTCTCGCCATCGTCTCGGCTAGCGGAGACGCTGATTGCGTCAAGTTCTGCGAGCAGTATATTCGAAAATACTATGGTAACCGAACTGCTCAATGCAAAGCGTTGGTCGACGTGCTCGCCTGGATATCCCATCCGCTGGCGTTGCAAGCGTTGCTCGCTATTGCCAATCGTTTTAGAACCAAGTCAATCAAAGAGTTGGCTGCTGAACACGTTAAAGCAGTGGCCGAGCGCCGTGGATGGACAATTGACGAACTGGCGGACCGCACCATCCCTGATGGCGGGTTTGAACGGCCACTTGACGAAGATGGTAAACCAACTAGTGAGCAAGCCGTGCTCGAAATCGATTTTGGTCCGCGACAATTCCTGGTCACGCTAAACGATCAATTGGAAGCCGTCATTTGCGCAAAGGGCGAAACCAAGGCGCTTAAGGCGTTGCCTGCGCCAGTGAAATCGGATGATGAAGGGCTGGCAAAAGCAGGAAAAAAAGAATTTGCTGACGCTAAGAAAATTGCAAAAGAGGTGGTCAAAAGACAAACCGAGAGATTGTACGAAGCACTTTGCACTCAGCGCGAGTGGCGCTTTCAAGACTGGCAGCTTTATCTTTCCAAACATCCGATCGTTGGCAGATTGTGTGTCCGATTGGCTTGGACGGTTTTCGAACCATCGGAAGATCAAGCTGAACAGCGCAAATTGATCGGTGCTTTTCGTCCGCTTGAAGATGGTTCGTTAACTAACGAACAAGATGAGCAAGTGACTTTTCCAAACGATGCGATCGTCAAATTGGCGCACTCGTGCAATATGCCAGCCGAGCTTGCCGACGCGTGGGTCAAGCATTTTGAAGATTACGATGTGACACCATTATTTGCACAATTAGGTCGACCAGTCTATGTGATACCAGATGATAAATTGAAAGACACCGACGTAGCTGATTTTGTCGGGCATTTGATTACGATATTTAAACTCAGGAATCGAGCGGTGAAGCTGGGCTATGTTCGCGGCGAAGCTGAGGATGGCGGATGTTTCTACGTGTACAGAAAGTCTTTTGCGTCGCTGGAGATGCAGGCTGTTTTGGAGTTCACCGGAAGCTATTTGCCGGAGGAAGATCTTCCGGCTGCTTTGAAAGAACTATACTTTGTGTCGAGCAGCGGCAAGGACAATTACACCTGGTCAATGAATAAAATTCCACTGTCGAAAGTTCCGCCGGTGCTGCTCAGCGAGTGTTACAACGATGTGAAACGAATTGCCGCTGATGGAAGCGGTTTCGATCCCAAATGGCAGGAGAAATCTTATTTCTGATGAGTCAAACTTTGAAACGTCCGGAGTTTTTGCGTGAGCCAGTTGAGCTTCGCTATGCCGAAGAACTAGAGGCGTTGGCGCAAAGCGACACCGGAAACAAGCCGCCGGGTTGGAACTTGAGTCCAAGAGCTGTTCGCACTTTTATATTGGGCAATGAATTCGCTCAGGGAAAAGTGAAGAAACCGGATTCGAGCGAGTTGAAGATTACTAAAAAATTCCATGGCGAAACAGCGATGATCGATCGGGCTATTGTTTCGCTTATGAGTAATCGTGGCCTTCTGCTCGTCGGTGAGCCGGGAACCGCCAAGTCGATGTTGTCGGAACTGTTGGCTGCTGCGATCAGCGGTTCTAGTGGACTGACAATTCAAGGCACCGCCGGTACTACCGAAGATCAAATCAAGTATTCGTGGAACTATGCGCTTCTGCTTTCGGAAGGACCGACGAAGAAGGCTCTCGTGCCCGCTCCTTTGTATCAAGGTTTGTCGCAGGGCCGGATTGTTCGCTTCGAGGAAATCACACGCTGTCCACCTGAAATCCAGGACACCATGATCAGCGTACTCAGTGACAAAGTCCTCCACATTCCGGAACTCAGGGATGAGGACGATGCCTTATTTGCGAAGCCGGGTTTCAACGTGATCGCCACCGCGAACACCCGTGACCGTGGCGTTCATGAGATGTCCGCCGCGCTGAAACGACGTTTCAATTTCGAGACGGTGCCTCCGATTGCGGACAAGCAATTCGAAATCGATCTTGTTCTTCAGCAGGCAAAAGAGTTGCTTCATAACGTCAATGCGGAAGCTCTTGTCGAACGAGATGTCCTTGATGTTCTGGTTACAACGTTCGTCGACCTCCGAAAGGGACGCACCGAAGACGGTACCATCGTCGATAAACCATCCACAACAATGAGCACCGCCGAAGCCGTCGCCGTCGCATTCGCTGCGGGACTGGAAGCTTGCTATTTCAGCGATGGTCGTTTAAAAGGCGAACATCTGGCTAAACAAATCGTAGGCACTGTCCTCAAAGACTCCGAAGAGGACGCGAAAAAAGTTCGCCAATATTTTGATGTCGTGGTGAAGGCGCGTGCCAAGAAGAATGAGCACTGGAAGTCATTCTATGACGCCAGGGGAATTCTTGGATTGTAAGGAGCGAGGATTCTTATTCTTGTGAAAACGGGAATTCTTACTCGAGTTTGCACCAGGAATTCTTAATCGAAACGGAAGTCGATGTGGAACGAGGAATCTGTGTCCATGTGGAACGAGGAAAGCCTGGTCGTTTGGAACAGAAAGTTTGACAGTATCAACCTATGTATTCTAGTCAATGAGGAACCACCGACAATGAGGATGTTCTTGCTTGAGTGAAACTGTAACAAGCAACGAAATTTCACCCCAACAAGTGGCGTCGGAACTTTTGCCCAAGCTGCGTTCCGAGCGTGTTACTTATTTTCCTGTTCGGCACCACTCGCCTGCATGCGCTGCTTTGATTGAACAATGGATTCTCGAGAATCGGCCGACGTCGATCTTGGTCGAGGGACCGTCAAGTTTCACATCGCGTATTGAACTTCTCACTGATGAAAACTGCAAATGCCCGGTTGCGTTGTTTACCAATTTCGTTGACAAAAAAGATCGGTTGAAGAAGCTGATAGCGAGCCGTAAAGATGGACTCAACTCTTTAGATGGCGACGAAGAACTTGCTGGAGCCGGCGGACCGACAAACGCAGGCCAGCCTGACGAGCTCGATCTCGGAGCGCCGCGTTTCGCCGCTTATTATCCGTTCTGTGATTATTCACCAGAGCTGGTGGCATTAAGAACCGGGCGTAAAATCGGCGCGCAAATGAAGTTTATCGATTTGCAATATCCCGAGATGGTTTTGCATCAGTTTCAAGCACTGCACGATCGCAGCGATGAAATCATTCATGTCGAGTCGCTCGCTGAAGACGAGCACCTGAAGAAGAGCCGCTACATCACCGCGCTTGCCAGGCAAATGGGTTGTCGGAATTTTGATGAACTCTGGGATCATCTATTCGAAGCCAGTCGTGATAGTTTGAGCGCGGATGCGTTCATCGATCGCCTCGCAACATATTGCGCGATGGCTCGCATGGATTACACCGATAAAGAACTGGAGAGCGATGGAACCAATGCGCGCGAAGCCTGTATGGCAGCGGCGATTATCGAGGAACTCCAGAACAATGGTGGCGGAAAAATTTTAGTTGTCACCGGTGGATTTCACACTGTGGTGCTTCCCGATCTGGTTGCGCAGAAAACCAAACGACCAAAGAAAATTGACTTTTCTGATGAGGAACTTGGCGTCTGGTTGATGCGATACAGTTTCGACAAACTCGACGCTCTCGCCGGTTACTCTGCGGGTATGCCCTCGCCCGCCTTTTACGATCGGCTATGGCACTCAGAACGAAACGAAGATGATACCGAAACTCGCGATAAAAAATTCGAGCGTGTAACTGCGGATTTCGTAGTTGAAATTTCAAGGCTTTCGCGAGAGCGACAGTTACCGAATCCGATCACGACGCCGGATTCGATTGCGGCTCTGCAGATGACGAAACAACTCGCCGCGTTGCGCGGGCATCCCTGGCCTATGCGAGAAGACGTTTTAGATGGCATTCGATCTTGTTTTATCAAAGGCGAAGTTGGGCTCGAAGGCGTTGGTTTGATGCGCTTAGTCAACGAGGTTCTTGCCGGCAATCGTATCGGTGAGGTTCCGCCTGGAAGCGATCATCCGCCGATTGTCGACAATTTTTATGCCGAGGCAAAACGTTTTCGAATTCCGTTGGATCGAGTTGAAAAGAAAGAATACAACCTCGATTTGTACAGGAATGCCAATCACCGATCGATCAGCCGATTTTTTCATCGACTAAATTTTCTTGAAATTCCTTTTGCTCAATTTCTCGATGGTCCGGATTTCGTTACTGGTCGGCGTCTGGAACTGATTATCGAAAAATGGGATGCGAGCTGGTCTCCGAATGTCGAAAGCGCGTTAATCGAAGCGTCTACGTTTGGAACGACAATCGAAGAAGCTGCCACTTTTAAATTGAGATATGAGATCTCAAAACTGGAAGCAAGCGCTCAAGGT
>JADYXR010000057.1 GCA_021772095.1 Candidatus Obscuribacter sp. | reverse complement strand
GCTACAGCTAGCGCTGTACGCCTCTGTGGCGGTATCATTCCAATCTCTAAAGGTAATTACAATGGACTACCTTTGACACAAAATTATTGACAGATCCATCGTTCGTCGACTTATACTTGTCGCCCAATTTATTGAAAGTCGAAGCCAAGGCCTTGGTCGCAATAACCTTGTCGCGCTCTTTCGTGTGTCTGCTGCTGACAATAGATTGTAATGCTGATGCGGTTCCTTCGCTGGGAAACAACTCCGCGTATTTGGAGGCTGTCTCGGTATCGGCAAGTGAAGACATCGCTATGATTGCCGCCTTTTTCTCCTGTTCGGTGCCGGTCAGGTGAGGAATAAACTTTTCAATCGTTTGAGTCTCTTGAAGCTTTAGTTGTGCCTGGTTATTAGTGTAGGCGAAAAAGAGCCCGATCCCGGACATGATCAGCCCGGTTACTAGAGGAGTGGTGGCAGTTAGTTTGTCCCACATATCTTTCTTCGGTTGCCCGCTCGCTTCCAGGCTGGCCAATTTCTCCGACATCTCTTGATGCCGCTCTTCCAACGATGCTATGCGTTCCTCAGACATAAGACCTCCTTTCTCGTCGCTCCAGACTCCTTGAGGCTGGACAATGGTGCGGTGATCGTCTATAGCGCCGCATCTACCTCCAGGTAGGTCTCGACAATTCCGGACACAACTATGAAGCAAACTCTTGAGAGGTGACGCATGCCAGCTATTGCGACCGGCTGGGATTACTACATCGGGTCTATTCTAGCACTCGAAAATTTCACAATCGTTGCAGGATGCAATTGCAAGGTACAGAACGGATAACTTTCATGCCGCCTTTTTTCGCGACTTTTCTGAATGGGAACCAGTGATTTGAGCGTTAGTGAAATCAGCTTTGCGCAAATTGGTTCCAAAGAATTCGAATTCTGCAATCTGAGCATTTTTGAAACTGGTACTGTCAGCGGTGCAATGTTTTAGCGTCCCGCTTTGCATATCCGCTTTATCTTGTGTTTGGCACGCTTTACAAACCCAGATGGAATTTTTTCGATATACGTGCCGTTTCTTAAGTAGCGCCAACAGAAAATCGCTGAGCGGTAGCTGATGCTCGCGGTCTGATTTTGTCAGTTCACGGGGGACCGTCAAAATTTTATTTTCAAAGTCGATGTAACTCCACTGCAGCCGTTTAGTTTCACCAACGCGCAGGCCTGTCAGAAGCAAAAATATCATGAAGTCGCGAGACACCTCGTACTTAAGCGCAGATACAGCCTGATACCAACCTTTGAGTTTGCGATCTGGAATGATGCCCTGTCGAGGACGAATGCGATGCCATGCTCCATTTGTCCACAAAGAGCAAAAGGTGGTTGAGAACGCGCTGTGGCTGCTCATGTATAATGAGCAAACTTTTGAGAACGGAAGAAGCGCGTTGAGTGGCGGAAATACACCCAGCTTTACTGATGAGTGGGATGCCGGACAAATGGGTTGCGGCGAACTAGTCATGCTGCTAGCTGGACGCATGAAAGCTTTGGCAGCAGGACAAGTCTTGAAACTGGTGGCGTTGGATTCCGGAGCCCAAGAAGACATTCCCGCATGGTGCAGAATGACCGGTCACTCGCTCGTTTCCAGTACGCATCCAAACTACTTTATACAACGGAGGCAAGACAAACGTGAGTAATAAATTTTGCGTGAGCTTGACATGCGCGAAAGATGATACAGATAAAGCAACGGTGGCATTCGTAGTAGCAAACGCTGCTGCGGCATCTGACAAAGAGACAATGGTTTTCTTGTCGACAGAAGGTGTTCACCTGGCGACGAATGGCTATGCCACAGGGATTCATGAAGAGGGATTCTCCCCGCTTCAAGAATTGATGGAGAATTTCGTCAAAGCCGAAGGCAAGATTTTTGTCTGCTCACCCTGTTACAAGAAACGTGGCTATTCTGAAGATCAAGTGATCACTGGAGCAACAATTGTCGGCGGCGCCAAGCTAGTTGAGTTCCTCACCACAGATGGTGGCTCGCCGTGTATTACATATTAGGCACATACTCACTAAATGGTGCGATGAAACTTCCAGAGAACGCTCGTAAACGGATCCTGGGAGCGCCGGCTTCCAGCCAGCTTCTGCGCCGGACGGAATCGGGTGCAGCCGTTTTAGTATCGAATTGAACTATCAAGACAATGACGATACCCGCTTCTGATCGACATACAATGAAACCAAAGGCAAGCTTTGACGGCGGCGATTTAGACTGTGGTAATGGGCTACTCCTATTGATTCGCAAAAATCTTGATGCATTGGAAGTAGGACATCTACTCGAAATCAAATCCACTGATATATCAGTGGAAGAAGATTTACCGGCGTGGTGTCGACTGACGAAAAATGAATTAGTCTCCTGGACGAAGGTCGGACAGCAGAGGAGCTACCTCGTTTGCAAAGGCGCTCTCAGAACCGAAGGTGGTTCGCACACCCGGGTAGAAGTGAAAGAACGATCGCCTGCCAAAGCCGAAGCAACAAAAACGGAACTGCCACCTGATCGACCGGTGCCTTTGATCGAACCGCTGTCTGTCATGGGCATCGGCAGTTGGCCTCGTCCACGATGGATGCTTCGTGTGATGCACGAATTTCTCGAAGGCAAATTGAGCGAGGATGAGTTTCAAGAATCCGCTGATGATGCGGTTCGACTAGTGATCGAGCAACAACTCCGAGTTGGCGCTGATGTGATCACGGACGGTGAACAGCGCCGCGATAACTACTCGAGTTTTGTTGGTGCACGCTTAGAAAACGTACAGCTTGTGCCGCTAATCGATCTATTGCCTCTTGTCGATCACCCGGAAGAATTTCAGCGCCAGTTAGATTCGCTTGATATTCCCTCTTCAGTAGTTCGACATCCTGCGGTGTTCGGCAAATTGAGTAGAAAGGCTACCCTGGCTGCCCATGAGAGCAATTTTTTGAGACGGATCACCTCTAGCCCAATAAAAGTTTCGCTACCCGGTCCATATCTGTTGACGCGAACAATGTATCTGGATTGCTTTAAGGAACGTGCTTACGCAAGTCGCGAAGCGCTTGCCGACGACATCGTTCAAATTCTGAGAGAGGAAATTACTGACCTGCTTCAAAGTGGAGCGTCGTTGGTTCAACTAGACGAACCAATTCTTACCGAAGTTGTTTTCGGTGCACCGCAACACCAGCGAACGTTCATGTGTGGTGCGCTCAGTGAGCGTGGCGAGACTGGTGAAGAATTGCAGTTTGCAACAGAGTTGTTGAACCGTGTAACCGACGGATTTCCAAGGGAGCGTTTAGCAATGCATGTGTGCAGAGGAAACTGGAGTCCGGACGAGAGTGTCGCGCTCACGGGCGGATACGAGCTACTCCTGCCCGTTTTCCAGAAAATCAAATTTGGAACTTTGTTCCTGGAGATGTGCACTCCTCGGGCCGGTGAAATGGAAATTCTCAAAGAACTACCAAACAATGTACGAATTGGAGTTGGTGTTGTTAATCCGAAAGACACAAACGTTGAATCGATCGAATCGGTGTACGACAAGGCGATGCGTGCAGCTTCGCTGGTAGGCCTAGATCGTGTTTTGTTGAACCCTGATTGCGGATTTGCGACGTTCGCCGACAACCCGGTGACGGACGCAGAAACTGCATGTCGAAAACTCGCTGTCATAGTGGAAGCTGCAAGGAGACTTAAACATGGCTGACGTAAATATGGCTGATATGAAGCTGGCTGATTTCTCGGCTTGTCGGGCAGTGATTGTGGATGCTGTCGAGATCTGCCACTACTGACGATACTTCTATGAGATGCCTTCCATCTGTCGTAACCGCGGAGTCAATGGCTTCAGCGAGGTGTGATGGCAGTGTGGAACTCATCGAAAAGCCTCTGATCGACCTTTTTCAATTTTGACAAAAACGGTTGAGCTTGATCGGCAAAACCTAAGCCATAATATAGCTCCGCTAATTCAAAAAGCGGTAGTCCATCCTCCGGGCGCAGACGTGCGGCTGCTTCAAGAGACTCAGTCGCGCGCGCAACATCGGCGGAGAGTCGACGCAGGTATTGCGCAGAGTTATCGATGTCCTGCTCCTCGGGTGGCAACGTTTCGACGAGTGAATCAATGCAATTCAATGTTGCTTGTGCTGAATGCGCAGCTTGCCTGAGCGCGAGCCCTTTATATAGCTTCGCCTCAAAGTAATCCGGGCGTAAAACTAGAGCTTCGTAAAATGCAGTTGCAGCTTTTTCGTGCCGTTCGTCCGACCACTCGATCAATTCGCCACCTTTGGGAGACAAGAAGTGTCCTAAGACCAGACCTCGGAGAAGCCACGCCTCTGCACAATCCGGAGCGTCGCTAATCAGTTTTTCAGTAAGTTCGTCTGCCTCGATGCTGGTTAAGGGAGCGTCGGCTGGAGCTCCACTGGTAGTACCATGTCCTTTTAAGCGAACTTCGTCCACTTTTCGAAGTTGCTCAGCCAATTCTTGATCGCTCACGTCAAACTGCAAAGCCGGAGGACCCGCTTGTGCCCAACTGACGGACGCTGTTTGATACAAGCTGCGGTCGAGAGTTTTGGTTTTGCTGTTGCAGTGTTTCAACCCGTCTCTGGCATTGACAGAAAACTGTTCGAGAATTTGCTCCCGAACTTTTTTCCCTTGCAACGAATCAAGCGTTTTAATTGCTTTTTCGAAAAATTCACGAGCGATTGCAACTGCGCCGAGGCTTCTATGAGCATTTCCAAGGTTGCATAGAATGCCACCCATTGAAAGTTTATTCTCAGGATCGTCACTTCTTCTATCTCTCTGTTCGCGCATTGCCAGCGCTTTCTCATAGGCGACAATTGCCGCATCGGTTCGCCCAGATGTTATGCATAAAATTCCAACATTGTTTATTGCTTCAGCAAGCCAATGTTGATAGAGCTTATTTCCTTTGTACTTCGAGTGAAGCTGCGACCAGCGGCGCAGCGCAAAACGTAAAATTTCTTCGGCGGCATCGAGTCGTCCAAGTGATCTGAGATCCGAATGCAGGTCGTAACAAAGGGCCCCTTCGAGATGCGCATAGTCAGTGGTTTTGTCATGTGCAGCCAATTCCGAAAACAGTCTAATGCCGGTTCTTGCGACCTGCTCCATTTCAACTGGTCGATTCGCCTGGCCCAGGTTGCGCGCCAATTCGACGTGACCAAGCGCAACCTCTTTGAGTTTATTCCAGTTTTTTGTTTGACGCGCTACTGTGGCTAGTTGATCTAAACCCGCGAGATTCTCAGCCACCACTTTAGCGGGTTGATTAGTTCGCAATAATTCCGCTTCGGAGATCGCCTCTTTACGCCACTCGAGAAACGAACTTTCGCCTGGCGCCAGCACTACCAATTTATCCAAATGTTCGATCGCGCGCTCCATCTTCACAAGCGCGTCTTCATGCCGCCCGTCCTGCGCGAGAAACACGCTGTGATTGAAATAACATCTCGCGATGTCGTTGCGAGGCTGAAGTAAATCGTCGTGATTACTCAGCAATCTTTCCCAAACTGTTTGCGCCTTTTCATAAGCATCATGCGCTTCAATAGTCGGTCCAGCGACGAACGAAAAATTGAAGAAACTACGAGCCAAGTTGTGTGCAAAACCTGCATCCTCTGGAAATTCTTTGGACAACCCGAGCCAGAGTTCGCTTGCAGAAATGAAACACATCGCGGCTTCCTGTGGGCGTTTAGTCGCCATGAAAAGGTTGCCGAGATTGAATCTGGTTTGAGCTAAGTGAGTTCTCGGAGCGGGTTCATTCGGAACTTCTTGAACATTGGCTTCCTGATATTTCGTAGCCGCGTTGAGTGCGCTTTCCGCTTCAATCATGCGATCGGAATCACAATAATACGTGCCGACGTTGTAGTGCAGCGACCCGAGCAAATCGCGGACACTCACCGTCGGGCGCTCCTCGAACAAACGAGTCGCATGAGGAATCGCTTCTTTGAACGTAGCGACCGCGTCTTCTAGCCGCCCTTCGACCAATTCGAGATTGCCGAGACTGAAGAGCATTCCGGCTTTGAAACCCTCACCTTCGATGTCTCCATCAGAAATCATTTTCTCGGCAAGAGAACCGACTTTTTGTAGCACCGCTTTGGCTTCATCTTTTTGACCTTCCTGAAGAGCCTCATCAAGTTCTTTCCATAACACTTTCATTTCCGGATTAATCGTTTCGCTTGTCATTTGTTTAAACCAAAATCAAGAGTCAGTGTGCGCCGACATGACTTAATAACATCTGGGCGCGCAAAACTCCAGTGATCTTGATCGCATCGTCTCGTTGATTTACGTTAATTCTGAAACTTACAGCTCTGGCTCCGCTTCTCTCCAGGATGAGGTGAGACAGCCGAAGACCACCGAAGCTAGAAATGCCCTAGAGAGACTCTGCTAGAACTTCCTCGTCCTCTCCTAAATCCGCCAGGTTGGCTATTTTGACTGGCCCTGTATCTGGAAAAGTTGCGACTAATTCAAGACTGCCACCCATTGCCTCGATGTATCTGCGAATGGTGCTCAAGTAAGCATCAGTACGCCGTTCAAATTTAGATAAATCTCCCTGACTCATTCCGAGCAACTGCGCCACGGTGATTTGTGAATACTCGCGCGCCTTGCGAATCTCGCGCAAAGTTTTTTCCTCAGACAACAGTTTGCGCGTTAGCTCATCCACCCGTGCGCGCTGTTCCGGGCTCAATTTTTTCAGGTAGTCATCGTGGGTTATCATCTTTCTTTCTCCTTACGGGCTGTCTCTTCATCGGCTTTTCGTTGTTTTTCTAAATGGTCAAAAAATAGTGTTTCGGCAATAGGAATGTTTGTGTCATACCAGCGTCTATCGGCTTGTTTACTGCCTCCCAGGATCACTATTGCTTGTTGCTTAGGATCGAATGCAAACAAAATCCTGATAGGTTCAGCCTTGTGTTGTACGCGAAGCTCTTTCAGATTCGTTATTTTGGAGCCTTTGAGAGTGTCGGCATAGGGGCGGCCGAGCAATGGGCCTCGTTCTGCCAGCAAGTTGATATGAGCGATTACGCGCAAACGACGATCTTCGTCCTGGGAATCAAGCCAGCTAACGAACTCATCTAGCAGTAGAACTTGATATAGCATGGAGTCAATTATATAGCATTAATCCCATGTTGTCCATGAGGATGGGTGTAAGAGTCTGGTTTCGTCGTCTGAAGCTTTTGGGTTGGAGGGTGCAGTGGAACGAAAACGCACGCTGCGCTGTCGAGATCTGCCACTACTGACGATACCAATTCCATCGCATTCTTCCTGATTCGGCAAACATCTGTCGACGCTGCGACATAATATCAAGTCTCGATATCCGGATTGTATTCTTTCGATTTGAGATCGAACGTCCAGGCCAATGCTTCTTGAACTGTTTTCGTTGTTGGTGGAACACGCAGAGTGTAGCGCCTGAATGTGCCATCGGGTTCAGCGGTGGAGTTAAGAACCCCGACTGCGACAAGTGGTTCCTGACCTTTGAAATCAAGGCGATATAAAACACCGCGTGCGTCTTGATCGACTATCTTTGCTTTCGAATCATGCAGGTATCTTTCCCAACCATAGATTTCCACCATCACGCTGCGCAATGTCGCGTTTCGTTGCAGCGCGATTGTTATTGGATTTATGGTGCGACGGAGTTTGATGAAGTGCTCGGGAATTTCGGAGCCGTGCCAGAAGTATGTTTCCAGCCCATCAGAATATACCAGTGCAGGACCGGTTTCGAGGTGCCAACGATCTGTAACCCACCTCCCAGTCGCTGGTCAATGCGTCAACCACTCAATCTCTCCAGTCCTTGGCCAAGAAGAAGAACAACTCGCGTTTTGTATTGAAAGATATCTTCCCATGCCCCGATGTTCCGAGTCTGCTTGGCGCAACCGGTCGCAGAATACTAATTGATTGTTTCGACCGCAGTAGTACTAATACAAGTGTGGTGCCGCCAGAATTCGTGTTCCCATCCGACCGTCGGCAAATTAGTTAGAAGCTTACTGAGTAAAAAGAGACCTCGACTTCGGCACGCGAGCGATCTAAGCTATCGGTGGACGAGCTGCAAGCCGTATCAATAGAGAGTCCTTAAGACCTCTACCGGAACGCCAATTTGCTGAAACTAAAGGAGTTTAACTTTGCCCGGTTTTAAAACCAAAACTTTCGTGCTGTTTCTCGCTCTTTTGGTGGCATGGCATGAACTTGATAAAAGAGCTTGCGCCAAGGAAAAGCCGCCTCAACGGTCAAGGACTGTGCAAGGCAAGAGCCTCTTCATTGCCAACGGTTGTCTTGATTGTCACACTGTTGGAAAGAAGGGATGTGAGGAAGGAGTACAACTGGACGATGTTGGAAAGCGACGAACCAGAGAATTTTTGAAAGAGCATTTGCGTGATCCAGAGTCACATGTCAAAAAGAATAAGGACGCCTTTCACGGCGATCCAAGTCTGATGCCCAACCCTAATTTGTCCGAGAAAGAAGTGCAATTGATCGTGGATTATCTCGTCACTCTAAAGCGCTAAGCGCGCGAATTCGCACGCCGAGTGATCCTTAGTATTCGCTACTTTCATTTCTTGGTCATCAGATTGAAGTTATCGCCAGCTTCCAATCTTTTAAAGAGAGAGTGTTAGCGAAAATTTCCGACGTCCATCCAAAGGATGATTGAAAAGCTATCGCTTCTAATTGGTGTTGACGGCGGTTTAAAAGCGAACGTTCTTGGGTGGCAACCTTAAAATGCACTGAGATTTATTCGCCGGAGTTGTTGTTTCGCCTCCCGCGATCTG
>JADYXR010000056.1 GCA_021772095.1 Candidatus Obscuribacter sp. | reverse complement strand
TCCTCTTGAATTGGGTTCTGGTGTTGCAACCGAAACCATACCAGGCTAGTCCTGGAGGGGATCACCAAACTTTTCAACTAAACTCGGGACAAGGCCCGATCGCTTCTGAATACGAGCTAGTAATAGTAACCGCGGCATTGTTGCCTGTAACATTTCCGACGATAGACGGTCCAGTTTCATGTGCATTCTCTTGATTGTCCACCCGGCTTCCATTATTAACACAAGCAAAATGTGCTCCTCTAAGACGTGTGCCGGTCTGGATAAGATGTATTTCAAAACTGCTGGTTTTTGACTTCCATAGCCACTTCCCTGAAAAGTTTTTGCTCTGTGCGTGAGCCGGCATTGCCAGCAGAACCATAAAAATGACGAGCAACTTTGTTCGAATAATCAAGTTTCGCATAGGATTCACCTGCATCGGTTCTAGTTTGACCTGAAATCTCATTGTGACTGCCAAAACCGAAAGCGCAATCGCAACAGTATTAGCGGTCCGTTGTGTTTTCGTTAGAAATTTATGACGGCTATCGGCAATACCACAAGTTATGTTCAGTACGAAATTGAACATGCGGGAGTTGCGAACCAGGAGGCGGACTGTTTTCTAGGCACAAAGCGTTGCAGGGACCGCATTGTTGAAATCGCGTCGCCAATGCGGTTTGATCGTCGGTATTGAACTAGTACCACCGGCGGAGCGTAATGCCTGGAAAAATTTCCAGAGATGTTTCGAAAGAGAAGTCCAATTTCCCCCCCGATTCTGCGATTCAAAGCAACCAGTTCTCTATAGCAATCAACTGTTTCACTCGCCGAAATTCCTTCTCGTTATTGGTCACTAGAGTGAGCCTGTGCGCCACAGCTTGCGCGGCCAATAGCGTATCGAGAGGTCCTAGCGGCGTTCCAAGACGTTCCAAATCTAGACGAATTGCACCGTATTCGGTGGCGGCTAGCTGGTCGAAATCGTCTATTTCCATACTGCCCAGAAATTCGTCCAGCGCCTGATGAGCTTGCTTGGACGCTTGACTCTTCGCCGCACCGAATCTCAATTCTGCAACAGAGATGGAAGAAATGACAAGATCTCCTTGACCACACCGCATCACTCTTTGCAAGACCTTATCAGGCTTTCTGTTAATGAGCGCGATGCAAATGTTCGTATCAAGCAAGTACGGCACTATAGTAGATCCTCACGCACTTGCTCTTCAGTAGGTTGATCGCGATCACTCATGAAATTGGGAGGAAATTTGTCCAGACTGTTTATCAGCATTTTCCAACGGTCTTGGACTGGCAGCAGTAATACTCCGGTTCCGACCCGCTTTACGTAAACCTCATCGCCTTCAAAGCGAAACTCCGCTGGCAGTCTAACCGCCTGACTCTGACCATTCTTGAATAATTTGGCTTTCTTCATAGCGTTCACCTGGTATATACTATTTAGTATATACTAGCGACAATTTTTGTCCATGCTTTTCTCGCTGACATGCTTGAATATGCGCCTCCAGGACATCCCGGCTAACACATGCTCTCTTCCTCTCGCGCCTCACGGAAGTCCGCGTGAATCGTCAGGAGCTTCAGCGGCTAAAAGATTCTAAATAGCTATATGTTTTGATACTTTGAATATCAGATCCACAAACGAACTATCTTACGGTAATTCCCATATACAGCCGGTTCAGCCACGACTAGCATACGTGGTGCAGGTTGCAGGAAGCCTTAAACGCACCATACTCGATACCGTAAACAGAAACGCTGACCTCATCGTACGAATTCTTTCCCAGGCAAACGTATGTCCGAATTGTTTGACGCTCGAAAAACGCCAGGTACTGCCGCTAAGGAGAACGGCGCGGATCACGGCGATCATCCACAAGCCCTTACCGAGCAGGCACTGAAAGCGCTTTCCGTAGAATTTGCGATGCGGCAACAGTTTCATAAAGCAGACCGCGCCGATCCCAATGCTCTCGATTTGCTTGGCGAGGTCGGGTATTCTGCGTTGTATCAAGGCGCGCAAAGTCCGGTGATTTCGCTCGGTCAAATTGGCGACAATCTGCTTAGCAAAGCAGAAATTAAAACGAACATCGCAGAATTCGTAAGCGTTTTTCCAGCTCCAGAACACGAAGATTTTGGGACGGCTCGCTGGCATGCTCAACAGATTGGCGCCGGAATCGGCATGATTTTGCCGTTTGTCGCGACCAAGTCAGCGCTTAGTAAATCAGGATTATCGTTTGCAGCGCGAACGGAAGCCTCTGTTTATGCTTCATCGAAACTGGCTTCTGCTGCCAATGCCGGTCTGATCGCTGATGGTGCCCTGACTGGTTTCGCCTACGACTTTTTCTTGAGGCCCGTCGAACAAAAGGATGCTGGTCGCTTCTGGACCGCGCGTGGCGAGCATGGACTGGCTGGAGCAGCAACGTTTGGAACGCTCACCGCCGGTAGTGTCGGACTGCGACACGCGAGTCGCTCTCTAGCCGCCAGTCTGGTCAATGCACCGAGGGGGGCGCGAGTTTCTTACGACGTCGCAATGGGCGCGCTGCCTGGTATCCCAGCTGGTATAGTCAGTGCCGATGTTAGCGCCAGGTTATCGGATCGCAGATGGGCTACTTCTGACGAGCGGAAACAAAGTGCCTACGCTATGTTCATGTTAGGCGGCTCTTTAAGTGCGCTGCATGCGATTCCTGGTTCTGATGTGCCGCTCGGCGATATCGCCAGAGAATTCCAATCTCGAAAGACCGCGACCGAAAATCTCAATTCGATGCTCGCCGAACGCGCTCGTTCAGTCAAGGTTGAGACGCCTGCAGCCGAAGGCAGCAACACTGTTCCCGAAGCCGTCAGGCTAACCGGCAGAGGCGGCAACGAGCAATCGTCGCGAATCGTGGCAGGTGGTTCGCACAAACCAGGGCAGCCGATCGGAAGCATTGACGTCGAGAAGGTCGCTCAACCAACCGATGTGCAATTGACGGTTAAATCATATTGGCAGGTACGCCAGCTTGAGCGCAAGGCGGCCATTGACGAGGCGACAGTAGGTTTAGAGACCGCAGATCGAAAGCTGGTTGCCGAGAACTTGCTCTCCAGTGACGCTGCCGAAGTGCGGCAGTCGCTGGCCGGTAAAGATCTGGTGGCATGTGCCCGCGCCTGGAAACATTGCCCATTCATGGAGCCGACTATTGCTCAGGAGCTCGGCACCTATCTGGCAAAAGTCGAACCGCCCATGCAGAAGGTGTTGGCGGATCACATTAACGCAAGTCTGTTCTTCAGCGGCGAAAGAATTGCTGCTTATCTGGCTGAACTCCCCAAGCACGATCTAACATCATGCGCAAACGTCTGGCGCAACAATCCTCGAATATCAGCGCCGGCCGCGGAAAAGCTGGGGCGGCATCTGGAGTCTATTCCGAAAGAATCGCACGCCGCTGTTTGTGATTACTGTAGTGGACGAACCTGGGAAATCGATAGACTGACGGCATTGCCCCCCGCCACGCTGGAAGCTGTCGCGCAGTGCAGCCCACACATGAAACATTGCACCCCGTTGATGGCGAGTGAGTTGTGGCCGCGCATCAAAGACATATCCCCTGCCGCTCGAGAGCTTGTTTGCAAGCACCTGGAGGCTTCGTTCAGTTCAAATGTTGAAACCTTGAAAGGCGTCAATCTCGAGTCGTGCATCACTGCGTGGGAGCACAACATTCGCTTGAGCCCGGATGCGGCGAGCGCTCTTCACCCACTTGTGGAGGGGTTGGCGCCTGAAGCGAAACAACTTGTCTGCAAATATGTGGCTGCCTTTTCGTTGGATGCGCCTCGCGTACAGGAGCTACTGGGCGGCAGGAATCTCGCGGATTGTGCAATCGTGTGGGAGAACAATCCGTATATGCAGCCGCTTGCCGCAGAGCGATTCGCCGAAGTCGCCCGTCACATGGAGCCCGAACAGCGAAAAGCGGCCGCTGACTATCTCGGCTCCAGTGGGTATGGACTGGATCGAGTATTGCCTGTTTGGAGGCTCAATGCCAAAGTGAGCGGTGAGGCCGCCAGTGCGCTTTCTTACGTCTTTGAATCACAGAGCTTAACTGAACCGGCTAAGAAAGCGGTTTGTGACTACGTTGCCGAACAAAACTTGAAGAGTAATTCAGTACCCGTGTTGCATCTCGAGGACTGCGCCCTGGTATGGCAGCACAACCCGAGGGTTCATCCCCATGATGCTGCGGCTCTTGGTCGCTTCATTGATAATCTGCCACCAGACGTGCAGCGCGCCGTCTGCGACCGTGCTGCCCACTTGGGACACCAAGATATCAATACGTTGAAGGGAATTGATACCACGGCGGCCGCTGCCGTGTGGGCGCTCGGTGAATTTGATGTGCCGCCGGCGCTCGCCGCGCGCATCGGTCCGGAAATCTCTCGTATCGCTCCTGCCGAACGTGGAGGAGCCATCAAGCCGGTTTTGCAATGGATTGACCATTTGGAGAGGCGATATGGCGGACAGGAGCTACTCGACAAAGTCAGCGAACGCCTGCAAGGTCGAGACCTCGAAGCTTGTGCGAAAGTCTGGACCATCGATCCGACTATGAGGCCATCGCTTGCTGAGAAGCTCGCTGCGGTTATTGGCGATATCCAAAATCCGGACAGCGCGTTTGCGGTATGCAAATATGCGAAGGACAGTGGGATGCAATCGAGGGAGGTCGCCGAGCGATTCGCCGGACGGAATCTGGACGCCTGCGCCAAAGCCTGGAAGCATGCTCCGGAACTGCCACCATCAATTGCCGAGCAGTTCGCGAATTACTCGGCCCGGGAAAAAGTGGCTGCCACCGTGGCGTGGGATGAACTGAATCGCAGTGGTATCAGTCCTGACAAAGCAGCAGGAGAATTTCAGCCGGTGCTCGATCGCTACATGAAGATCTCCCCGAAGGATTTGCATGAGAAGTTTGTCGAAAGTGGCAGCGCTAGTTTGTACCTGTTGCTCGATTCGATGCGCGGACCTCGACCGGGACGTGAAGCCGTCTCATTAACCGCCACGGAAATTGATGCGCTGCATAATGTCCTTTCCGCTGAAACGAAACGAGCATCACGGCGCAGTGATACCGCTGATGGTGCTGAGCATAATGCCGTCGATCCGAGAAGAGCATACTACGAGGCCGCCCTCGCTCTAAATGTCAACGTCTTCCGCGATGTTCTTGTCGCTTTGAACAGCTCGACACATTATGGTGGCGGTATCCACTGGCAAACAACCTCAGCCGCGAAGTTGGCCCTCACATTCAACAAAGATTCGCGTGCCTGGTTGGAGCGGTGCGCGAAAATTGGGCTCGATGCACATGATGCAACCTACTGGCTGCCTGCTGATGCAAACGCCGGCACGAATGGTCTGCGCCAATTCCTGAATCAGAATTTGAGAAACGGCAGCACGCCTGCGCATCAACAGCAGATGCTGAGCGACATACGCCTGCTCACCAAAGATTGGAATAATCTGTCTCAGCCTGAACGAGAGGGCTTGCTGTCAGGCACTGCGGCAATGGGAGATGTCGCCATGGAAGTCAAAGCCAGAACAAGATATCCAGGCACGAAGAATTTGGCGTTTGCAGTCGAATCCGCATCATGGGGCACCAGTCGCAGTGAATACAAGGAGTACGAGGGACGCTTCATAAAATCTCAAAACACGCCGTCGCCATTCCCTCTGGAAAAATCCTGGACGGATGGCAACTTAACTGGACGCTTTCTGCCGCGCAATGATACGCGTGGAGTATATCTCGGCGAACACAGTAACTGCTGCCAGCACCCGGCCGATGCGGGAGCCGCTTGTGCGTGGTATGGACAAGAGAGTCCGCGCAGCGGATTTTTCGTAGTGGAAAACAAAGCCGGCGAAGTGGTGGCACAATCGTGGGCATGGATTTCAGAAAACGGGCAGCTTTGCTTCGACAGCATTGAATCAAAAGGGCTCGGGACGCGAGAATCCGCGGTCGTGAAAATATACCAGGAGGCCTCCACAGATCTGGCCAAGAAACACCAAACGGTTACCGTAGGCAGTTCGAAGGTCAATCTAAACCATTTGCCGAAGGCGGGCGAGAAAACAGCTAAATTGCCCAAAGACTACCGTCGTGATCCAGAGCACTATTCAGATGCCGCGAATCAAAAGATTCTGGCTGATTCGCCTTAGACCAATTCATAAGCCGTTTGAATTGTGTGAGATTTAGAAGATTCTCGTTCTAAGCTCGGTAGTGCCGGGCGCTAAAAACCAGATTGACAGCTAATCTTCAAGAATGGCTGTCATTTTGTTTTTGCCGCCCAAAAGTTTGCCGCTACCTTTGCACGAAAGTTGAAAATGCTGACCGCTCCATCTGTTCGTAATCGTTCTCACTTGTTTCGCGACCATTATTTGGAGAACAAATTTTGTCAGGTAGAATCTAGGATTTGCCTGGCAAAGACGAAGTCCTCGGTCGGACAACTTCGACGGAGCACGGAGAAACTTGGGTAACAGCGCTTGAAACGCTGCCAAGAAAGAATCTCGCCAAAACAGTTTTCCCCTTGGAACCCATCACAATTAGACCAGCCGGCCAGGTGTAAGCCTGTTCTATTATGGTGTCTCTCGCGTCTCCCCGGACCGCTACCGAATCGACTTCATACGATCCGTCCAGCGCCTTCGCTAGAGATTCTGCGCGTTTGCGAAGGACCGCGGACGCCTCTTTGAGCACATCTTCTTCTTTGTCTAGTTCGTGAATTGCCGCAGCGCCACTAACCGGAATAGGACCATCGGAAAGCGGGTCCGGTAACACGGTCAACAAGCGAAAGCGTGTTGCTGGGTGCCAGGGTCGAGAACGAACCGATGTCAAAGCATCCTCTGAGTAGGGTTTATCATCCACCGGGATGAGAACATTGAAAGTATTGTCAGCGGAAGGAAACATAGGTTCCTTTATGATCCGCACGGAGCAACGCGACTGACAAAGTACTGAAAAGGACACGCTTCCCAGCAGCAATCGTGATATCCCCCGTTTCCCGTGGCTACCGAGGACCATCAATTCAGGCTGCCAGCTGCCCGCGATGCTGAGAATAGTTGCGTCAATAGGCTGGTCTTCTATATCGCAGAGATGAGACGTAAATTGGCAATCAGGAAAAGTCTGCTTGAGCTTATCGACAAAGCCTTGCACGAGTTCAGTTGCAGACTTCCGGATCTGCTCTTGGGCAGCGGCTAACGACTTGTGCCATTCGGGCGAAGAGATGTCTGACGGAGTGCCCAATCCTTCAAGCGCACTGTGCACATGAACGATTTTGAATTGAGATTGCGGTGGCCAGAGAGTTTGCACTATGGCATCAATTACCCGGGAAGAGGCATCTGAGTGGTCGATAGAAACTAAGATTTTCATCAGGCTTTCCAACTCCAGTCGTTTTGTCTTGCGTCACCCTTATCAAAAAAGCTGCATTCAGACGATGAGCCAGAAGCTTACAAAAAGGATTGATAGGATTAGCGCATTTTAGCGCACTGGTGACCTTGCCGGATTTAGTATAGCGATATTCGCGTTTCTGCTCTCTCTAGCGTTGAGCCTGGTAACTATTTCCATCGGCTGGATCGCATTCCGCCCTCTACTTGCATTCTCTTTACTCGGCGGAGCCGTAGTTTTGGTCGTCCTCTCGCTGCGAATGCGACGCGCACAGAGTGGTCGGTAACCACGTAACGCTTATTAGTCAGACGGCACGAAGCATAGCGTGTTTGTTATTTCTGCAGTACCGTATGTGGTGCAAGATACTCCACGGTTGATCAAGGTGTTGACGGCGGTTTAAAAGCGAACGTTCTTGGGTGGCAACCTTAAAATGCACTGAGATTTATTCGCCGGAGTTGTTGTTTCGCCTCCCGCGATCTG
>JADYXR010000055.1 GCA_021772095.1 Candidatus Obscuribacter sp. | reverse complement strand
CAGATCGCGGGAGGCGAAACAACAACTCCGGCGAATAAATCTCAGTGCATTTTAAGGTTGCCACCCAAGAACGTTCGCTTTTAAACCGCCGTCAACAGTCTATTTGGCTATCTTTCCGTCCTGGTTGTAGCCAAGCGTTACCCGAGCGATTTTCGGAGCGAAGGAATGACTTGTTCTTTCCAAACATATTCTGAAACGTGAAGCAGAAACGAAACATTCGTGATCACACCAAACTGAGGGTCACTCCGGGTATCCGATGGCAAAACTTTCTGCAAATTGATTTCGTTTTGATAGTTTTTTGTCACAGCCATGCTGTATTGAATTCCATGGTGAACAGCAATCGGACCGAGCGATTTGCGGAGAACAGTGATTCTGCAATTCCATGTTTTTTCAAGAATGGAAAGCAGTGTTCCAACATCATAAACCGGCTGATCGGTGCAATCTACAAGCACCACCCCTGGTAGCACTTCTTTTGCGGTGGTGGATAACTCCTGCGCCACGCGAACAGCTTCGTCGTATGCGGTGACGCCGTTCATTAGCCGTTCTTCTGCGCGTTTGTCGCCCTTGACCGCTGCCATCCAGTCGGCGAAGAGTTTTTGTGTTGCGCGTTCTCTTTTGTCATGATCCTTTGGATCAAACGACGGAAGCGTCGCTGCACCTTTGGCTAGAAGCTGCGAAATCGGACTGCCGGTTACTTGTAAGAATGGCTCGCCATCAAGCAGTGCGGCGTCATCATCTAATTCCGGATAGTGAATTCCCACAGCCTTCATCGCGGCAGTCAACCCATCCGGATCAGGATCGGCGATAATTGCAACGGCGTTTTCAAACTCGCCAACCTTCACCAACGTGCTGCAGGCTGGATGGAGTTTCCGAATCGTGATCGTGCAATCATCACCGAGAAGCTCTTTGAGTTTTGCTGTTCCTTGCTTGACTAGCGTGTCTCGCTGATTGACAGGCTCTCCGTCGATGCCATGATGATCGCGGAAGTGAACCCGATACCCTTCTTCCTTCAACTTCACAACCGCTTCGATGGTGTGCGTCGTGATCGGCGTGTCGATAAAGAGAACCATGTCGCTAGCCTGAGACTTCATCGCGTTTGCGTCGCGCACGAACTCCAAGATATTTTCAACGTCGATGGGAGTAAATGCTTTGATGAAAAGAGTCGGGACAGTATTTAGTTTTAGCGATATCACGGTGTGCCACATCCAGAATTTGATAATTGAATCATAGACTAACAGCGCCCGGGTGCGGTGCTTGGATGCCGGATAGCTTCACAGAATGGAAACATGGAATGTTTGCTACACAATTGTAGCTTCACACTTTGAAAGTTGCTGGAGAGAAATTGAACCTGGTTTCGTTCTGAGTTAAGCTATCGGGATTAGCTGGAACGGCCTGAAGTGTGCCGGTCTTGAGCCTTGATAGGGAGTTGGTGCCTATAATGGCAGAGCGATTGCAGACAAAATGTTGGCGCATTGCATCGGTACTTAGCTATGTTTTGGTGTTGTCTTTCCCAGTCTTTCTCTACTCAAGCGCCGAGTGTGCCCCATTGGAGGCGAAAATGAATTCTGAACAGATAACGAAGATTACTCCGAAATCGTTCGGAAAAACCGCCGCAGGTGAGGAGGTCAAGTACTTCGAACTCAAGAATAAGCACGGTATGGTGGCTGAAGTCGCCAACTACGGTGCCACGCTTCTGCGCCTGCTGGTGCCGGATGACGCGGGTTCTACCACCAATATTGTTCTTGGCTTTGACAACATGGCACAGTATCAGAAAGAATCGCCTTACTTCGGCTCGACCGTCGGGCGCGTCGCCAACCGCATCGCCAAAGGCGAGTTCGAGCTGGATTCTAAGAGGTACAAGCTCGCCGTCAACAACGGACCGAACACTTTGCATGGTGGCATAAAGGGTTTCGACAAACAAATCTGGGAGGCAAAACCCTTCGATCGCGGCTTAGAGAGCGGCTTAGATCGCGGTTTAGAGCGAGGCGTTGTATTCAATTATATTAGCGACGATATGGAAGAAGGTTTCCCTGGAAAAATGTCAGTTACCGTGACGTACACGCTGACGGATGACGATGAGTTGCGGATCGACTACGAGGCTATGACCGACAAACCAACTCCAATCAATCTGACTAATCACTCGTATTTTAATTTAGCCGGCGCCGGGAGCAGTGACATTCTTTCCCATGAATTGACTATTTATGCGGACAAGTACACACCAGTCGACGACACTCTCATTCCAGTCGGCACGCTGGAAGCTGTGAGCAACACCTCGATGGATTTTAAAACTGCCACCGCTATTGGTGCGCGTATCGATCAAGTTAAGGGTGGATACGATCATAATTACGCGATCAATCAAAACGTTTCTGCAGCTCCAAAACAAGTTTCGAACACCAGAGTCGGCTTAGCCGCCGAGGTCAAGGAGCCCAAAAGCGGTCGTCGATTGATGATGTACACGACCGAACCGGGTGTGCAATTCTACTCCGGAAACTTTCTGGACGGTTCCGCGGTCGGAAACGGCGGAGCGTACAAGAAGCATTACGGCTTCTGTTTGGAAGCGCAACACTTCCCGGATTCTGTCCACCAGCCAGCTTTTCCGAACTCGATTCTCCGACCTGGCGACACTTACAGGCAGACGACCATCTATCAAATCTTGCAGAAGTGACGAGTCTTGCAGAAGCAGCAGCTCTTGCAGAAGCGGCAGCTCTTGCCGAAGCAGCAGATCTTGCCGAAGCAGCAGATCTTGCCGAAGCGGGAGCTCTTGCCGAAGGGGCACTTCGGCTGGCTGCCGACTTTGAATCAAAATGTGGGTGTCCCACATATGGGACACGAATGGACAATTTTGTCCCACATATGGGCCGTTCCCATATATGGGACAAAATGAGCGCATCGCCTCACTAAAATTCGTACCCGACCGAACCGTCGCCTCATTTATTTTCGTACCCGACCAAATTAATTTCGGGGTACTCCGTCGGTCTTTTTG
>JADYXR010000054.1 GCA_021772095.1 Candidatus Obscuribacter sp. | reverse complement strand
TTCGTAATTCCCCTAGTGGCTCCGGAGCGGCTACTAGCGCGGTTAGCGAGGCTTGGACCAGTGGAGTATATTTTCAACCGCTAGCGGTTGAAAATATACCAGCGCACTGCCGGGCGCGATGGCAGAGCTGCGCGAACTCATTTTGAAGTTTTCGGCAACGGCTTTGGAGACTTCCAGTTATCCGAAAATCCCGGCAGGTCCAACACGCCCTGCTCGGACATCGATTCTTCTTTCTCGATCGCACCGGTTCCGCGAATGTGGTTCAAAGTCACGTTTTCTGTTTTAAACAGCGCCCTGCCAATCAGCAATTTGCGGTGACAACTGTTTGGATCTTCTTCCGAGCACATGAGTGAAACTCGCGATGTTTTCGAGAGTTCAATCAGCTCACCTAACTCAGTTCTGAACGCCTCTGCTTGAGCGATCCTGTGATACAGGATAAAACCCTGCTCGTCGTAGAATTGCTCGCCTGAGGGGCGACCGCCGAGTCCGTCGCCGAGAAACACATAACTGATCTGATGCTCCTGCAGTTCTGCTTCCAGCTTTTTTCGATTGAACTGAGGATTAAAGCGAGACATCGGATGCGAGCGAACATCTGTCACGACGTTGATTTCATGCAGCTTCAGCAATCCAATGAATTTCTCGATCGGATGTTTAGAATGTCCGATTGTGTAGAGGGAATAATCGCTCATTTTGGAACCTCGTTTGTCATTCTAGCGCGACTTCATGAACGTTTTCGCTTTGTTGGTGTCAGCCGTCGCCAGTCGATCGTTGCCGTGTTTGGCATATGCCTTTGCTCGCATCCGGTACAGAATCGGATTCTCCGGGTCTTCTTCAAGCAGGCTGGAATAGTCCATGATGCTCTTCTCGAACTGGTTAGTTTCGAAATAGCATCGCGCCCGGGCCCTTAGTGCGCGCCGGTCAGGCACTCGGTTTAGATAGGCGCTGATCTTTTCGATCGCACCAAGTTTATTGCCTGCCCAGTACAGTAATTTGCCGCACTGATACAAGTAAATTGGCTTGTTGAGCGCATATCGGTATGCTTTGGCCAGGTCGGCGGCAGCCTCGTTGTAGCGTTCCGCATAAGTGTAAAAGCGAGCGCGATCCTCGAGAACCCACGATGCCTCGTTCCATTGCAATAGTTTCATCGCTTCCGAAATGTCATTAGCGGCTTTTGTGTATTCGCCCATCCCGGCGTATGTGAGCGCTCGCGAGTGGTATGCGTAGCCATAATCCGGTGCCAGTTCTAACGCTTTGTTGAAATCTACAAGCGCGAGTTCATACTGCTCGCGGTTTTTATGAAGTTCTCCGCGCGCCATTCGTGCGCCTAGATCGCGAGGATGTCTGTTTAAACTGGTATTGAATGCGGTGAGTGCTTGTTTGGGTTTGTTCAAGCCAATGTAGACTTTGCCGAACAAGTAATCAAGGTCGTCGAGCGGAACTTTTAAAGCTGCTATCCGTTGAAGATCCGCCAGCGCGGTTGGAAAGTTTTTCTGCTCGATGTGAGTGGAAACCAGCGTTCGATAGCCATCCGGCACGTTTGGATTGATGGCGATGCATTGATTTGCTACGGCGATCGCTTTGTCGTATTGGTGCAGCTGATTATAAAAGCTGCCCAAAACGAGCAGGTGTGCCCGTTTTTGATATGTGAGCGCGCAATCTACGGCACGAATTTGATCAGCGATCGCTTCGTTCTTCAAATCCAATGTCCATTTTAAATTGGCTCGCGTGTAAAAAAGCGTGGCGTCATCTGGTTTTAAACTGATTGCTCGGTCGAGCTCGGCAAGTGCGTTATCAGGTTCACTACAGTCGACATAGAGCTCCGCACGTCGAGTGTAATATTGGTGATATCCAGGCGCAGCCTGGATTTGCTGAGAGATTACAGATAGCGCGCGTTGTAAATCCTGGCGCGAAAGGTCCGGATTGCGTTTCTTCTCTAAATTGGCCTTTGTACGCAGAATGGCGACGGCTGCCGGATCTCGAGCAAGATAATTGTTCAGTTCTTGCAGCGCTAGGCTTTCCTGCTTTAACTCTTTTAAGCACAAGGCTCGTTTTACGACATAAGTCTCAGCACCCGGATCGCGCAGTATGATTTGTTGGAAGATGTTGGCGGCCTCGGTGTAATTTTTTTGTGCCAGATCAATTTCGCCGAGGTATCGCAAGTGCGACAAATAGCTTGGATTGAGTTCGACTGATTTGGCGATGTCTTTGATTGCAGGTTTCGCCCGCCCCAGGGCGTTCAGCCAGCAACCGCGCCAGTAGAGTGCGTGAACGTTATCGGGATGCTTCTCGAGGTACGTTGAGAAAAGTGCGACGCCCGCCTGATAGTCCTGAAGCGTGGCGCAACCGCGGGAAACTTGCTTGCCGATATAGCCGGTGCAGTGTCGTTTCAACTCGACTTCCAGCAATTTTTGATTTTTCTTGAACGCGATTTTGGCTGCGTCAACCTTTCCGACGGCGTCCAGGCTGCAGGCTAGAAAGTACCAGGCTTCTGCATCATTGGGATTCGAGTCGCAGAAGCGTTGCACCACAGGCAGTGCCGTCTTTGGGCTTAAACAATTGCTGGCGTAGGCATAAAGTCGCTCCTGCTCGGGAGTTCGATGCGGTAGTGCTTTCAAGTCGGCAACCGCTTTTGTCAATTCTTGTTTGCCTGAGGGCATCAATTCTAACGTCAGAAAACCAAGCTGGCTCCTGGCATAATAGTTTTTTGGATCGAGTTGCAGCACCCGGGCATAGTCTTTTTGCGCTTTAGTGGTGCCCGCCAACGCCCAGGGTAGATTGGCGTCAGCTCGCAAAGTCCACGCTTCCACATTGTTTGGGTCGAGGCGGATGGCTGAGTTGCAGGCTGTAGATGAACCCTTGTCGTCGCCCCGTTCTTTGCAGTTTCTGGCTTTTTGCAGCCACTCTCCAGCGGTTGTTTGTGCTCCGACGGGCAGGTGGCTGAACAGGAGCGTCACGGTTATTAAAGCTGCTCTAGCCAGTAACATTGACTCTCTCTTCGACCGGCGGTGCGGTCGCCAATCCTAGCGGAATTTTGAACCAGAATTCACTGCCCTGACCCTCGGTGCTGTTGACGCCGATCATCCCGTCATGGGCTTTTACGATCGCCTGGCAGATGGCGAGTCCAAGACCGGTGCCGCCTTTTTGAACGCTGTCGGCCCGCTCCACTTGCTCGAATCGGTTGAATATGGTCAACTGCAAATGTTCAGGAACACCGCGCCCCTCATCGCGCACCGCCACGTAGAGCCGGTCCTCGTCTGGTTTGGCTGAAACAACAATGGTGGATTGTGGGGGCGAAAATTTGATTGCGTTAGAAACCAGGTTGATCACGACTTGAATGATTCTATCGCCGTCAATCTCCGCGGTGAGCTCTTCTGGGCACGAAACGGCGGTTCTGACGTCGTGCTGTTCGGCCAAAGTTTGAACCGAATCGCAAGCGCTGGTCAGAAGTGGTAGTACCGCCTGTGGTGCTTTGTCTAATTCCATCTTGCCGGCTTCCAGGCGCTCCAGCTGGAGAAGCTGGTTTACGAGCTCCAGCAGTCGTTGGGTGCTGTCCTGTGCGACGGTTATACGGTTCTGGCCTTTGGCATCAAGTTCTCCGTAAACGCCCTGTAACACCAGCTCCAATGTCAGTCTGACTGCGGTCAGCGGCGTTTTTAGATCGTGGCTGATCATGTTGACGAAATCTTGCTTCAAGCGCTCGATCGACTTGCGATCGCTGATATCGTGCACGACGCAGAAGAAGGTCAGATCCTTTGTGGACCATTGAGTCGACCACTGCATGTCGCGAGCGCCACCGGATTTGGTGACGATTTGGTTTTCGAACAAGGCGTTTTCGCCGGACTTACGGGCGGTCGTCAGCGCCGAGAATGCTGATTCTTGATGAGGTTTGATTATCAGGTCGGCGATGTTTTTGCCGATCAATTGATCTGGTTCATAACCCCACATCCGCTGGGCAGCCGGGCTCACCGCCGTGAACGTGCCGAATTCGTTGATCGAACAGATCACATCGACCGCGTTATCGATCATTGCGCGTTCACGGCGAGATGCCTCTTCAACCGCGTTCCACATTTCGTGAAACGTCTTGTCGAGATCGGTGATTTCATCATCACCGCCAATCTTTTCAAGCAGCTGATCGCGCCTGCCGAAGCGACGCGAATTTTCCAGAATAATCGAGTAACGCGAAGCAATGTTTTTGTACAGAAAAAAAGCGGCAAGAATACAGAAGGCGATGTTCACAAGCACAAATGCGCCAAGCCAAACCTGTTGTCCCTTTCGCGCCTCGCCCGCTTTGATGGATTGTTCGAACGATTCTTTGTTCGCCTCATCCTCGATCAGCTTTTTAATGGCGGCCAGGTTTTTGAGTTTCGCCTTCCACTCGCCCTTCATGACGGCGAGGTTGTAGAACGGGATTTCAAGCCCGTCTTCATCGACGGAATTAGATAGCACGCGTTCTCTGCGCAGAAGATCGCTGACCATAACCTCGTATGCATGAACGTTATCGGAACTGTTTGTGACGTTGCCTTTGCGCCGCAGCTCCGCCAGCAGAGGATCCATTTCTTTGGCAATCTGTGCGATCTTTTCGCGAGAGCCGCCACCGGATTGCAAACCAAGTAGTTCCCAGGCGACGCTGACATTCACCGCCCATATTTGATCGGTTAAAGAACGAATTTCAGCCGCCCGTGTTTGGCGCATGGCCGAAGCTTCTGCTTGATTGTTTAGTTGGAACATAGCCCAGCCAAAGCCCAACTCACAAGCCAATGGAACGAAGAGAAGAAGAATGCCTTTGTGAACGAGTTTCAAAGCCGGCTCCGGAGGCTACATCCACTGTTCTCATTCCCGGACGCTTAGTAATGCAAAACAAATGATAAATCGCGCGTCAGAATTCTTTCAGCATGGAATAAGTTACGAGAAACCCTTATTACGAACCATCATGACGCACAGCGATTTTGCCGAGAAAGTAACGCAGCCGATTTATACAAGACCGCGAATTCTGGTGGCCGACTGTGTAAACGATTTTCGCGAATCGATGGAAGCATGGCAAAACGAGCTACTGTGCGTTTTAGCTATGCCCGAGGATCCTGACAGCGCGCTGATGGTGGCTTCCAGCAAACGTCTCGATGCGATTATTATAGGTGTGGAGCCAGGCAGCGAAGAGCGCGCAGTTTCACTGGCGGCCAAATTTCATAAGATCCCTGACAAGAAAAACACGCCGGTCGCCTTTGTAGTTTCCAGTTCGGACTCCATGCCAATCATCGAGCGTCTGGAGCCGTCTTGCTACGTCTGCATCGAAAAGCCACTGTGCTTCGACAGCATGGCGAAGATCGTCACACAGCTAACTAACTTCGAACATTTCAACGCCCTGATTGTCTCGGGCGTGGCACCGATTATGGCCCGTCTTTCCGGCGCGCTCAAAGAAGAAAACATTGTCGCCCGCAGCACGCTCCATCCGCACCGCTACATGGAATTCTTGTATGACTTCGGACCCGAAGTTTTGCTTGTGGACATCGATTTGAAATCGCCGAAAGTAGTGGATTTGTGTGAACGCCTCAATCAATCTAAGCGCTGGGCCACGATGGCGATCGTCTTGTTCAGCTCATCTGGATCAGATATAGATGAGGAGCTAGTCGAACAATGCAAGGCCGCTTCCGTAATCAAGTTGGGTGATTATGATACAGCCGGCGCCGTCGTTAAAACGATAGCCCGCCAAGTTCGGGAGAAAAGCATTGAGAGTGCGGACAAGGACTATCTGACCGGTCTTCCGCTAACCAACAGTCTGTATGAAAAATACGTTCCCTTGATGGCAGAATCAAAAGGCAGTCCCCTCACCCTCACTCTGGCATTGATCGATATCGAACACTTGAACGCGATCAACGAAAACGCCGGTCATGGCGTCGGCGACCGGGTGCTGTCGGCGCTAAGCAACTTCCTCCAGCAACGCGTCGCCGAAACGCCTTCGATGATTTGCCGATGGAGTGAAGACGAGTTTGTGGTGATGCTGAAATCAACCAGTGAAGCGGCCAATATGTTGATTAAGAATACGATACTCGATTTCGGATTGATCAAAATTCCGTCATACAGCGAGCCCGTTCGCCTGCGAGCCGGTGTCGCTTGTTTTCCCGAAGATGGAACGTCGGTGGATGCGCTTCTCGATCTGGCTTACTGGCGCCTCCACAACGCTAAGAAGAAGCCTGACGGGGTCGCTTTTGATTGAGGGAATATTTTCAACCGTTAGCGGTTGAAAATACACGGCTCAATCACGTGCCGCGCTTACTTTTTAAAAACGAACAAGTTCATTTGCCGGTAAGCAGGCGTGCCATCCGCGTTATAGAACTTCTCCTTAATCTCCTGGTCGACCACTTTGCCGGTCTTGTAATTGTTGTGAATTACGTGCAGTTCGCCATTACGTTTTTCAATAAAACCGATGTGGTTGCTGTCGTCTTCATATTTGTCCTGACCGGTGATGAACCCGATCGGTCCGTCCGGAAACTTGCTTATGTCCAAGTTGCCCCTAAGTGGGACTTTGTCGAACCCCTTGGCCGGCAGTATCTTCATCAGGTCGTCGACGCGGATTTTGAAGTCTCTGTTAGTCATGGCGCCTATGTCGACCAACCATTGGCTGGAGGTGGACGCGCATTTTAAATTCTTAGGAATTGTCTCGTTTCGGTACTCGGCCGCCGTTGATGGCACCTTGTTTCCAAATTGATCGCTACCGATGGCGTTGTGGGCAACCCTGGCGAGAGCCTCTACCGTTGGGGTTTTGTCTGCCGCTCTTCTTCGATCGGAAACGGTCGAGACATCTCGTCTTTCGCCTGCCGATAGCTTCGGAAGGAGCATTGCCACTTCGGTTCTTTGATTGTCTAAACCGTTGAATTTCAAGCTGCCGAGCTTGTCCTCGCCTACGGGCTGGCCGTCGCTGTCAGTGAAAATCGGAGCGTTCGTTTCGTTGGCAAGTGCGGAGGTTATTCCGTCGTTTCTTGTTTGCGTGAATGTATTGCTCGCGAGTGGAGTGCCCGAAGTCGTCTCTATTAAGCCCGCGGTTGCAGCGTCTATTGTCGAAGACGGCTTGTTCCAAACCCCATTCAGTGCATGCGAGTTCTCTGGTGTACTTCCGGCTGTGGGCCGGTCGTGCTCTTGTGTTTCAAATTCCATTTAAGTAAGTGCGGGTGTCGAAAAGGTATTCTCTCAACCAATCTACGACACTTGCATAACCTCATCGTGACAGTTTCACTCAGTTGATATACCCAAAATTTGTCGCTTTTGGACACAGCGCATACGTTTGCGGGTTCGGTGGCGATTCTCTGGTTCGCTCTCCGGCAAACCAGAGCTTCGCTCCGACTTAAATATCTGACTGACGTGTTTCCCATCCTTCAGAAGTTTAAAATGTAAGGATGGAAGGTCTCTCATAAAATCACACGAGCAGGCGTTCTATTTTTCAAATAGTTGAACGACCGGATTTAGTAAACGCAACGTGCCATCAAAGAGAAACGATCGTGGCGGTGAGGACCGCGGCAAAGGTGACAGCGAAGACGCTGCCAAAGCTGCTCGCCGTGCTGCTCGTGATAGAGCGTTTGGTCGTAAAACTCCAGCCGGCGGCAACGACGATACCGCTAAGAAGAGCTCTGCCCAAGACGATCCGCTAGGCGCCTTGTTCGGTCGATACCGGGACCAGAACGATGATTTAAGTGATGGCCCCCTGGATACGCCGCATGAGGGGGAAGAGAAAATAAAGCGTTCCGGGCAGAGGCGAGAAATTCCGCGCCGCGAACTGCCGATGGCTGGTTCCGCTTCCGAACTCCGCCGCCTCCGTAAGGGCGCTCATGATATTCCGGGCATGCTTGAGAAGATCAAGTGCGACGCCCTGGCGGCAGATATCTCAAAGAAGAAACGTTTGCTTTATGGCGCCATGTTGGTTGTCGGTATCGGAATTGTCGTGTATATCGTCGCCAGTTATTTCCAGTTGCGGCAGGTCGTTTCCGTAACAAAATTTTCTTTGATCGCCGCTCCGATTTGCCTCGCCTTTGCGGTCAATGACCTCTGTATGCGGCTGGCGCGTCGCAATCCTCGTTTGGCGACTCGCATTCTCTCGTTTTTGACGCTAGGAAACGCTGACTCTTTGAGGAACCTCGCGCATCTTCACATGGACATGGGTGATTATGCAAAAGCTGAAAAGACGCTGAGTTCATCAATCGGCGCGATTGATCCGAAACGAAAACTTCGCGATTACATTCTTATGCACGCTTTGTTCGCCAATCTGAGAGCTCATGTCGGGCGCTCCACCGAAGCCGAGAAATTGGTCAGGGATGTTTTAAACGCTGCTGAAGCCCACGATAAGGAGCGCAATACAAACGGTTCCGCGTTTCTGCTCGCCAATACTTTGAACTACGCAGCGCAACTTTGCGACGTCACCGATAAAGTTCATGACGCGCTCGCGTTAGCGCGGCGTTCTGTGAAGTTGTTGTGCGAACACGACATGCCGCCGCCGGATGTGACACTTGTCGCACTCTACAATGCCGGCTACTACTGCAACGTCATCGGCGAGTTTCAGGAAGCGCTGCTGTATTTAAACAAGGCCCAGGAATTGGCTAAGAAAACTGGCATCGCCCGTGATGGCGAGCAGGCGTTTATTTTTTCGAATCTTGCTATCGCCAACCTCGGCGTCGGACGTACGACCAACTGCAAACGTCTTTTGACAGACGCCGAAGCGCGAGCCATGGAGCCGCTCGGCATGTCAGAACGACCGCACACCTATCAATGCTGGGCGATCTATCACTTCGCAAATGATCGTCTGGAATATTCGCTCGAGTCATACGAAAAAGCGATCGATTTTTGCAGCCAGCAAACTCCACCGGAAAGCGTTTTTCTTCTGCGCATAATCAAGGAATACACAATTCTGCTGCGGGAACTGGGGAAAACGCGCGAAGCGAAAGCCAACGAACAACGCGTTACCCAAATTCGAGAAACGTTGCACACATTAAGCGCTTACGTTCCCACCAAAAAAGACAGAAAGATCAAGCCACTCAAAGTACCGGTTACCAAATCGCGCTTCCCAATCTTTTACGTATTGGCGGCCGGCATGTTTGGAGTTGCAATCTGGGGCGAAGGCGTGCGGCTCGCGTCGATCGCGCAATGGTTGTTTTTCCTTACCTCTCTTGTCGTTATCGCAGTCAAGATCAGGGCAAAGTACGGACCGCCGGTCAAACAGGAAACATCACAGGGAGCGATCATCGCTATTGTCTCGGTAATCCCGGGCTTGCGCTCGGTTGTGCCTGAATTGAGCATGGTTCCTCAAAAAACTGCTGGTATCATAATTGGTGCCGCGGTCGCCGTGTTTGTATTTGTTCAAGTAACGCAACCGACAATAGAGATGGTGCCTGATGGTGGTTTGTTGGGACAAGAATATCTTGTGCTCGGCGATATTCTGGTTGAGAAAGAATCGCTGAACAAGGCTCGTAAAGCCTACGAACTAGCATCCAAAAATGGCGCCGGCCCAATTGCAGACATGAAATTGAAGCGCGATATTCCGAGAGACAAACAACCGGATGATGCTATCGAAGAAAATATGAAAGCGCTTCAAACCAGTCAGGAGAAATCGCCGAAAGCCGCTAAGAGAGCCCGTATTCTTTGGGAGCAGTGCGTCGCTAAATATCCCGAATTCGAATATCCATATGTTCATTTGGCGGCGCTGATCAATCCTAATAATTTTGAGGGCGCGCTCGGTGATGCGGTTGCTGCTGCCAAAGCTAAAAGCAAAAAGAAACAAGCCAAGCCGGATGCTGAGGACATCGGCATCCCAACAATAAGCAGAATCGAAAAACGCGCCAGGGCGCACGAAGCTGAAGCGCTGTTGGAAAAAGCGCTGGCCATCAATCCTCATTTTGGCTTAGCACTGCTCGAAATGTGCAGCGTAAAACAAAACCTGGGAGATGCCGCTGGCCGCACCAGGTACGCCAAGAAATTCCTTGCAGTCACAGGCGATAGCGACCCCGTAGGCAAGCTCCTTGGCGAGAGAATAATCGCAAAGGAATCGGAGCCAACTGCGTCAAGTTCAGAACAACGTTCGGAAAAAGTTGAAACGCAACGCGCGGAGAAAACCGAATCGGAACAAGGGGAGAAGACTGAACCGGAAACTGCTGAGACACCTGCATCGAATGGCGCCGAGACAACTGAGACTGCGACGTCAGCCGTTTCAATCAAAGACAAAACTGTAGAGTCTGCCAAGCGCAAAGCTAAACCATTTGAAGAATTGAAATCATTAGATGAACGTTTCGAAGGGTCTACGATAAAGCCGTCCGCGCGCTCCAAACGGAATCATTCGACCGTCATTCCGGAAGACGAATGGAATGACTTCGGCACTGAAAAGCGATCCAGCGGCATGAAGAAGTTCGTGGTAAAACCGACAGCTGAAGACGCTACTAAAGAGACGACGAAAGACTCGAAACCCGCGGCGGCCGCTAAGGCGGTAACAAAGGATTCGCAGGTGGAGAAACCGACGAGTAAGAGACCCGCTCAAGTAGGAAGTTCGACAACTTCAACTACGGTGATAAAGAGTACTGCTACTCCGAAACCAGCTTCAGCTGCAGTCTTACAACCACCAGCGAAAGCGACTGCAGTTTCTAAATCGACGAAATCTGCAGAGACGAAACCCGCAGCATCGTCTACGGTTTTTAAAACGAAAACTGTCGAGACAAAGCCAGTAGCATCGACTACGGTTTCTAAAACGACACCCGCAGCGACTAAGCCGGCAGCATCAACGGTTTCTAAATCGAAACCCGTAGAAACTAAGCCACCAGCACCGACCACAATTTCTAAAACGAAACCCGCAGCGACCAAACCGGCGGCGTCAACGGCAATTTCTAAATCAACAAAACCTACAGAGACGAAATCTGCCGAGGCAAGGGCGGAGAGGCGCAGAAGGTCTCGCGACGATAAATGGATGAAGTTCTCTCCGGATGACACAGACTGGTAGATCGTCAGAAAAAATTGCCGAAAATCTGACCGAAAATTTCGGCTGAAATGCATTCAATTAAGGATGCGAGTGTTGAGACGCTGTGTGAAAACACAGTTCTGAAACGCGCTCATGCACAGTGTTTCGGGACTATCACCATAAATTCACACTTGTTCCGTAATATCAAAACCGTGGGCTTGATAACTCATGGTTTACCCCAAGATAGAGCCAGTAGCAAAGGCGTATTACCGGCTCAATCTTTGAGGAATGCTTAATTAAACGGCGAGATGTCAAGAGTTCGCATAGGATCGTGCAATCAAATTGAACTTGAATGAGTTGTTCGAGTTGTTGTTAATCAAAATGCCGAATACGGCATGAGATCTGGAGGTTGGCAGAGTATGAGTAGTTATACCGGTTTTACTACGGCTGAGATGGTAGCGCTGAAGGCGACTGCAGGCGAGCAGAACACAGATTCTGATCGACTGGATTTTGCTCCGACGTTTGCAAAGGTGCCTCAAGACTTGTTCGCTGAGCGGCTTCCGCGACGCCACAGTGACAATTCGACGGCAGTCGCGCAATCAGTTGGTCTTCAACCACAAGCAACAGCTGTGCCGACTAGTTTGTCGATCGACGACGTCACCATTCAAGTGACCGCGTTCAACTTAAAGCCGATCAGACCAGCGAAGTCGAGTTCACCTCGAGCAACCTTGGTAGATACGCCTAGTATCGTAGATGGTGCACTTCTCGATCGACGGATTATTCAATTGGATGTCGTTATGCGCGATCTTGAGCAATCAAAAGACTTCTGGAACCGAGCCGAATTGCTGCTGCAGGACTCATGGCTGAACGGATATAAAGGGACGTTCTACGAACAAAAGGAATGTCACGCTTCTGCGGCTGAATGCTACAAACGTGCGTTAAAGCTTTATGCACTTGCGCTCAAACTAGACAGAATGACTTCGAAATCGAGTCACCACATCATTTCGTTCTATCACTTGCTTCGCCGCTACGCGAGCGTTCTGAGCGACCCTCGCATGCCGAGCGAATTGCAAGACGCAAAGACGGTGAGCCAACTGGTCGAACAGATGGAAATCATCCGCAACGAACGCGCGAAGTGGGGCATGTCGAATCCTGAGAACGAAGATGAGCCGTTCGCCTACGCTGGCACCGTCCTCAAAGTACTGTGCGTTTAGATTTTCAACCGCTAGCGGTTGAAAATATTCAACCGAGCACCGCCATTTATAAATGAATTGACCGGAACTCTCCTTGTTAAAACAAGAGGTTCTTCGCGCAGGGAATTTCAAGCGCTAGCGGTTGAAAATATTGAGGACTAAGTTGGCATCGCATTCTTTAATGATGTTGCTGGAACCCCTCTTGTCAGAACAAGAGGTTTTGCGCACCTGGAATTTCAACCGCTAGCGGTTGAAAATATTCAGCACTGGTTTGCCGCCGTCGTCTCCACCGGTCCAGCGATCTCTCGAACCGCCGTCCAAGCCCGGTCCACAAGTTTTAGGTGACGCGAATGTAGCCATACGGATTGTAGAAAAAATCATCCGATTCGTATCGTTTGCAGACGAGATGATGCAAAGATTTTGGTTCAGTTTTCTCGGGCGGCAAATCTTTCTCAGGCAAAATAATTTTGTCGACTAGCAGATTCTCGATCGTTTCGCCTGCCAACAGGCGGGTTCCAATAAAGTCGATGCATTGAATCGCCTCGCGTGGATCGTTGCGCGGTTCGATTTCGATGTCGGGCAAGCCGAGTAAGTGCATCCCGCACGAATACCACCATTTGCCGTCGCTGAGTGGGCGTCGCACCCAGGCGTCGTATAGCGCGTTGGCATAGCGCACTGGATCCGCTTGCGTATATCCGGTTTTGTATTCGGAAAAAAGATGAACCCATTTCCTGAATCCATGGGCCACTCCGGCGCTCTCGCTCTTGGCGGCGAGCGCGCCGCCTTCCAGCATGGTCGCCACCATCTGCAGTGTCATGCCTGACATTTGCATCGCGGCGGCTTTAGGTATTCTGGGCGAAAGAATGTATGCGACAGATTTGTGCGCCTTGACGGCGCTCACGTCTTCTTGAAAGAAAGAGGGGGCGACGCGGTCGGCGGCGTGCTCGAAGGCTGTGTCCATGCGGTCGTCTTCGCCTGGTCCTGAGTATTCCTGATCGAGTTCAAATCCGGGAGGCGCAAGTTTTGCGACCATTGCTTCCATTTCGTCCAGTGTTCTCCAGTTGCCCAGAAGGCAAACGACGTGTCGCGGCAAAATTTCATCCATGGCTTGAATCTTCGTGAGGGACGGACTTCTAATGATTGAAGCGAGGCTTCAAGCAGCCAATTGTAGCCGGGTGGTTGGATAAATTTCGCAAGGTGGGTATCATTATGTCTAATAGTTATAGGCAATTCGCCTGGCATCTGCGATGGGCGTCGATAGACACAGCTACGGTTGGCGATGAGAGACTACATTTTTTTGTACATAAACGGTCGGGAGCACAAGGTTTCCGGCGAACAGGCTTTTGTGCCGGTGACTGATTACTTGCGCTACGAACTGGGATTATGCGGCACGAAAGTTGTTTGTGCCGAGGGCGATTGCGGTGCTTGCACCGTGATGATTGGCCGGCTGGAAAATGGAACGATGGTCTACAAGCCGATCAACTCTTGTATTCAATATCTGTGCCAGCTTGACTGTTCGCACCTGGTCACGGTGGAAGGGCTAAAACAGAACGGTAAATTGAACCCTGTGCAAGAAGCCATGGTCGAGTGTCACGGCGCGCAGTGCGGCTATTGTACGCCTGGTTTTGTGGTCGCTATGTGTTCGATGTTCGACGAAGGAAAGCCTCTGACCGCCTGCCAGATCAAAGATGGACTGACAGGCAACCTCTGTCGGTGCACAGGCTATGAGCCGATTGTCGCCGCCGGTCTGGCCGTCGACTTTGCTGAGTGGGAGCCGATCTCCAAACTCTACCCGGCAGAAAATATGCTGAAACAGTTCAAAGAGTATTTGCAGAAACCGCTGCACATAAAGTCCGAAGGCAAGGAATTGTTTGTGCCGGTGACGGTTAACGAAGCCTGCAAGTTCAAAAGCGAACACCCGCAGACCGTTCTAATCACAGGCGGAACGGACATCGCCGTCAACATGAACAAGCGCGGATTGGTTCCCGAAGTATTGCTTTCGACCAGCAATTTGCCTGGTCTTTCGGCGATTGATAGTCGCGAAGAAAACGGTCGAACGGTGCTCGAAGTCGGTGGCCGCGTCACCCTCAAACAGCTTGAAGACTACATCTCGAAACTCAACGAAGAGATGAAATACATCCTCTGGGTGTTCGGCTCTCCTCAAATCAGGCACGCCGGAACGCTCGCCGGCAACATTGCAAATGCTTCGCCAATCGCGGATACGCCGCCGTTTCTCTTCATGATGGATGCCGAGATCGAAGTATCCGGCGTCAACGGCAGTCGCAAAATAAAGATGACGGACTTCTATACCGGCTACAAAAAACTGGCATTGCAACCGGACGAGATGATAACCAAAATCCATATGCCGTTGCCGCTAAAAGACGAGATCGTTCGACTCTATAAAGTCTCACGCCGCCAGCATCTCGATATCTCAGCCTTCACTGCGGCAATCCGATTGAAAGTGGACCAAGGCAAAATCAAAACAGCGGCGGTCGCTTACGGCGGGGTTGCAGCGGTGATTTTAAGAATGACAGCAGTCGAAGAGTTTCTGATCGGCAAAGAATTTTCTCTAGAAACCTGCCGAGAAGCGGGCAAACTGGCGCGTTCTGAAATCTCTCCATTGAGTGACGTGCGAGGCAGTCGCGATTTCCGTCTGGCTTTAGCGGAGAACATTTTCTCCAAGTTCTACCACGAGACTGCAGAGAGGCAGCTAGTATGTCAATAGTCGGCAAAAATATACCACACGATTCGGCCAAAGGTCACGTCACTGGAGAGTCGATTTACATCGATGATATTCCTGTGATGAAAAACGAACTACATGTCGACTACGTTGGCAGCCCCTACGCGCATGGCAAGCTGAAATCTATCGACCTGTCCGCTGCACAAGCGATACCGGGTGTAGTGGCGCTGTATACTCACAAAGATCTGCACCACAATCGCCTTGGTCCAATCATTCAGGACGAACCTCTTCTTGTCGAAGACGAAGCAATGTTCGTTGGCCAGCCGATTGTAGTAATCGCAGCCGAAACCAGAGCGGCGCTCGCGAAGGCGAAGAAGGCCGTCAAAATCGAAATGGAAGAATTGGTTCCAACGTTGACGATTAATGAAGCGCGCGAACGAAAAGAGTTTCTCGACCGCGAATATGCTGTGAGAAGAGGCCAAGTCGAAACCCAGTTCGCAGCCGCAAAACACACGCTGGAAGGCACTCTTGTTGTAGGTGGCGCTGACCATTTCTATCTGGAGTCGCAAGCTTGTCTTGCTGTTCCCGGAGAACTCGATCAATTGGTTTTGCATTCGTCGACGCAAGCGCCAAGTGAAGTGCAACACACGGCCGCTCACATGCTCGGATTAATGCAGAGCCAGGTGGTGTGCATCACAAAGCGCATGGGTGGTGGCTTTGGTGGTAAGGAAAGCCAGGCGACTCATGCCGGAGTGATGGCAGCTCTGGTGGCACATAAAACCAAGCGCCCCGCTCGCGTGATTTATATCAAAGACGATGATATGAAATACACCGGCAAACGTCACCCGTTCCAAAACGATTACAAAGTCGCTTTCGACGACAATGGCGTCATCACTGCGTTACGAATCAATTACTTCGCCGACGGCGGAGCATATAACGATCTATCCATCGCAGTTCTCGGTCGGGCGATTACTCACTCTGACAACGCCTACTTCATCGAAAACGCGGAGCTGGTTGGTCGAATTTGCAGAACCAATCTCCCTCCCAACACCGCTTTTCGTGGCTTCGGCGGACCTCAAGGTGTGATCACGATCGAAAATATCATGGAAGAGATAGCGACATATCTGCACAAAGACAGCTTCGATGTCAGACGCGCGAATGTTTACGGCTTGGACGATCGCAACACGACGCCCTACGGTCAACTCGTTCAAAACAACAATCTGCCAAAGCTTTTCGACGAGCTTTTGGTAACGTCTGATTGGAAAAAACGACAGCAAGAAGTTCGCGAATTCAACTCGAAGTCTAAAACGCACGTGAAAGGACTTTCGATCACTGGTATCAAATTCGGTATCTCTTTTACCAACACGATGTTAAACCAGGCCAACGCGCTGGTCAACGTCTACGTCGACGGCACAGTGCAGGTTTCAACCGGCGCAACCGAGATGGGTCAGGGCGTCAACACGAACATCAAAATGTTGGTGGCTGATGAACTGGGAATCGATCCCGACTGGGTGATCGTCATGCCGACGTCGACCGAGAAAAACAACAACACCTCGGCCACAGCCGCGTCTTCGGCAACTGATTTGAACGGCAGCGCCGCGGTCAACGCTTGCGTAAAAATAAGATCGAATTTGGCCGACATCGCATCACGCTACTTCGCATCTCGTGAAGCCGGAATCGGTGCCTATCCTGACGGAATCAAATTCGAGAACGGTTTGGTTTTCGACGAACGCCGCCCTGATAATAAGATGTCGTTCAAAGACATCGTCGGCATGGCATATCGTGCACGTCTCAGTTTAGGCGAACGCGGTCACTACGCCACCAGAGGCATCGAGTTCGATTGGACCGCTGGCAAAGGCTCGCCGTTTCTGTATTTTACGATGGGATGCGCCGTCACCGAGGTGACGATCGACCGGTTCACAGGCGACCTGAAGGTCGATGGCGTCGACGTTTTAATGGACGTCGGCAAACCGATTAATACTGGTATCACTCGCGGGCAACTTACCGGCGCTTTCATCCAGGGTCTGGGCTGGATGACGAACGAAGAGCTGAAATACACTGACAAAGGGCATCTTCTAAACTATTCGCCGACCACTTATAAAATTCCGAACATTCAAGACATGCCCGCACGATTCAACGTCAACTGGATCGATAGTTACAACACGCCTAACGTACGTGGCACAAAAGCAGTCGGGGAGCCGCCTCTGGTACTCGCCATCTCGGCTTTCACCGCGGTGAAAAATGCGCTTTCTTACGTTTCCGGAAACGAAATTCCTTGTATATCGACCCCGTGCACGAACGAAGCTATCCTCGCTCGCTTGTGCTACTACGAGAGTTTGAACTCAGGCAGCGCGCCAGCGGTGAACGGTCGCGGTGGTAGCAGAGATGCCGCAGTCGTAACCGGTGGAAATGGTGACAGCGATGCGCCAGCCGTAACCGGTGGAGATGGTGAAAAAGCGGCGGCGAACGTCACCGGTAATGGTGGTGATACCAATGCTGCGGCAATCGTCAAAGGCCTTGACGGTAATCAAGGAACGGCAGCTGAACAAAAGGGCGCGGTCCGAGTAGACTACTTCAACGCCGCAGGCATGCCGGTTCCAGCTGTAAAACATGGCGCGCTCAGACCTCTGAGCGAATCAGTCGCTCGCGCATATTCCGGTGCGAAACTTCGCACAGGTGGCCCGACTGCAGCTGGCGCTGGTGGAAAAAAGTCGTGAGGTTGGTGTGCTAGAGTTCTACGAAAAAGTACAAGAACTGCTGGCCGGCAACGTTCCTTTCGTCTCGGTAACAATCGTTGATACCATAGGCAGTGTTCCGCAAAATGCCGGCAGTAAGATGCTTGTCGTTGAGGACGGTTTGTTGTTTGGAACCGTCGGTGGTGGCAAGGTCGAAAAACGTGCCATCGAGGAAGCTCAGGCGTTTCTGACTACAACCAGTCGAAAGCCGGTCTCTGAGGCTCGTCCAGAGCAACCTTCAGATGATTCTGACCTCACTATTTATACCGACTCCTCGAGAACGCGTTTCGTTAACTGGAATCTGAACAAAGACGTTGGAATGACTTGCGGCGGTTCCGTCAAGCTTTACTTCGAAGTGTTCAACACACATCCGTGGAACATCGCCGTCTTTGGCGCCGGACACTGCAGCAACGCGCTGATCAATTTGCTCGTCAACCTCGATTGCCGAATCACCTGTTACGACACGCGCCAGGAGTGGCTAGACCGATTGCCCGCCTCGCAGAAACTGAGAAAAATTCTTGCCGACCAGCTACCATCGCAAGTGAAAGAGCTGGCTGCAAACTCGTTTGTGATTCTTATGACCATGGGTCACACGAGCGACAAACCGATCTTACTTGAACTTCTGCGCAATTGGGAAACCACTAGCTTCCCGTATCTTGGTGTGATCGGCAGTAAAGCAAAAGCTGTTCGGCTGAAACAAGATGTCGCCGAAGCCGGCTTGCCGGAAGAGTACCAAGATTATTTTTACTGCCCGCTAGGTCTGCCAATCGGAAGCAACCATCCTCAAGAAATTGCCATCAGCATCGTTTCGCAACTAATTGAAGAACGCGATAAACACCGCCCTTGAGCTGTGCGCGGATTGGAGCGTTCGGAACTGGAGAGTGCCGAGGCTCGTTTCGTATGCCGTGGCTCGTTTGCATGCCGTCGATCGTTTAGTTTGCCATCGGCTAGTTTTGTATGCCACCGCTCCCGGTGGCGGGTTGGTTTGATTGTTGTTGGCGCTGTTGCATGCGTTTTGCTCGGTGTTGTTGTCGTGCGGCGTCTGCCGCTGCTTGCTCTTGAGCGTCGAGTTTACCGTCGCCGTTGGCATCGAATCGCTTCATCATCTTTTCGTGCATTTGACCGCCGCCGTTTTGACGCCGCTCACCTTGGTTTAAACCACCTCGTTGCGGACCACCAAAGCCACCGCCGCCGAAGCCGCCACCACCGCCAAAGCCGCCGCCGCCACCGCCGCCGAAGTTACCACCTCTGCCCGGACCTCCGCCGAAACCGCCTTTGCCGCCCTGACCGTTTTGACGTTGTTC
>JADYXR010000053.1 GCA_021772095.1 Candidatus Obscuribacter sp. | reverse complement strand
CGGACCGCATCGTGTCGATTTCAATGTCGTCGTCGTTTATCTCAACCAGGTTTTCGCTGCCATCGGTCATCGGTGTCACTTCGACTGTGGCAAAGCTGGTTTGCCTGGAGTCGTTGCCTTGCTTGAAAGGCGACTTGCGAACCAAACGATGAACGCCCTTCTCGCAGCACAAATAGCCGTAGGCGAAAGAACCTTCCGCCTTGAAAGTGGCGCTCTTCAAACCAGCTTCTTCGCCTGGTGACTGATCGAGAATCTCGGTTTTGTAGCCGCGTTGCTCACACCAGCGCAGGTACATTCGCAGAAGCATCTCAGTCCAGTCCTGAGCGTCTGTACCTCCGGCACCTGCGTTAATGGTTACAAGCGCCGCAGAGTCGTCGAAATCGCCCGACAAGAGGTTCTCGAGCTCGTAGCGTTCCAGCTCGCGATTCAGTTCTTTCGAACCGGTCGCCACCTCACTGGACACTTCGTCGATCAGCTTCTCGTCTTCTTCGGACAGCCCGATGTCGACCAGGTCGAACAAGTCTTTCAGCCTGGAATGCCAGCCTTCGTACGTTTCCACCCGGTTTTTCACGCGGCTGAGTTTCTGCGTCACTTCTTTGGCGCGATTCTGGTCCTGCCAGAACTCCGGATCCAGAGTCTGGTTTTCGAGGGCTTCAATTTCTCGTTTCAACGCTTCGGCGTCAAAGATATTGGCTGACTTTCGTCAACCTCTCCTCGATCGCTTCAAGCTCTCGTTTTAGTTCAGCTAATGCCATAAGGTCTCCGATCGTCGCGCGCCAAGGGCTTCTCAACGCGTTTCATTGTTTAGTTCTTTTGTGTGGGCCGAATAAGTTCCGCTTGAGCGCTGCACAAGTTTAGTTATGGAGCTGAGTGCCAGAGTTTTAGTCTGATTGAGTCCAGGCTTCAGGATGAACTTCAGCTGGTGCTCTTTATGTATACACACTATTGAAGCCGATCTTCGATTCAGTCGTTCATTCAGATTGTTAATAATGTGGTGGTTTAAACCTTAATCAAGCAAACCAAAACTCACATACAGAGCCAATTTAGTCGAACTGAGATGGAACCGAAAACGGTGAACCGCTGCCATCATTCTCTACGTTTCTCATTGAGAAGAAGAGGATGCCAGGCTTCTTGGCTTTCAGTCCGTTGACTTCGATTTGCACTTCTTTCTTGGATGGAATGTCCGAAAGTTCGGGGGTGACAAGCGAAATCGATGTGTCCGAAACCGAAGTGATCGTGCCGGGAACGCCGCCGAAAGTGACTTTCACTTTGGAAGCGTCCTTGCCGAAGTTTTTGCCGGAGATGGTCATCGACTGTTGCGATGAGATCGAGATGTGGTCGAAGCCAGTGATTTCAGGCTCTGACACAACTTTTAGAACTTGCGCTTTTTGCTTGGCGCCGGCGATTGTGATCAACACTGGCACTTCGCCTTTGGCGTCTGGCTTCAATCCATCCGGAACGCGGAAATCGACACTTTGAGTGGTCGCAGCGCTAACGGTCGCGGGCTTGCCACCGACAGTGATTTGATAAGACTTCAAGTCGGTCGGAAGCAGCTTGCCGACCGCTTTGACCGTGGCGCCAGGATTCGAGCTGACTGGGTTTAAACCAGTAATCGTCGGCGTAGTCTTGGATGTCAGATCCCAGCTGAAGGCAGAACCTTTGGTTCCATAAGCTTGAAAAACCACCTGGGTAGAGCCTGCGGTGAGGGCATTGCTCAAGTCGAGAACGAGGGTCGACTTGCCTTTGAAGTCTTTCTCGGTGAACAACGAGCGACCGGAAAGTGTACCGCGAATGGCTCTGAACATGGTTCCGTCAACACCATTGTTGATGGTCATGATCAAAGGGAAATTTTCCTGACCTGGCTTGAGGATAATGTAGTCGGCGAACTGGTTCCAGGCACCACTGCTTGGATTGACGTGCTTGATGGTTTTGACGATGGTCAGCGTTTTGGTACCGGTTTTGGTAGTCGTAGTCGCGGTGGCGGTTCCGGTTTTTGACGTGGTGGTTCCGGTCGTAGTGCCGGTGGTTGTTCCAGTCGTCGTCGCTCCGGTTGTCGTCTCGACCGTCGATTTAGTGGTCGAGTCTCCGGTGGCGTCTTTCGTCGTGGTCGTGGTTACTTTAGACCTGGTCGTTTTGGTACTACCAGTAGTGGCGCCCTTCTTGCCGTAGTCAGTCACATACTGCGAATCTTGAGCCCAGGCTCCGTGCGGCACAATGGTGCAGGTCACCGCTAAAAGCGAGAGCACCGAAACTAGTTTCCGAGACTTGGATACATCTTGTGGCATGGTCGCAAAACCTTTCTAAGGGGCTGAAGTAGATTACGCGTCATTATAAGTTCTTGACCTGAGATTTGCAGGGAATACTTGCAGCGTATGGCACCCAAGTGTTCTGGTTTGGTTAAAAGAATCGTAGTTACTATACAAACTCGTATTATGGAGACTAAAGCGAAACGGGGATGGTCAGCGCGAATGCTGAGTCCCCGTTTCTGAGAAAGTTTCAAAATCGCCCTGATGCTACCAATCCATTTCGCCAGTGGTTAGCTTAATGTGATTGGCAAAGCGGCGAATAATACTGCCGACCTCGACCTACTTCTGAGCCAGAGCCGCCTTCCTCAGACGCCAGCCGGAACGGAAAACAAATCCGCCCATCAGCAGGAACGCCCAGGAGATCAGATAGGTAAAGAGCCGATTGTCGGAGATGAACGCCGAGGCGAGGATGCCGTCGAGACCGAAGGCGACCCAGGAGACACCGGCGAAGAGCTTGGCCCAGCAGACAGTCTTCGGATGACCGCCTGTGAGGCTGGAGCCCCAAGTGGCAAGACCGAGCATCGCGGTGACAAGAGCGATCCCCGAAAGGACCAGTAAAACAGGAACTGCGTATTCGGTGAGCATGGAAATCAACTCCTAATTGTGATATTCGCGCATATCGCGCAAGCGCACGAGAGATGTGATAGCCGTTGCTTAGACATCTCAAAAAAATGCATGAGACGAGCCCCTTAGCCGCCGTTCGAGTGATCGGTTGCATGGTGAGCGAGGGAAAGGTTCAGGTCATGAAACAAGTCTGGGCACACTGGTTCACGGCAGGAAATAGAGCGATCGGAAGTCGAACTAGTCGGAAGTCGACCTAGAGGGCGAAGTTCAATCGCGGAGTCGTGGACATGTTTTTTGCCGCCTCGACTGTCTTGCCGATTTGTTGATGGTCTTAATATTGGATAAAAATCGCTTGAACCGCCGTCGTAGTCGACGTTTCGGGATCTATTCTTGAATTTAGGATCTTGCCTGTATGTTGTTTCAACCGAAGGGGCAAAAACATGGTCACGACTGTCATCGCTTGCGGATAGACGGTTTTGGGGCTTTTTGCCAAAAGCTGGGCTACCATGGCCTCGCAGAATTCAACGACGCATTGGGCAGTCCGAAACGACTGGAACAGGTGTTCGAGCGCATCAAAAGTTCTGACATCGACTGCAAACAATCCTTCTTGCCGGAGTTCATCGTGGGCTCAAGGAGACCGGCAAGAGCGTATTCGAGCAAGAAGGCAGCGCGATTTGAGGGGTTTAGTTGTCTAGTGCAGCGATAAGCGAAAGTATGCCTCGACCGTATCAATCAAGACTTCAGGTTTTCAATATTTGTTTTGTTAATGCAGAGCAGTTGTTAACGAATCAGAACTACATCGCCAATGGAGACGCAGCCCGCTTAGCTACTCTTCACCGTTTGAGTGCTGAGGAATTTTTCCAATTCGGCTTTCGTTGGCAGTGCGGGGATGGCGCCGGCCTTCGTGCATGCGAGTGCACCGATGGCGTTGGCGTGCTGGATGATTTCGGCAATCTGTTCGATGGTGAGCTTGTCCAGCGCGTCTCTGCGTGTGCCGGAGGCCTTGACGTACTTGAGCAAGCCGCCGATCACGCCTGCGTTGAAGCCATCTCCTGCGCCGGTCGCTTCCACTAATTGAACAGCGAAACCAGGAACGATTTTGCTTCCGTTGGCTGTGGAAACATAGGCGCCGCGCGAGTCGAGCGTGATGATCATAATGCCGAGGTTGTTGTCGAGCCGAAGTTTTTCCGCTTGCTCCAGGTCGCGAGATCCGGTCAAGAAGAAGAGCTCATCCTCGTTTATCTTAACGATGTCAGCCCAGTTGAGAGTCTTCAAAATTGATTCTCGGCACACCTCTTCCGATGGCCACAAGCTTAAGCGCACATTCGGATCGTATGACACCAGCATTCCGTTTTTCCTGGCCATCGTTACAGCCGTTTCAGTAGTGCCTTTAGCTGGTTCTGCAATCAATGATATGGAACCGAAGTGCAATACCGAGGCACTGGAGAAGTGCTCGGCGATGAGATCTTCAGTTTCAAGCCTGGTGTCCGCGCACGCAATTCTGGAGAATTCAGCCAGTTTGCGATCGCCGCTGGCAGTGGTGACGACGTACGCCATCCGTGTCTGCGCCTGGCTATCCTCGACCGTGCTGCTCACGTCGATGTCGTTATCGCGAAGAACCGATTTCAGCCATTCGCCAAATGCGTCTTTGGAAACGCGCCCGATGAAGGCAGTCGAAATTCCCTGGCGAGCGAGACCCACGGCGGTGTTCGCCGGTGCACCACCAGGTGCTTTAGTAAACTGCACCGCATCCGGAAGTTCCGCACCAGCTGTGGTGCAAACCCAATCAACTAGAATCTCGCCAAGGCAAAGAACATCAGGCATTTGAACTACTCCGTTATTTGTGCGCAGCGTTTTCGCGTTCTTACAAAGCAACGCGGAGTTTGAATGCGGGCTTGAGCCAAACTGGCACAAGACGCACTGCGAAAAATGTTACCAGGAATATTCGAACTGCGGGAGGGGTTTTCAGGAAATTCCCGCGTCAGTCTCCAAAGGGTCGTTGAATATGTGAGCCCGGAAGGGATCAGTTCAAAACGTCTCCGGGAAAGCAGTTAAAACGTCCATGGAGGAAAGGGTTGTTAAAACGCCCCGGAGGAGAGTTGTTAAAAGACCCCGGGGGTTGTTAAAACGCACGGAGGAGAATCGTAAAACGCCCCGAAGGAGTTGTAAAACGCCTGGAGGAGATTTAAGACGCCCCGGAGAGATCTAAAACCGTCCTCCGGAAAAGAGCTGCTAAAACGTCAGCCAGTGCGGGGTTCGGGACTACTCCAACCAGAGAATGCAGAACGACCATTCGCTACTACCTCACTTCGTAGCGCCGTCACCGAAAAAAGCGGGACTGCATTGAGGACACCGATTGTGTCTCCAACGCAGCCCGCTGAACTCGAGGACTAAATTGAAAACACCAAAGGCGCCTCCAATGCAGTCCGAAAGCTGATACTTCTTACCGACGACGTCTGGATGTACGCAAAAATTGGCTCAGGCTGCGCGGTCTGCGTAAGCAGGAATGCGCGCGATGAGCTTCTTCATGCAGGCGTCCAGGTCTCCGGGCTCGATGCCTTCGAAGAATTGCCGGGCACGTTCGAGCGCGGCAGGCGCTCCAGGTTGGCGAGATTCACTCTCCCATTCCGGAGCATCCTGCGCGACGACCGTCCACTTCGGACCCAGCACCTGACCGAAGATGTACAACGCGCGCTCCATGTGGAACGGCGAAGTGACTACGTTGAGAGTGCCGGGAACGAGGTTCTTCAGATGCCGAGACACAGTGAAGATGGCGTTGCCGAAGGTGTCGAACGACTGGTCTTCGAGCAACACGTCATCAGCACTGATGCCTTCCGCGATGACGATTTGCGCCATCACGTCAGCTTCGGATTTGCCGTGGTTCGAGGTATCGTTGGGCGCCCGAGAACCGGACGCGATAAGCTTCATCGGATGGCCCTTGAGAAACGACGCCGCCGCTTTCGCACGCAGCGCCGTTACCTCAGTAGCCGTTCCGTCAGCTCGTAATCCGCTGCCGAGCACTACGGCTACTGAGGTTTCCATTGTCATGGCTGGACCTTAGTCGACGTCGGTGCCGGTCGTGGTGACCGGTCCGGTGCTGGTTTCAGGACGAGCGTCCGACGAATGATCGCCTGCACCACCGCAGCATTCGCGATCCATCACGCCAGGGGCAGACGGACCGGGAAGACCGAGCTTGATGGCCTGCCGACGACGACGAATCAGACGGTTGATCAGCGACTCTTCGACATCCAGCCAGTCCTTCAACGTGATTTGCTGGAAGCCCGTGTTGAGAGGCAGCTTGTCGTTCGGTGACGTCAGGCTGCTCTCGAGGGGCAGATAGCCGAAGTTCGTCTTGCTCAAGGCAGCGCCGTCGGAACGGATGCTGTTGCCGATGAAAGCCGAGAAGTGCGCGCTGACGTTCATGTCTTCGATGAATTCGCCAACCAGACCAGCCTTGTTCTCCTGCAGCGTGATGATGATGTCATCGAACACTGCAGACAGACCACCCTGGCGGATCTTGTACTTCTGCGCCTCGCGGTTGCCGACGGTAACGGCCACCATGAGGAAGTTGTGCCGAGCGCGGGTCAGCACAGGAAGTGCGTACTCGAACAGCTCAGGCGGATTGAAGAACGGGGCACGTCCGATGCGCTCGCAAATGTCAGCGGTGAGCTGATTGCGACGCACCTTGTGACGGCGGCAAAGAGCGGTGTAGGCTTCGGCAATTGCCTGGCCAAACTTCCCACGCTCGAAACCGCGATGCGGCATTGACCCGTAATAAGTCTTCGTCAGCGTCGCATGTGCTTCCTTGCGGTCGAAACCACAAAGAGACATGAGCTGAGCGAACTCGTTCATAGCACCGTCGAAATACTTCTGACAGACCATGACGGTTCCGTCGATGTCGACAAAAAGCACGGCAAGCTTGCCGTCGGGAGCGCACATGTTGCGATCCGCAGTGTGACAGGTTTGTACCATAGGTTACCTCTTCGGTTGTCCGTTCGATTGGCGTCGAATCGGTGTTCAAGTCGGACAAATCAAGGCGCATGAAACTAACAGCTCGGACCCATACTAAAAAACACAATGTTTTTCGCGAGAGGTTCTGGGAGCGGTAATTAGTTCTTTGCCTGAGAGCCTTTACTTTTATTTGGAATGTTTAAATGACAACTAACGGTAGATGTTTCTCTGATAGCCGGTAAATCCAGTAGTCAAGAGAACCCTGAGCGGCGCAACCTCGGCGAAACGCACCAAATGGAGCACAGACTCAGCACCTCGCAATATCGCAGGTTTGAATCCAATATCGCCCAACCCAGATATTTATGGCTGCGCGAGCTAAATAATCATGACAATCTAGTATGCGCAAGAACACGTGGCTAGCGGAGAGGCACTAACAAAACAACGCACTAGTAGCCCACTGTTTTTGGTCCGCGCTATAGGACGCAAACCATAACAGCGCCCGAATTACGGACCAACTCAAAGCGACATAAGACAACGCGACCCAAGAACTACTCCACACAACAACTACTCCACACGAGAACTACGCCACACCAGTAGACGTACGCGGGAGAACCGCGAAGCGTGGGATGCGAAACCGAGACAGCCTTCTACTCTTGGATGTTCGAAGAAAATCGTTCCGACTACGGAGTCACAGCCTTGAACTCTTGAATGTTCGAAAGAAAATCGTTCACTTCAACCATATTGATTGGCTTGTCTTCATCTTCACTGGCCGCACAAACCATTATCGCCGTGTTCTTATCCGGCATCACGCAACCAAGAAACGCAGGCAGTTTCTTGCCACTGCTCTTGTTCTCCGAGATTCCGATGATGTACGGCATGTCCACGCCGGCAGCTTTCGTTTTGCCCTTTTCCTTGACTTCAATCGTCGTTCGACCAGTGTTACCAGCAGTGGGAACGCCTTGAGCAGCCATTTGATCGACGAATTCATCAGCGGACTTCGGTTCATTAGCAGTTTGACCGGTAGTCGGAATCCTGATTAACATGTAAGTCACTTTGCCCTTGGTGTCCTGAATCGCCACCATGGTCATCACCATCATGTCCATGCCAAACGAGTATTTGAAGTTGGTCGGCAACGGCTTGATGGTGACAATGGTGCCGGCAACTTTTTGCGCGTTCTCAGGATTCATCGCGTTCTGAATTTGCTGGTAACCGAAAAATCCCACGGCACCACAAGTGGCAAGACAAAGCACAAATCCAACAGCCATGATACCGAGCATCCACTTGAGCCAGGTCGCGATGCCTTTGTTGTTACGGCTGTTTCGGCGTTTCATCTGCTTCACCTTGTCGTTTGAGTAGGAAAGAGCGAGGGCTCCTGGCTCCGATTATGATGCCCAGTTTATCACTCATATAGCAATTACTGCTTAAAGGCAATATCGCAACAATTCAACGCGTCAGCCATTGCGCTAGCGCAACCCTTTGAAACCGCGCGCGGTGGCACGCATATTTTTCGAATAAACCAAAACGATTGGTCGAACTCAGTTTCGGATATCGATTCGCTATAGCACGAACCGCTTGAATACCGGCGTTAAGCATTCCCTCATTTTTTGCGCTATTACAATATTCCGATAAGCGCTTACTGAGCGAGTTTTCAATATTGAAATCAGAAGCACTAAACCGTTTGACTACTGTTGTAATTTATCGCATCGCTCTGGAATTTCCGAACACCTCTCGTCCCTCACCTCCCCACGGAAACCTTCTTCTCGCATTCGAACCCGGTTAACCACCTGGAGCATCGAACACGCGCGGAAGAAATTTCGGCTGAGATGTAGCGATTGCACCAACTGTTCACCATGTGAGCTGCAAAAACCTGGAGTGCAAACGCAACCCAAGTCGTTCACTGTGTGCGCCGCAAAACCTGGAGTGCAAACGCAAACCAAGTTTTGGTCACTACGTGAGCTGCAAAACCTGGACTGCAAACGCGATCCAAGTTCGAGTTCTTCGGGTTCCAAGATGTTGACAATTACGCCTTTCTAGCGGTTCCTTGTGTGCGAATCGTCGCTCGTCTCAACCAGATGATGCGGCGCAGCTTGTTTCGAAAAGCGCCCGAACAACGCATCGAACAACAGCTAAACAATTACCGATTCGGATTACCCGGATCAATCTCGAGGAATAGAAATATGCAAAGTGTCAACGAAGTCAACGCTTCCAACTTCGACCAGATCGTGCTCCAGAGCAAGGTTCCGGTCGTTGTCGATTTCTTCGCTACCTGGTGTGGTCCGTGCCGCCAGCTCGGTCCCATTCTGGAAAAGCTCTCCACTGAAGTCAGCGCCAAAGCCCTGGTCGTGAAGGTCAACGCTGATGACAGCAGCGACCTCGCCGCCAAGTACAACGTCAGCGGTCTGCCCACGCTGCTCTTCTTCAAGGACGGCGTCGTCGTCGAACGTCATGCTGGCTTGATGTCCCTGTCGAACCTCAAGGCGACGATCGAGAAGCACTCGAGCTAATCGATCTCCAATCTTTGCCAACGCGAGCGCTAAACTGATTTCAGAGTCGCTTGCGATTCTGATGAAAAGCGGAGAAGCTCGCAATCGTTAGTAATAAGCGACGTCGTTCAAGACGAGTCAACGGTCGTGTTGTTTGAATATCATGGTTGATTTGAACAACAGCGTTTGAACAAAACCAAGACCCGTTCTACGACGGCGTCGCTCCTCTTAATCGTTTTCAGCCGAGAATGTCGCGGTGTTGTGCCTTAAAAACACAGCATCGCGACAACCTCGCCTGATGCACAGACAAGAAGAATTCCTTTCAAAATTTTGAGCTAAAACGCGCATCTACTACTTCAAGTCACAGCAGCAAAAACGAGCGAACATGTTCGGACTGCACAGTTTACGAAACAGCGGCCTCGTACGGTTCTGAAGCCGATATCAAGATCGGTCATGCAGTTTTTGCGCGCTGGAACTTCCGCCCGTCCCTGACAGCAGCGCTGGCCGAATACTCACAAACGAGCATCTGAATTGTCTCAGACCCGGCGCCGGTGGCGGTTATGGTTCCAATTTACGGCTCTCATGCGCGCGTTGGTGTGTATCAGCGCTATTGCGCAGCGAATGGATCTTCGGAAATCCCAGCTTCTGCCGTTTTCTCGAAGTCGAGAACCTTGACTAAAAACGCGAATTTGTCAGTCCACTCATCGATGATTTTACTGGTCGGTTTCCCGGCACCATGTCCTGCGCTGGTCTCTATGCGGATGAGAACAGGGTTTTCACCGCTGTAGGCGTTTTGCAATTCGGCTGCGAATTTGAAACTATGTGCCGGGACAACGCGGTCATCGGTGTCAGCTGTAATTACGAGAGTGGCTGGATAAGCCAGATCTTTCTTGATGTTGTGCAAGGGCGAGTACGCAAGCAGAGTCGGGAAATCGTCTTCGTTGTCGGCGCTGCCATAGTCGGACACCCAGCCCCAGCCGATGGTGAACTTGTGGAAGCGCAGCATGTCGAGCACACCGACGGTTGGCAGTGCGGCAGCGAAAAGATCCGGACGCTGCGTCATGGCCGCTCCGACGAGAAGCCCACCGTTACTGCCTCCGGCGATGGCGAGTTTCTTCGGCGAAGTGTACTTATGATCCACCAACCATTCTCCGCAGGCAATGAAATCATCAAAAACATTTTGCTTTTGTTTTTTCATTCCGGCTTCATGCCACTTCTCTCCGTACTCTCCACCGCCTCGCAAACAGGCTTGCGCAAACACGCCGCCCATCTCCATCCATTCGATTAGCGCAACTGAGAAATTGGGACGCAAGGCGATGTTGAATCCGCCGTATCCGTAGAGGTAAGTCGGATTCGTGCCATCCAATTTGATGCCCTTTTTGTGCACCAGAAACAGTGGCACTTTGGTGCCGTCTTTGCTGGTCACGAAAACCTGCGTCGTTTCGAACATATCAGGATTGAACTTGACCTTCGGCTTGAAGAATAACGTACTTTTTCCGGATTCGATTTCGTATTTGTAGATCACCGGCGGCGTGTTGAAACTTGTGTACGTATAATATGTATCATCAAATTCCTTGCGCCCGGAAAAGCCAGCCGCGGTCCCGATTCCAGGCAGCTCGATCTTTCTAATCGGAGCACCAATGGTGGTGACTTCCTGCATTTGCGTAAAGGCGTCTTTTAGATACTTGCAGAAGAAACGATTGCCCACATAATTGACTTGTTCCAGCGTCTCCTCACGTTCAGCCAAAACCTCTTTTAGACTAAGTTTATCCGGCGTCGACGCGTTCACATCGATTGCGATAATGCGTCCTTTCGGCGCATTCAGATCGGTCGAGAACCAGAAAATGTTTCCATCATTGGCGATAAAATTGTACTTTGCATCGGCAGTGTGAAGTAGCTCCACGACGGGCGCATCAGCTTTCGAAAGGTCTTTGTAGAACACGCGATTTTTAGGCTCTGTTCCTTTCCAGATCGTGATGATCAGATATTTGCCATCGTCAGTTACAGTACCATCGAAACCCCACTCCTTCTGGTCCTTTCGCTCGTATATCAGCTTGTCTTCCGACTGCTTCGTGCCGACCTGGTGATAGTACAATTTTTGGAAATAATTGCGATCTTCCAGTTTCGTTTCTTCATTCGGTTTGTCATAACAACTGTAGTAGAAGCCCTTCCCGTCCGGACTCCAGGAAGCATTGGAAAACTTGACCCATTCCAATTTGTCATCCAGATCTTTTCCGGTCTCCACATCTCTGACATGCCATTCCTGCCAGTCGGAGCCAGCCTTCGAGATTCCGTATGCCATCAGTTTCGCATCATGCGTAAGTTCTAAACCTGCCAGCGCAACAGTCCCATCGGCGGAAAGCAGGTTGGGATCGAGGAGAACGCGCGCTTCGGCGTTTTCATTATCCTTGACGAAAACAACATCCTGATTCTGCAAACCGGTGTTTTTAAAGTAGAAAAGTTTTCCGCCTTCGAGAAACGGCGTCGCATACTTCTCGTAGTTCCAGAGATCTTTGAGTCTCTGATTGATTTTGGAGCGCAACTTCACCGAGTCGACAAACGAACGCGTCAATTTATTTTCTTCGCTGATCCATTGCCGCGATTCTTCCGAATGTGGATTTTCCAGCCAGCGATAAGGGTCTTCGATCTTCTTGCCATGGTAAACATCGACATGGTCTGTTCTTTTTGCGGCGGGATAAACGAATTTTGCTGTCTGTTTGGTTTCCATTTTGCTCGACTCTTGTTGGGCTATGACTGGGTTTGCAACGGTTGTACTCAAAAGGGCACACGACATTGCCACAATTGAAAGTGACCTTAGTTCGCGCCTGACCATAGCTGGATCTCCTTCCAAATCGCAAATAGACGGGAAATCATATCTCGTTTTTAAAGCTAATGCTTTCCAGATATCAACTAAGGTAGTTGCCGGAATCGACCACAATTAACAGATTGGCGAAATGATTGCTAACCTAAAATAAGCAATGAAGCACGTTTTCATTGCTTATTCCGCCAGTATCGCTATAATCGGTCTGTTCAAGGCATCCTTTCCGTCGATGTTTTATGGAACTCTCGAGTGAACTCAGCTCAAATTTTTGGTGTGCGTAAACTAGCAAGCGTGGCGCTTGCCGTCTTTGCATGCGTGTCGCTGCCGCTCAATGCCACTCCCGTTCATCCAGGCAGTCATGCGGCTGACGCCCGTTCGCGTCCGCCTGCACTGGCACCAGACACCGTCAATCTCATTTATGCGCTTTCGGCTCAGCCTGAGCTGATGAACCTTGCCTATTTGCGCTACATCATCGGCGCGCCGGAAAATGAGAGATCGCAAATGGCTCTTAAGGCTAAAAACTATCTCTGGTATCAAGAGCCCAAGCGGCAATTGGTATATCGGTTGCACCAGGATGGTCCACAGAATGGCGTTGTTACTCGTTCTGTCTTCACCATTGAAGTCCCCGATTCGCAATTGACTGCCAAAGAAGTCGAGCGCGTGTTTGGTCATCAGGGTCAGGGACATCGAACCGTTTTCGATCATCAATCTCATCCAACCGATGTTTATTCACTGAGTTCGAATACCTACGTCTCATTCACTCAGCCTCAAGACACGTTCAGAGTAAACAAAATCGCAGTTGGTTATGAAGGACCGCCATTGCCTCCACCACCGCATCAGGCGGTCGTTGGCGCATACGTGTTAGGCAAAAACAAAGCAGTTGAAGCGGCTATGAAAAGCGGCAATTGGGAACAAGCGATCACCTGGCTGCGCCGCGATGCCGCGTTGCGTCCAGCCGATCCGTACGTTCACATCCAACTCGGAACGGCTTACAAAGCCGGTTTGATGGTCAACGAAGCGATCGGAGAATATTCAAAAGCCGCTAAGCTTGGAGCCGGCAATCCCGAAGTCGAGAAGATTTGCCGCGCCGCATTCATCGATTTGAAAGTACTTCCGCCGCAAACGCCAAGCCAGAATGCTAACCAGAGCCGAGGCTACTTGGCTGGGAATCAACGCGCTAACAGCGCTGGCGGACTATAAACAGTCCGATGCGAAGAGTTTTTTTTCAGAGGGCTGTTCCAATAGTCACTTCGAATTGTATCGATCGATTCCGAATTGTTCGTTCAAAACAGTCCGCCTCAATATTGATTCCGATTGTGAGCGAATTGGGACCGCTCGCCAAAGCCGCAGATTTAACCTGGTCCAAAAGTCCCAACCGCACGTCCATCCCGGACTTCAGCCACATTAATTCCGCTTGACATTGATTTCGGCTATGTTCTAATTGACGATGTACACGTGGACGAGTGTACCCAGGAGCTACTTACTAACAGGGCGACTAATCTTATGGCAGCAGTTGGCAACGGTTCAGACAACTTACTGAGCGGCAAAGGGGCGGAATCAACATTCACCGCTATTGGCGCAGACTGTAGCGCTAAATGTCACTCGGACGCTTATCCAAAAGTCGGCGACTCCAGCAGCATGAACAGTGCCAAGGGCGATAGTCCAGGCATGGGCTTCGGCGACATGGCCAAAGGCATGGAAGAGGCAGTTGACAGCGTACCCGATCAAATCGCAGATTCGCAAGAACAAATGATTGGTGGAAAAGGCGGAGGGCCTCGCCTCTGGGCTCCACAAAAAGATGTAGTCGATATCGGCAAAGCCGAAGATCCGTTCGCTCACAAGGGCATGGAAACCTTGGCTTTAGGCGCCGGAGACGGCAAAGCTTTCGGTCTCAACAAGCCGGATGCCATAACTGAAAAAGCTCGACAAATCGCCGACGGTATCGTCCTCGATCAGAAGAAATACTCCTGAGTCAACGAAACGAAAACTTTTTAAAACCTGGCGCACCGCCAGGTTTTTTTATGGTCGCGTATGAGTTTCATTCAATTACGACACAGAATCTCTAACCGTATACTGCACACAATCTGCGATCGTTTGCAGAAGCAGCCGCGAACCGCGAGCTGTAGCGACAACCTCTAGACGAAGGTTCACCAATGGCTCTTTCTCAAAACCTGGCGCCGTCCGGAAGAAATGCGGTAGTTGTCGTGCATGGTGGCGCAGGTGCGGTCGACAGAACGAAGTTGACGCCGGCAAGAGAACGCGAAGCGCGCGCCAAGCTGGAACAGGCTCTCAAAGCCGGTTACAAAGCCATTGCCGACGGCGGCAACAGTTTGGACGCGGTGGTTGCCGCGGTGAAAGTGCTAGAGGACGCCAGCATCTACAACTCCGGACGCGGTTCTTGTCTGACCCGCAACGGCAAGATTGAGATGGACGCAGCGATCATGGACGGCACCACACTCGCCGCCGGAGCAGTGGCCAGTATCACTTGCGTGAAGAACCCGGTCACAGCCGCGCGGGCGGTAATGGAACACACTCATCACGTCTTACTGGTCGGCGCGGGCGCCAATTCATTTGCTCGAAAAATCGCACCAACAGCCGGTCTCAAAATTGTCGAGGCAGAATACTTCAAGACAGCTCATGCCGAGCAGAATCTAAAACACTATCTGGAAGCCGAGGCCGAAGCAAAAAAACGCGGCGGGAAAAGACCGTCCGGATTAACCACTGGTTCGTCGCAATGCGACGTGCAAGAAGAAAGGCATGAAGAGCCGCTCGGCAAGAAGTACGGAACAGTGGGCGCGGTGGCGGTCGACAAGCAGGGTCACGTGGCAGCGGCGACGTCTACGGGCGGAACTGTGGGCAAAGAGCCAGGTCGCGTAGGTGACACGCCAATCATCGGAGCCGGCACATATGCCGACGATGAAACATGCGCATTTTCTGCCACCGGTGAAGGGGAGCATTTCATCCGCGGCTCCGTCGGACACGAAGTGAGCGCGCTGATCCGGCATCTTGGGCTGACGGTTGCTCAAGCCGCAGAGAGAGTGGTTTCTGTAACGCTGGCGCGCACCGCCGGCGATGGCGGACTAATTTTAGTCGACGCTAACGGCAACTACGCGATGCGCTACAACACGCTCGGAATGTATCGCGGTGTGATTTTCGAAGACGGTTCCGTGAAGACCGCTATCTACAACGAATAACGGCACAAACTCGATCCAAGAAATCGTCACTTTGAGGTTGAGCGATTTAGCGCACCATCTTCTGTTTCCGGCAGATAGGAAACAGTGGTTGATTACAAACTGAGAACGGGGCGCATGCTGGCACTGAGCAATCGCGCGAGCTACGCATAAGGTTTAGTTACTAGTTGTAAAGAGGCATTATAAACAATAGTTTTGATGGACTCAAAAGCTATCTCTCTGCTTATCTAAAGATCTCAATACACCTTCACCAACCACAGAGACCGTTCATCCCAACAACCCATCCCTGCTTCCACAATCGAACAGTCTCTACGAGTTTAGTGCCCGGTGTGAAACAACTGCTTTCAAAACACAGTTGTTCGGCGAGTTCACCACTGTTCGGAAACGCTCCGCGTGTCCGTGTTTTGGTCGACTCAGTTTCAGCTTTTTGCTATCAGGAGCGAATTATGAAATTCTTCCGCATCAAACCCAGTGACCAGGGCCCAGTCGTGGTTCCTTTCCTCGAGTGGCAACGTTTCGACGGCACAGCGTATGTCGCTGTCGGCGGAACCAGCATCTCGTATCTCTCCATCTCGCCGCTCTTCGAACCCAACGACCGCACCGGTCGCGTTCAAGTCGGCTCGATTCAGGAGCGCGTCACTGGTGGCATCGAGCTGATTCCCCAGGGCGAATTCCTCGACAACGGCACTTTCATCCCGGCAAACGAAGCCGACGATGACCGCGCTTTCGTGGTGCTGCTCAGCGGCGCTTACGACTTCGAAATCCCGCATGACGCGTCGCCCCACAGTCCTCGCGACCGGCTGGCGGCTCATTGCGTCGTGCTCAACGCGGGCGATTCCATCCGGGCAATGCCCAGGGTGCGAAACCTCCGCGACTGGGATACCGCCAGGGCAATGGAACTCACGTATCACGGCTCGAGCAATCTCACATTTGCGCCTGTCGGTGACACTGCCGAGCGCGCTTCTTCCGAGGTCGCTCAGCACGAGTTCGTATAACATCAACCACGCGATTGAGCGGAGGAAGTCGAATTCGTTCGGCGGCCTTCGCTTGTCGCCTTAACCCGAATGGGAGAAAGCCATGAAAAAGTTTATCGCCAATGGCACCATCTCCCTCCGCGCTGCCCGTGAATGGTGCACGCGAGCGCATGGTGCCCAAACCTAAGACGGCGTCTTTCCGTATCGATATCACCTCGGTAAAACCGAAGGTGTGGCAATTCGTTTCGGCTTCAAGCGCAGTCGCATCATCCGACTGGCCTGCTGGTCGCACGATGTCCCCGAAGACACGACGAAGACCCTGGAAGACCTTCTTGCGGCGCGCTTCCCGAAGCGATCCGTATCGGTCACCTGGCGCGTCACTGACGAGCCCGGCAAGAATCGCGACGAGCGCAAGAAGTTCACTTATCCGAAGATTGCGCAAGACTGGATGGCTATCGCCGTGAAGCTGTGCGACCGCATCGCCAACGTCGAGCACTCCATCAACAACAAGAAGAGAATGCGCAAGAACCGTCGGGAATACCCGAAGTTCCGCACCGCTCTCTACAACCCCAGCCACGGGCGCCTGTCCGCCATGTGGGAGCATCTCGATCAACTTATCCTGGGGACCGACAACTGATGAGTATGCCTATAATGCCGGGTGCAAGCGTCTGATCAGCTCCAATCCGCAAGAGCGGGATGGAATCAGGCGCTTGCATCCATTTTATGGTTTTGGTTTTTCAGCGGACCATCTATTACTTCTTATAGTTAGCACCACCCACGACACCAAACTTTATGAATGACAATGGCCTGCTTTTTGACGTTCTCTCCGCCCTGAAGGACGTGCGATTCTTGCTCCGAGGCAATTTAGCCCAGT
>JADYXR010000052.1 GCA_021772095.1 Candidatus Obscuribacter sp. | reverse complement strand
GTCAAAACAGCCTCAAAACAGCGTCTTTCTCAAACTCCCGGAAAGAACCTTTTCTACTACCCCCTGTAATTGGGGCAAAACAGGCGTTTTTGGGAAGTCGGGTTCCCATTCGAGTTGTCGAGGTGTGCCCAAGTGCGCCAAATTCGCGTTTTTCTGGCGAACTCGGTTTCACCTTGGCAATCTAGCGACATTTCAAGACCATTTTTGATGCTTATTTTGAAGAATCAGACTCAGAAAATGAATTTGAAATGTGATTATGGTCCGCCTAGCTGTGGCGCCCGTCCGAATGCGCGCCTGTCTATGGTGCCGCCTAGTTAGCGTCGTCGGATAACGCGCGGATCAAGTTCTGGTGCCCGTCTAGCGTTAGCGCGTCCAGATTGCGACGCCGCCGCCGGCCTACCACTCTTCGCCGAAGATGAACTCCACACCTGCGATATTGATCGTGCGGCCCGGCTCAATGCCTTCTTGTACGAGCGCGTCAATCACGCCCATCGAGCGCAGCGATTTATACAAGTGCGCGATCGAGTCAGGGTCTCGCATATTGGTCACTGCGACGAGCCGCTCAGCGCGGTCACCTTCGACAGTGAAGACATTTTTCGATCGGAAGATCTCAAACGTGCTTGTGCTTCTGGTCTCCGCATAAGCATCTTCATCCGGTTCTAAAAATTCGTCTTCGTTGTCGAGGTCAGGCTCTTCCTCTCTCGATTTCGCCAGTTTCACCGTCAAAAGATCGATCAATTGTTTGGTACCTTGTTTGGTGGCACCAGACATCGTCAGAACTTCCGATTCCGGTTTTAACTTCTTGGACAAAGCGATAGCAGCGGCGGTGGCATCTTCCTCGACCAGGTCAGTTTTGTTGAAAACCATAATCTGCGGCCTGGTCTTGAGCTTCGTACCATAGCTGTCCAACTCGTTATCGATTATTTTGATATCGCGTTCGAGGTCATCGCTGGTGATATCAACAAGATGGATCAGCATTCGTGTGCGCTCGAGATGCCTTAAAAACTTATGCCCGAGACCCAGTCCCTGAGCGGCGCCTTCAATAAGCCCCGGAATATCTGCCATGACAAAACCGGCGCCATCCGATAATTTGACCACGCCCAGTTGGGGCGTGAGAGTCGTAAATGGATAGTCAGCGATTTTTGGTTTGGCTGCTGTAAGAACACTCAAAAGCGTTGACTTGCCTGCGTTTGGCAGACCGACGATGCCGACATCGGCGAGCAGTTTCAGCTCTAATTTCAGCGTTCGCACCACACCCTGAAGACCTGGTTCGCAGTAGTGCGGGGCGCGTTTTTGTTGCGTCGCGATCGACGTATTGCCGCGCCCGCCTTTGCCGCCCTGTGCCACCATGACCATAACGTCGCCGCGGGTCAAATCGGCGATCACGTTGCCGGTCGCGGTGTCATAGGCAATCGTTCCAATCGGAACCTCGATGATCAAATCCTTGCCACCCTTGCCGTGACAGTTTTTCGGACCACCGCGCGCTCCCGGCTCCGCTTCGTACTCCGTCCTATAACGAAAATCGAGCAAAGTACTTTTATCGAAGACGGCCTTCAGATAAATATCGCCGCCTTTGCCACCGTTGCCCCCCGCAGGACCGCCCAGCGGCTCGTATTTCTCGCGCCGCCATGCCACCATGCCGTTACCTCCGTCACCGGAGCGGACAACTATTTCTGTTTCGTCTATGAATTGAGTCATTTAAATCGTGGTACTTATAACTTGTAATGAGATTTGATTTTATCTCTGAATTACTAGGTTTATATACTTGATATAAGCTCAGGAATTTAAAACTTATAAGTCACTTAATAATATCTAGGTCGATTTAGCGGAGGATAGCACCTTGGAAGAGAGAATTACGGTTCACGAAAAGGCCAGAGGCGAAACCATAAACGTCTACATTGGCGAGTACCGGGGCACTAAATACCTCCACATTCGCGAGTGGTATGTCGACAAGGATCAAGAAGAGAAGCCGACCAAGAAAGGCGTCGCCATCCCGATCGACAAGATTGAAGCATTGCAGGATGCCATAGAGAGGTTGGTTCCGAAATCTGCTAAAGAGGAGTAATCTCTTACTGGCAAACGGAGGCCCAATCGATTGAAAAGTAGGTCATTAGCTCGTCGAGCCGAACGGCTCTCGTTTCTCATTTTTCTCTCCACATCTTTATCAGTCGCCCTGACAACTAACAGCTTTGCAATTAATTCGAACTCGCCTGGTGGCAAAACAAATGACCAGGCGAGTTTGTTTATTCATTGTCCGATCACCCCTGCCTCCACGGGTGGTGGCAAGAGTTTTTTGTTAGAACAAAACGAAAAAAGTCTTTTGGTGGCACAAAGCGGTAAGAGTTCTCCATTGGCGACTAAAGCCAACCGATTTTTGATGGCAGGAAACACCAACAGACCTTCGGTGGAAGCAAATACCGACGAACCTTCGGTGGAAGCAAATACCAACAGACTCTCGATGGAAGCAAATACCAACAGGCCATCGATGGAATCAAATATCAACAGACCTTCGATGGAAGCACATACCGACAGATTTTTAGTGGCTCAAGACACTGATAGATTTTTTGGAAGAGAGAACGAAACGAATGATGCGATGTTGATCGCGGAAGCTGTTTCGAACGGCATCGTTCTATCAAACCCGGCTCCGGCTCAGGGAGAACCGTTCAAAATTACTCTTACCGAAAGCGCGGCAAATTCGGCTGACTCAGTTACGTTCAATGGCGAAACGGTCAAACTATTCTCTGACGAAGTTGACGGCAAGCCGGTTAAGACAGCACTAATCGCAATCTCGCCCTTGATGAAACCGGGCGTTTACAAACTTGTAGCCGGCGATCTCCAGGCGACAATCAATGTTCAGAGCGCTCGCTTCGGCACTCAACGTTTGACTCTGCCGAAGTCAAAAGACAATTTCAACGCCTCGCCCGGCGAAAAAGAAACAATCACTAAGGCAAAGAATATTGTTTCTGATGAAAAACGTTGGACTGGCACGTTCGAAAAACCGGTCAAGGTGGGAAGGCTATCGACCCGCTTCGGCGTCAAACGTGTGGTCAACGGCAAGCCTCTGAAGGACTATTTTCATTCCGGTCTAGACTTCGCGGCACCGAGTGGCACGCCGATTTATGCTGCCGCTCCCGGACGAGTCGTCGTCGCCCACACCGGCTGGAAACTGCACGGTAACGTCGTCTGCATCGACCACGGTCGAGGCGTCGTGTCCATCGGCATCCACATGACCACAGTCAAGGTCAAAGTCGGCGACCAGGTCGAAGCCGGACAAGTAGTCGGCACCGTCGGCAAAACCGGGCGCGCAAGCGGACCGCACCTGCATTACGGCGTCTACGTCAACAACGTCGCATCGAACCCCGAGTACTGGTTCCTCAACCAATATTAGGCCCAGTGGCACCTGAGGACAACGCTTTAACTACAATGACGTCGCCTTGCACCCGGAAACGGCGCGGCATCCATCATCAAGGCCGCCGGTCACACCAGTCTCCTTTGGGCTCCGTTTCGAACATGATAACCGCCCCGTTGTCCGAGGTCTAAATCCATTTTTCATCCGTTTATTGCCAAGGTGAAACCTGCTGATTCGGCATTCGTGCCTGTTTCGCTCGGCTACGACATCACGTCAAGCACTGAGACGGATTCCGTCCGATAGTGTTGAAACGACCAAATCCGTGTACATTGCAATGATACAGATCAAGGTCTGCCTGTAATGCGAACACCGACTCCCAGCGGCGAACGACTCGACGCCACGCAGCGATGGTGCCCCCAATGCAGTGGCGACAGCCGCCTCGAAAGCAATTGTCAGCACACCGATATAGTCACGATCGAGTGCCCAGAACCCGGCACACTGATCGCGCCCGGGCTCGAGTACCTCTCCTTGCTTGGCTGCGGCGGAATGGGTGTGGTTTACAAATGCAGAAACGTTCACCTCGACAAAGTGGTGGCAGTCAAAATGTTGGTCGCCCGGAGATTCGGTTAGGACGACGTTGTTCGATTTCAAAAAGAAGCTAAAGCCGCGGGTAAATTCAATCATCCCAATCTGGTTTTCGTTCTCGACTTTGGTATCGCGGATGATGCCCAGCCTTTTATGGTCATGGAGTATCTGGAAGGACAAACGCTTGCTGAAACAATCGCTGAGGGCGGCATCACTCAAAGTGATTTGCTCTGGCTCTTTACTGAATGCAGTATCGGACTCGCATATGCTCATGAGCACGGTGTTTTGCATCGCGATCTGAAACCGGCGAATATCATGATCGTCAATTCGGGCGGAGAGTTGACAGTAAAAATTCTAGATTTTGGAATCGCAAAAATTGCAGATGCCGGGAAGTTCGATCACACCTTAACCTCCAAAGATATGATCTTCGGAACCCCGCCATACATGAGCCCCGAGCAGAGCGTCGCCGACCAACTCACGGACCGCTGCGATGTCTATTCATTGGGTTGTGTGATGTACGAAGCGTTCACTGGACGCCGTCCGTTTGAAGTGAATTCGGCGATGGAATTATTGCGATTGCATCAGTTCGAAACCCCCAAATTGATCGGCGAAATCTCGCTGGACAAGAGCTTCTCTGAGGATCTGGAAGCGTTGATTGCATCGATGCTTTTAAAGGATCCGCAACTCCGCCCTTCCATGAAAACAATTTCCGCTGAACTCGCAAAGATTTCGCAAGAAGAACAGGAGAAAGTTTTAAAAGCAGAGGAAGCTGCGGCTCAGGATTTGTTGCAACAGCAATCAGCGCACGTTGACGCGCCGCCATGGCAAAAGCAGAAAATGATCATTGTCGTTGTTTTGCTTCTCATGGCTGGTGTGATTGTGGTTTGTTTTTTTATTCAAAAGGAAAATGAAGTCAAACCCGAAACGAAAACTGCGTCGGATTATAAAATTAAAGACAACAAGAGCCCGGTCGATCGGCTTGAGATCGACCCTGTTGATCAGACTCGTATGGCCATGGATGTTCGTAGACGTCTGAATGATCGCGAAATTGGGCTTCACCATCTCCAATTAGATCCGGAGCAACTTAAGGTGCTGGCCGAAAAGGCTCCAAATCTGCGACGCCTGCGCTTAGTCGGCTGCACCGGATGTAGTGCGGAAAATTTGAAAATTTTGCACAAAACAAAAATTAATTCAATGGTTCTTGCGCGATGTCCGGACGTTTCAGCTGACAGTCTCGAGGCGATCTCCCAATTCGAAAATCTTCAAGCCATTGAACTCGATGAACTTACCGAGCCGGAGAATGCGAGTGTAGACAATAAAGCGATTGCCGGACTTAGACGCGCGCCGCTGCTTCGTGAGGTCTCTGTGCGCGAAATGCCAGTGGACAAAGAATTGATTCAAATTCTCAGCGGTATGAAACTGAGAATGCTCGAACTTGGAGGCGATCGAAAATTCGACGAAAAGAATCTTGCGCTTTTGCAAAACTCGCAAATTACCGAGCTTCGGTTGAAGGATTTAGACGTAAGCGATGTTGGTTTTGAAATGGTATCGAAAATTCCGACCCTGGTACTTCTGAGTGCCACCAATCTCAAAGTCACCGATCGCGGATTTATGTGTCTAGAAAAGGCGCCCAAGATTTGTTCATTTACCGTCGCTGGAAACAAAGGCATAACCGATAAGTCGACAAAAATTTTGCGCTCGATTTTTTCACGTTTCCCGAGACCCGAAATAGTCGAATACAGGTTCGATCACACATCCGTGACACCTGCCAGCGTTCCCGATCTGAAAAAACTGAAGGGCATCAAGACGATTGGATTAACCGGCTTACAGGGCTTCGACAAAAACGTTCTTACAGACTTGCAACGCGCACTGCCAGGCACCGTGTTGGAGCATTTCCATGAGCCAACTGAAGAAGAAATCTCACGGCGCAAAGCCGAGGAGTTCGAGATGTAGTCTTTGGTTCACGTTTTGAATCGTCGTTGTTAATCTTCGTTGAATCGTCGTGGCGATTTTTCATCCTGAATATTCATTCTGAATCTGTTCGTGCTCAAAAAGAAACGGTGACGCTGTTAGCATCACCGTTTAAGATTCTAAGCCAGGACTACTCGCGATGCGAGTGGGCGCCGATTAGAGTGTTTGAGCTTGATTCCAGAATGCTTCTTTGAGAGCTTTCGAGGAATTCGACTCGGTACTGATTTGCACCGAAGCTGGTGCAAATAAGAAGACACCATCGCCGATGCGTTGTTGATGTCCATCAATTGCCCATGTGGCGCCTGAGAGGAAATCGACTACGCGTTGCGAACCTTCGTTGTCGAGCATGTGGAGGTTTAGTAAAACCGATTTGCGGTTGCGCAGATGGTCGACGATTTCAATTGATTCTTCGAACTGTCTGGGCTCGATAACCAAAACTTCACTTGCTGGAGCAGCGCTTGGATGCTCTAAAACTTTTCCGCGTGTTCCGATGCCCATCGAGAGCGACGGAGCTGGGGCTGCTTCCATTGGTGCTCTATCGAGAGCGAGTTGACCATTGGTCGCGTAAACGTCATCTGTAGTTTCGAACAAATCTTCGAAATCTTCCTGATCGTATTGATCGGTAGGTCCGAACCAGAAACTCTTAAATTTTTGTACTATGCTGCTGCTCACCACTTTCCTCCTTGCCGGCTTGTCCTGCGCCTATTAAAAACCTTTGATTTACCTTCTCAACTTCTTCTTCATTCTTCTGCGAACACAAAAAAAACTTTAGTTACTTACTGGAAAATTGCTCTTCCGATTCTTACCATCGTGGCACCACAGGTGACGGCATCTTGCCAGTCGTTAGTCATTCCCATGGACAGCTCTTTGAGCTCGATTCCGTACTCTTTGGAGAGTTCGTCTCTCAATTCACGCAGGCGGTTGAAGCATTCCTTCCGAACCGCTCGGTCATCGGTCAAAGGGGTGATGGTCATTAACCCTTCGATTTTGATTCCGGGCAAAGCGATCAGTTCATTGATCGACGATTTTAGTTCGTCTACATAGAATCCGCTTTTTTCCGGGTCGGGAAGAACCATTACCTGCAAGAGGATCGATTGAATGAGGTTCTTCTTCTGGGCAGTCGCTGAAATCTCTTGAGCGAGTCTCAACGAATCGACGGAATGAATCAAGACGAAGTTTCCCACAACTTGCTTCACTTTGTTGGTCTGCAGGTGACCGATGAAATGCCAGTTCGTATTCTGCACCACCTGCGGTGAGAGCGTCTGGATTTTTTTCAGTGCATCCTGGACTCGGTTTTCACCAAAGTCGGTGACACCACATTCGATTGCTTCCTCTACCTGAGACAGGCTTGCAGCCTTCGAAACGGCAATGAGTTTAACTGGCTGCTCGCCTAGAAAATCTCTTATGAGGGCTAGTTTTGCAGCCACGCTCATGCCTTTTGAGTTGAGGAAATGCAGAGCCGGGAATACCGCCTGCATCGGCTACTATTAAGCCTCGTGAAGCCTACCTTTGTCAAGTCTACAGAGTGAATTTCTTGAATATATTCCATATGCGTTTTGGTTTTCCGTGCAACCACATTAGGTGCCTTTTGAGTCGATGAATGTTACGCTTTACCTGTCACTGTATATGGTTTCACATGTCTTGTGGCTATTTTTGATTGTCGCATAAAAATTCTCCTAAACTAGCCACCAGAGCGGCTGCTACCGTAGCGGCCGTCTCTGATCTCAGAATGTTGTCTCCTAGTCGGCATGGTAGGCATCCAAGCGATATCGCTTGATCTATTTCCTGTTCAGTAAAGCCACCTTCTGGTCCGATAACGATGCATATATCGGACAGTGACACTGCCGGTGATGCCTCCCGAAAGTACCTGCTGTAAACGATAGTAACCAAATGCGGTGCTTGACTTCGTTCGGCGCATATAAATATGGTGGGTGGATTATCAGTATTGGTTAAATCATTCAAAGCTTTCTTGAGCGATTGAATGGCAACCACCTGTGGTGACCGAGCGCGTTCACATTGCTCGACCGCTTCTTTGACAATTGACATCCAGCGCCGCATCTTCCCGTCTGCTTTTCCACCTGCTTTCCCGTCTAATTTCCGATCTAATTTCCGGTCGGCTTTCGCGTCCACCCTGCCAGCTGCTGTTGCGTGCGCGTTCCCATCTGCTGCTCCGCCCGCGTCCCCATCTGCTGGTGCGTGTGCGTCCCTATCTGCTGTAGCGTGTGCGTTCCCATCTGCTGTAGCGTGCGCGTCCCCATCTGCTGTAGCGTGCGCGTCCCCATCTGCTGTTGCGTGCGCGTTCCCATCTACTGTCACGTCCGCGTTCCCATCCACTCTCCCATCTAGTCTCCCGCTGTATGAAGATTGCTTTTCGCTCATCTCCACCTTCACGACGGTGCGCTCCGTGATCACGGGCATGATCACATCGACGCCAATCTCAGTGAGCTTGGTCAACGACGACTCGAAATTTCCACCTTTCAATAAGGCGAGAACCACGATGATCTTGAAAGGTTTAGCAGCGCGAGGCTCAGTTACCGAAACAATCTCGCCCGTAATCGTGCCCGGAGACAAGCTCGCGAGGCGCAATTGATAAACCTTGCCTGAATGATCCACTACATCTATGCGGTCCTCGAGACCAAGCCGCAGAACCCGCGTGATTTGTTTGATCTGCTGGGCGTCGACAATCTCGACCGTGCCGCCAGCCAGGTCTATCTTCGCGTTTTCGATCAAAAATCGGTGAATAGTCATGTTTACCTTAGAGTACACGCCTCTATTCTATGATCTGACAATGATATAATCTTCCCCTGCTCAGGGCTGAAGGCTCGAACGCTATCGAAGGAATCTCGCCTGGCGAAATCCTTCAAAGCCGTCACGACGGCGTTACGGCATTATTAGCCGCTACTACTCTCAAAGGAGCGCCCTTCATTCTTAATCGGGTTGGGCGTGTGCGCGATGGATCTCAAGGATTGGTTTGCCAGCCGGCAAAAACGCCGTGAAAATGAAAATTCGGCTCCGAAACCACTGCCGGCGTCCGATGACGTCTGCGCGCTCTGGAAGCAATGTTTTCAGTGCCGCGAGATGCTCTATGTGCGCGACCTTCGCACCAATATGTCGGTTTGCCCGAAGTGCAAATACCACTTCCGCATAGGCGCCGATGAGCGTGTCGATCAGCTCGCCGACGAAAATACCTTCCAGGAACTCGACGCGAACATGACTTCGTCGGATCCTCTGGGCTTTGTCGACGTTGATAGTTATTCAAATAAGCAGAAAGATGCAGAACGCAAGACCGGTTTGAAAGACGCCATCCTCACGGGTCTGTGTAAACTCAACGGCAAACCGCTTGCACTTGGAATTATGGACTTCGCATATTTCGGTGGCTCCATGGGTTCCGTCGTCGGCGAAAAGGTAACGCGCCTGATTGAAAAAGCGATTGAGAACAGAATGCCAGTCGTCATCATCTCCAGCTCCGGCGGCGCGCGCATGCAAGAAGGCTTAATCAGTCTTATGCAGTTAGCCAAAACAAGCTCAGCTCTAAAATCACTGGCAGACGCAAAACTGCTCTACATCTCAATCTTGTGCGAACCAACCTTCGGCGGAGTCACCGCCAGTTTCGCAATGCTAGGTGATGTAATCATCGCAGAACCCGGTGCACGGATCGGTTTTGCCGGTCGCCGAGTCATCGAAGAAACCATCAGACAGAAGCTCCCCGCCGATTTCCAAACCGCCGAATATTTGCTGAAACACGGACAAGTCGACATGGTTGTCGATCGCCTCAAACTCAAAGAAACGATCGGAAACCTCATGGAGTTTCACCAAGCCCCGTCGCCAAGCGATTCTTCATCCTCGAAAAAAAAACATCAGGATAAAGTCGGATCAAAATCTTGATTCTTTAAATTGAATTTCGCAAAAGAAATTCGCCCCAAAAATCAAACCCGATTTTCAAGAACGAGATTCAAACACCACGGATTAAACACACCACGATAATCAAGTACGAAATTCACGCCCGAAATTGAAACACGAAACTCAATCACGAGATTCAAGTACGGAATTCAAACACGATACTGAAACTAAATCGCAAAATCGTGACGGACACTGGAGCTTAGAGGACAATGGCAGAAAAGGATAAGAGACCGATACCTCTGGAATTTGAGAAGCCTCTTGAACTTCTTCGTCAGCAGATCGAACGGTTGAAAGATCAGCTTTCCAATCAGCCCGAATTGGAAGGTGATGTTGAACGTCTTGAAGAGCAATACACACGCCTCCAGAAGTCGCTGTATTCGAATTTAAAGCCGTTGGACCACCTGGCTATCGCTCGCCATCCACACAGACCTTACACGCGCGATTACTTCGATCGATGGGATCCGGATTGGGTTGAATTGCATGGTGACCGCAAAGGCGCCGACGATGACGCCATGGTTTGCGGATTGCTGCGCCTGGACAATGATATGAAAGTGATCGCAGTCGGTACACAAAAAGGCCGTTCGCTTCGCGACAAACAACAATGCAACTTCGGAATGCCACAGCCCGAGGGATATCGCAAAGCCTTGCGCGTATTCAAGCACGCCGACAAATTCGATCTTCCCGTCGTTACTCTGATCGACACACCCGGTGCATATCCCGGTCTGACCGCAGAAGAACACAACCAAGCTGAAGCAATCGCCGTCAACTTATTGGAATTGTCAGGTCTCCGCGTTCCTGTCGTCTCTATCGTAACAGGCGAAGGCGGCTCCGGAGGCGCGCTTGCAATCGGCGTCGCCAATCGCATCTTGATGTTGGAACACTCAGTTTATTCCGTGATCTCACCCGAAGGCTGCGCATCTATTCTCTGGAAAACCAAAGACAGAGCCATGGAAGCCGCTCAAGCAATGAGAATTACCGCAAGAGAGATTCTAGAGCTTGGTGTCATCGACGGTGTCATCGATGAACCACTAGGTGGTGCGCACCAAAATCCTGACGTCACTGCCGCGACCGCAAAAGGCGTGATCATCGCTCAACTCCGAGAACTGAAGCAGCTTTCCGGCGACGACGTTCGCAAAGATCGCCAACGCAAATTCAGAGCCATCGGCGCCTTCAAAGAATAACTACAACAAGTCGATAGTTCAAAAATTCACGCGCTGAACCGCCTCGCTGAACCACCGCGCTGAAAATCACTGTGCTGAAATTCACCGGGCTGGAAACCACCGCGATCCTCTATTCATCAGCTTTTTGACATACTCGCGCGTAGTGTACTTCGAATTTCGGCCTTCGGTTGAATCCATATATCGTTGATTTTTGAATTGTCTCGGAGAGAATGTACTAAGAGCATAGATTGGCTTCTCATGAGGCTTTTCGCGATTCCAACTCAAGCAATTTTAACCAGCTATCGGTATCAATAAACTGTTGTAACAGCCGAGGCGAAGCCGGAAAGCTAGTGTTTGCGTTAGCCGCGGGCGTACCGAGGCGAAGGTTGAGCCCGCAAACCCATTGCCTTCGTTCACCTATATTGAAACAACGTATCGACTAAAGAATGATGATCGCTGTAATTCGTTCGAAGAACCGCATCAGAGCGGCGCTTCACGACATTGCTTCGTTACCCACGGATCAACGGCCCGTTTAAACAATAGAAGGGATTGGATGGGACTTGTTCGACTCGCGGCTGCCGCCGAACCTAACCCCTTCGTGTCGACGCCGGACCCCTTCGTTTCGACGCTGGGCCCCTTCGTGTCGCTCACCGACCGTTCTAGTTATGCGCGGGCCTGCGGCGACGCGGGCCTTTTTTCGGTGGCTTGTCTTTGATAGGTTCTGGATCGTCGGCGACGCTTGCCGCTTTCTCCCACTGACCAGCTAATGTTTGGGCAGTTTTAGTCTGCTTCGAATCGGCAGGCACTTTTTTCACGGTCTCAATGGCTTGCGGAAAATCGTGCTTGCTAGCCTGACTTTTTGCTACCTTGATATAAAGATCGCTTACGACTTCTTTGTTCGTGTCGTTTATCAGATCGCCGAGCATCGCGATTGCTTCGCTGGTGTTGCCCTTCGCGATCAGCGCTTTGGCGTCTTCAATCGTCGGATCCTTTTGACTGAACATTGGCACCAGCCCCTGGCTGGAGAGCGTGAAGTAGAGAAGCGCAATTGAAACAAGCGCAACAACTACGACCAATGCTTTTTGCGTCGCACCGGATCCGCCGTTGCGTCCGCGTGAAAAATCTCCGGCTTTGAGCGCGTGAGTTTTCGCTTCATCACTTTGTTCGTTTCGCATCTGCTGACGCATTGAATTGATTTGTTCTTGAACAGCATTCGATGGAGGCTCATTTGGTCCGCGCGACTGGAGTTCTTCCAACGCTCGACTGGCCAGATCGCGCGATGACGGTCCACGTGGTGCCGGCATCTCCTGGCTCTGGCTGCGCATGTGCAGGCTGTCTTGCTGAGCCAGTGGACCTGGTTCCAGCGATTTGGCTTTAGCGGTGCTGCTCTTCGATGTGATTGGTTCAACAACTTTTTGCTTCAGCGATTCTTCAAGCGCGTTGGCAAAATCTTCCATCGATTGGAAACGTTGATCCGGATTTTTTGCGAGCGATTTATAGACAACTTCTTCGAGCATCTCAGGGAAGACAAGCCCGGGCTTGACCTGGTTGAGGGGCGTCGGAGGATCGGACAAATGCATCGCCATAACGCGAACTAATTCATCGGAATGGAACGGCACTTCGCCGGTCAGGCATTCGTAAATCACCACACCAAGCGAATAAATATCGCTTCGATGATCTACTTTAGATGATGTGCATTGCTCCGGACTCATGTAAGTCGGGCTACCACATACGGTGCCTGTACGAGTGATTTTTGCGGCGTCTGATTCTTCCATCAGCCGCGCGATACCGAAGTCCACGACGATCGGGAAGAGTTTCTGCCCACTGCGTTCAACAAGGACGATATTTTCTGGTTTGACGTCTCTGTGCACGACGCCCTGTCTATGCGCTTCTCCAAGAGCGGAGCAAACTTGTGAGAAGACTGGAATTGCTTCATCGAGCGACAGACGTTCTACCGAAGAGAGCAAATCGGAAAGTGGTGTGCCGATCAGCAGATCCATTGCGATGTAAGGACGCTGTCCTTCAGGGATCAAACCGAAATCATAAATAGTGATGATGTTTGGATGCGACAGGCGGCTGCTGGCTTTGGCTTCTTGTCTGAAGCGTTTGATGAACTCGTCATCGGAAACCAGATAGTCGTGCAGAACTTTGATCGCCACTTCGCGGCCGATCAATTCCTGAACCGCTTTATACACGGTACCGGCAGAACCCTGCCCGATCACCGACTGTATTTTATAGCGCCCTTCCACGACCATCCCCAATAAGGGATCGTCGCCGACAGTAACCATTGACGATCCGTCTCGGGGACAAATGTCATTTTCTTCGGCAGTTTGGAAGTTGCAAACCAGGCAAAGCTTCATAGGAGTTGGACAATCTTATTGAGCGAGCGAATGTAGTAAATGCGTTTCTGCAACGGGGCGCCTCTCTTATATTACTTTTAATTACCACTTATGACCAAGACCAAACCTTTGAAGAAGAATAGTCTTAATATCAGGTCCAATAATGGACTACTGCGCGCCCTGGGCTTATTCCCAGCATTTTGTAGTCATTTGCAATCAAGCGCACAGGCGGCGGACCCAGGACCTGGAAATGGCAGTTTTGGACAAATTGCCGCTGGAGTTATCGGAATCTTGGAGACATATGGATAGTTCACAAAGCTCGGCGACCGAAGAAAACCAGGCGACAGATAAACCGGATAAGAAATCACTTCTGTTGATAGGTCTAACCGTTTTTATCGATCTGATTGGCTTCGGATTGATTATTCCCGCTATGCCGACTTATGCACAACAGTTTCACGCTGATGATTTTACTATCGGTCTTTTGATTGCGATCTATTCGTTGATGCAGTTTCTATTCATGCCCTTCTGGGGGCGGCTTTCCGACAAGATTGGCAGAAAACCGGTGCTGCTGATAAGTCTTTGTTTTTCATGTATCGGGTATCTCACCTGGGGCCTGTCAAATAGTTTGATTATGCTTTTCATCTCAAGAGCGGTGGCAGGTTTCGGTAACGCAAATCTGGCAGTGGCGCAGGCGTATATCGCCGACGTCACCACTAAAGAAACCAGAGCGAAAGGAATGGGGCTGGTCGGCGCCGCATTCGGTCTTGGTTTTGTTCTTGGTCCAGCCATCGGCGGTGGTGTCAGTGCGGCCGGTTTGTCGCTTGCTCATCTTGGTTTTGTGGCGCTTGGCTTCAGCTTGATCGACCTCATTTTTACAGCTATGTGGCTGCCCGAACCAAAAAAACGAACCAGCGCCGGAGCCGAGCGCTATCCAATGGGTTTGGGGTTTTATCTTGATACGCTTTCCGATCCGAAATTGCGCGTTTCTTTGATCATCTTTTTTATGGCGACTTTTGCGTTCGCCAACATGGAAGCGACGCTGATTCTTTTGACGATCAAGAATTTTCACTTCGGTACTTTTGAAAATTCGATGATGTTTACCTGGATTGGCGTGCTCATGGTGTTCGTTCAAGGACGGCTTATTCACGGGCTTTCCAAAAAATATGGCGAGAAGAAATTGATCACAATCGGGGCTTTGCTAAACGTCGTTGGTTTGCTGTTGACACCATTCAGCACCGCTGTGTGGATGCTGGCAATCGCGCTTGCCTTCCTCGCTTTCGGCTCCGGTCTAGCCACTCCGGCCAACCAAAGTTTATTATCAAAACTGGCACCACCAGACCGCATGGGCGGTTCGATGGGAGTCGGGCAATCTCTGTCGACACTTGGCCGCATCATCGGTCCAGCTTTGGGATGCTATTTGTTCCAAAACGTCGGTGTAGCTAGTCCATATATTGTGGGCGCTGCCGCCATGCTTGTGGTGGTCGGACTGAGTTTTGCTGTACCTGAGGCCTGAAGCCGGTTTTAAACCTATATCGATCAGTCCGCGATCGCGACATCTTTTAGGTATTTGCTTGTATTAACTTGTGCTATTATGAATTTTGGTCAAGGTCTTATAAGAGAGACCAAGTCAGAGAAAAGTTTTTATGTCGGAGTACGTAGTCATGGCAATTCTAAAAGAAGAAAAGATGCCAGTTCCCAAGCAGGTTCAAAAGCGATACCAACAGGATTTTAATCGCTACCTGAAGCAGATTCAAAAGACCGAAAAGATCCAGAAAGATCGAAAAGCGGCTTAGTCCACTTGAATTCAAGACTGTTTGTCTGATCCACGCTGTGCTAAAACTTTAGGCATGGAGTCTGACGATCAATCAAAAAACGGTTTCCCCGTTCCTACTCGTGTTTCGCGGATGAGGCGTTTTCCAACTCCTCCGGATCTTGAGAAAATTTTGCCGCGCTATCAACTGGCGTCGTCTGCCGCTCACGCCAGAGTGCTGATGGCAAGCGGTTTGATCAAAGCCGAAGTCGTCGATCAAATCGTCACCGGGCTCGAACAAATCGGCCAGGAATTTGCCGCAGGCAAACACTTCATCAATGATGACGACATCGATTTATACACGGCGTTAATTCGTCGACTCAGTGAACTGACAGGCACGGTCGGCGAACGTCTCAACCAGGGACGCAGCGACGAAGACTGGCTGGCTACCGACGTGCGCCTCTGGGTGCGCGATACTCTGCTCGATGCACTCTTGAAGTTGATCGAATTGCGCACCATGTTTTTGCAACTGGCAACCGCCCACGAAGATGTGTTCTTCTCGGCGTACACGCACATGCAACCAAAACGCCGAGAGATGTTGTGTTTTCACTTCCTCTCGGTTGAAAGCCGATTGCGGCAGGATTGCGAACGCTTCCTCGATTTGTTCGGACGCGTCAATTTGATCTCGGCCGGTTTGGATAACCAGATTCTATTAGAACACCCTCTGGATCGCGGTCTATTGGCGCGATTGCTGGGGTTTGACGGCATCCAACATAACACTTTTGATTCAGTATCCGAAGTCGATTACGTGATCGAGTTTGCATCCTGTGCTGCAATCTTTGGAACTCACCTTTCGCAGTTCGCCGGCGAAATGCTCTTGTGGTCCACCCAAGAATTCGGTTTGGTCCGCCTGCCACGCCAATTTTCATTCGAGAACGAAACTTTCCCCGATCGAAAAAGCTCTGAAGTCCTGGAAGTTTTGCGCAGCCGAAGCGCGTCACTCGGTTACAAACTCACCGAAATTTTGAGTCAGCTTAAAGGCATACCGTCGGCGTCGAGCCACGAAAGTAGTGAGGTTCTCTCAGCCTTGAATGAGCTGATTTACAACCTTGATTTCGTTTTGGAGCTCACAAAAACAATTTTGCCTGCTTTGATTTTCGACATCAAAAGAATGACTGACCTGAGCGAAGTCGACATGGCAAACCGTGCCAACGCGATCGATTATTTGATCGAGAAAGGTTTTGCGCCAGACAAGGCTGTGTCATTAGTTGAGCCCTTAGTCGAGTATTGTCGCAAACGCAAACGCACGATGAGCGACCTTGCGCCCGGTGAATGGATGCAGTTTTCGCCGGCCTTCGACCGCGACATATATAAGTATGTCAGCAAAGATGAGTCCCTCGGAACGTCCGGTCCGCGCTATGAATTAGTCAGCCAAGCAATTGGCTACGGTCGCCAAAGGCTCGCCCACGATCATGAGCAACTGGCTGCGCTTTCCAGCAAAGTAAAATCACTCACAGTTGAAGTTCCGACCACGACTGAGTAAGCTTCTGTTGTTCTGCGGAGTTTTGCCCACTTGACTATGCGGTGTTGTAGCAAGATTGGCACTGCATCGCGCTAGAATAAGGTTTCCTGGGAGGATGGTTAGTAATGAAGGCAATGGTTCTGGCTGCAGGCGTAGGCTCCCGGCTCGATCCCCTGACTGCAAGGGTGCCCAAACCGCTCGTCCCAATAACGAACACGCCGGTTATCGAGCACATAATCAGGCTCCTCAAAAAACATAATTACACCGATCTGATAGCGAATTTGCACCATCTTCCCGAACAGCTCAAAGAGCATTTTCAAGACGGCAAGCGCTTCGGCATCGATATCCAGTTTCGTCATGAAAGCGAACTGAGTGGTGACGCCGGTGGTGTCAGATCGTGCGCCGACTTTTTGAACGACGGCACTTTCCTTGTCCTGATGGGCGATTTGCTTACCGATTGCGATCTGACTCGCGTTGTTGCCGAGCATAAAAAGAAAGGCGCGCTCGCCAGTATCGCCGTTAAAAAAGTGCCTGACGTCGAACACTTCGGCGTTGTCGTCACTGATGAAAACGGCTTGATTACAGGGTTTCAAGAGAAGCCAAAAAAAGAAGAAGCGCTTTCTAATTTGGCATCGACTGGAATTTATGTTTTAGAACCGGAAATTTTTAAGTACATGCCCAAAGATGGTGTGTACGGTTTTGGTCGCCAGTTGTTTCCGATGCTCGTCGAGAAAGGCGCACCGGTACTCGGTATAGAGTTCGAAACTTATTGGTCCGATGTTGGCACCATATCGCAATATCGTCAATCAAATTTTGATGCACTCAACTGTTTGGTCAACGTCGATATTCAAGGCAAGAAAACCGACGTCAACGGACACACCGTGTACATGGGCGATAACGCGGTTCTCGACAAAGGTGCAATCGTCGAAGGCAATGTTCTGTTAGGTGCTAATAGCGAGATCCGCAGTGGTGCTCGATTGCAGGGCAGTGTCGTAATCGGCGACAACTGTGTGATCGAAGAAGACGTCGTTTTGAACAACGTTCTAATCTGGGCCAACAGCCGAGTTCAGCGTGGTGCTCAACTGGAAAATAGTATCGTTGGCGATTCATCCGTGATAGCGGCCAACACAAAGCACTTTGAGGTGACGACTATGGATCAGTCATCACCTCAACTATTGTGCGCCAAGCCAGCCAATTAGCTTTTGCAAATTACATCTGAGGCTCGTTTCCTTGCCTGCAGTGCAAAAGCTCTGCTGTGCATCCCCGAATTTTAGGTCAATTGTGTGCAATCGCGTCGGACGTTTTTGCCAGCTTCTTTGCGAAGCGCGGCTGTAGGTCTGTTCGAAAAGCGTACCAGTTCAACTTCAGCAGCTCTGTGAAGAGCGGCTGTTCATCGGACCCTACCTGGCTTTGCCAACCGGCACCACTGAAGGTTCTTCAGTTTGTGCTGCTTTCCAAATTTCCATCCACAACCAATAGTGAAAAGGATTCACATCGGAGGCTTGCTCAACTGGTTGCAGCAAAGAGAGCCATGTGTTTGGATTGGGAAAACGCTTGGCAAGGCTGTAGCAGTCCGCCATCCAGAGAATTTGTTCGTTGTTGTCCTTTCTGGCCATTGTCCTTTAACCTCTAGACAAGCGGTTTGTGCGACGCCTTCCGGCTAAACCGGAAATTTGTTTCGAGTCTCTTTTTTTGTCGTTGCTTCGGCAAACGGCCTGAAGCTCGCACACAGTTGTAATACCCAGTTTTGATATTTCGCAAACCGGAAAATATGTCGATAGACTACAAAACGAATCGGTGCCCAGCCTGGTTGCGATGCCGCTTTTCGAATGACATTGATCGTATATATTGCGCTGAATTGGATGGTGTGAAAAATTCAGCCCGGCGACCAGCCAGATCGTTTTCCGGGCAGAATGTTCGCTGCAGTTGATGCACACGGTGTATTGCAAAACACAATTTGATAGTGCGAAAACTCAGTCTACTGCCAGCGTTACTCAGTCTACTGCCAGCGCGTGCCGCGCAGAACGTGCGCTTTCAGGCGATCTACAAGGTTTGTCACGGCGCTGAATTCGATGTTGCCAGAACTTAGCCCGGCGGCCAACTCAACCGTCTGCCGCCCAGGATGTGGACGTGCAGGTGATGCACGGTTTGTCCGCCATCATCGCCCGTGTTGACGACGACACGATAGCCGCCGTCCAACTTCTCCAGGCGCGCTACTTCACAGGCTTTCTGGAAGAGTTTGCCGAGCGCTTCGGCATCGGCAGCTTCGCCCAAGTTCTTCACGTGTTCTTTGGGAATAACTAATATGTGAGTCGGGGCCTGGGGATCAATGTCTCTAAATGCGACGAAATCTCCGTCTTCGTTGACGATGTTGCTGTTTATCTCTTTTCTGACGAGTTTGCAAAACAAACAATTCGGTTCAGATGTTCCACTTGGCGACATATATCAACTCTCCTGTGTCATTTCTGGAAAGATGGGGTAGTTTCTTTCTAGATTCAAGTTATGCTTATTAGTCGACAGCTTGCTGCAGACTACCCCGAGTGGAAAGTGTGGACAGGCGACTCGGGGTGACTTCGAACCATACCAGCTTGACAGTAGTTGGGAAAGCGCTTTTCAACGGATGGAGCATTGTAGCAATGGCAAATGACGGCAACCTTCTGCAAAGATATATCGCCCTGCAGAAAGCCCTTCTTTCTTCGCTGAGACTAAAAGACGTGCTTGATTCTGCCGTGATCCAGTTTTCAGAACTGGCTGGCGGAGCCAAGGTCGCCTTCTTTCTCTCGGACAACGAGAGTATGTCGTTCAAATTAATGGCTGCCAAAGGTTACTCGGAAAAGTCGTTGGAGCAATTGCGCATCGTTCCGTTCAACCTCGACGGATTGCTCAAGTATGTCGTGCAACAGCGCAGCCCTGTCAGTTCCAGCGATCCGGATTCGGCTCCTGATCTTTCCGCCGCCATCATGAAGCGTGAAGGAAGCCAGGGTCAAATTGCCTTGCCGCTAATTTCCGCAAATCTTCTTGTCGGCGCCGTACTCATGGAAGTGAGTAATGCCAACATTCTTGCTTACATCGATTTCTACAAAGAAGTGGCGGACGTCACCGCACTTGCAGTTGCAAATTCAATTCTGTTCGGCAGAAGTGAATACGAACGCGAACGTCTCAACACTCTGTACAAGACATCCTGTGCGCTTTCCGGCAGTATGCTCCAGGTCAACGAAGTGTTGCAAATCGCATCCGACACTGCGGTGATTTTGGGCAACACGCCATGTTGTGCAATTTTGATTTTGAACGAAACATCAGATCGTTTCAATCTAGCTGCTTTCAAAGGTCTTGAAGGTTCGAGCCTGAATGAATTCGATATGACCTACGCCAATTCGGTAGCCGGATCGTGTTTGCGAAATGGCAGAACTGAATATCTTGGGGAAGGCAGTCGCGAACCATACGGCATGCCAAGAGCCACTGGCGGTAGCACTTTTGTCAGTGTGGTTGCTTTGCCGATTGTTTATGGTGAAGCCGCCATCGGTGCCATGCTTGTCTTCTCGACTGAGCCCCGCGCTTTCCACCGCGAGCAAGTGGAACTGCTCGAATCGCTCTCTTCGCAAGTGGCGACCGCGCTCAACGTGGCGCTCACGCACCAGTCCGCATCCAATTCTTCAGCGCTCGATGTGCACACTGGTTTATACAACCGATTATATTTCGAGGATGCATTACCTAAAGAGGTAGAGCGTTCCGATCGACACAAACACGAACTCGGGCTTCTACTGATAGATATCGATCACCTCGGTCAGATCAACGAACATCTGGGCCAGGAAAAAGGCGACGAAGCAATTCGGCACGTGGCCTCGGTTGTCAGAGGTACTCTGCGTGACATCGATATCGCCTGCCGTTATGGCGGCGAAGAAATCGCAGTCATACTGCCGGAAACGCCGCAAGCGAACATCTATGAAGTGGCCGATCGGGTGCGACAAAAGGTGCGCGATAACACGGCCCCTGGCATTGGCACGCTCACTGTTTCAATTGGCGTGTCGGCTTTTCCAGGCATCGCGGGCACAGCAGAAGAGCTGCTCATGGGCGCCGAGCAAGCACTAGATATTGCGAAATTCGAAGGACGTGATCGCGTCAAGGTCGTCAGATTGAATCAAAACCTCAAGCCCGGCGAAGCGGCCTGGGGCGATCTGGCCAATCAAGCCAAGCTTGCCGTGATCTCCGAGCGCCAAACCCGCCTGCAAAGCCGACTGACAGTCGCTCCGGAATACGCATCCTGGTTGACCGCCGGACCATCAATGGTCGGCAAGAAAAAGAGTCCTGGCAAAGACGCTTAACGTAACTTGTTAAACTAATCCCTTGAAAAGCCCATTGTGTCCGGTTTCGGCTTCAATATTGCTTTGAGCAGATCATTAAGAAAAACCGCAGAACTCAGGAAAGACCTGGCTTCCTTTATACACTTTGGAAAGAGAAATTACGCAGCTACCAAAACCATTGGTCTGCGTTGTGCTCGGTTTGTACACAGCTATCTATGAGGGATAAGGCATTGGCTACCGCTACAAAGCTTCAAATCAAACCGTTGGCTGACCGTTGTGTCGTTAGGAAACTTGACTCCGAGGAAAAAACTTCCGGCGGAATCGTGCTTCCAGATAGTGCTAAAGAAAAGCCACAGCAAGGCGAAGTCCTGGCTGTTGGACCTGGCAAACTTGACGACAAAAGCGCAAGACAGTCAATGGAAGTCAAAGTCGGCGACAAAGTATTGTTCGCCAAGTACTCCGGTACTGAAGTCAAAATCGAAGGCGTAGAGTATTTGATTCTCTCTGAGCGCGATATTCTCGCAATCATTGGTTAAATTTTTTGCTTCGGATTCGCGTCTCTGAGAGGCGCGGTTCAATCCGATTCGCCCGGTTAGGGTCAGTTGACCCAAGTGTTCTGAAATATTGAAATAATCAATTAGGAAAGAGGTTTTACTCGAATGGCAAAGCAAATTGTTTACGACGAACAGGCCCGTCGCGCATTAGAGCGTGGTGTGGACCAGGTCGCAAATGTAGTTAAAATTACCTTGGGACCAGCTGGTCGTAACGTAGTTCTCGAAAAGAAATTCGGCGCTCCACAAATCGTTAATGACGGTGTCACCATCGCCAAAGAAATCGAGCTCGAAGATAAATTGGAAAACGCAGGCGCACAACTCGTTAGAGAAGTCTGCTCAAGAACCAACGACGGCGCTGGCGACGGTACAACTACCGCTGCAGTTCTCGCTCAAGCAATGGTCAAAGAAGGTCTCAAAAACGTAGCTGCCGGCGCTAACCCAATGGTTCTCCGCCGCGGTATCCAAAAGGCAGCAATCATGGCTGTTGAAGAGATCAAAAAGATGGCTAAGCCTGTTGAAGGCAAAAAAGAAATCACCCAAGTAGCCACCATCTCCGCCGGCAACGACGAAGAAATCGGCGAAATCATTGCAGAAGCAATGGCTAAAGTGGGCAAAGACGGCGTCATCACCGTTGAAGAATCCAAAGGTATCGCTACTGAACTCGAAGTAGTCGAAGGCATGCAATTCGACAAAGGCTACATCTCAGCCTACTTCGTTACCGATCCAGAGAAAATGGAAGCCATCCTCGATGAGCCTTTCATCTTGATCGTAGACAAGAAAGTCAATCTTCTTGCTGACATGGTTCCAGTTCTCGAGAAAGTTGCTCGCGCCGGCAAGCCTTTCCTCCTCGTCGCTGAAGACGTAGAAGGTGAAGCTCTCGCCACCCTCGTGGTCAACCATCTCCGCAAAGTTCTTCCTTGCTGCGCAGTCAAAGCTCCTGGCTTCGGCGATCGCCGCAAAGAAATGATGAAAGACATCGCAGTTTTGACCGGTGGACAAGTTGTTTCCGAAGAAACCGGTTCGAAACTCGAAAACGTTTCAGTCGAAATGCTCGGCCGCGCTCGTCAAGTCATCGTCAGCAAAGACAAAACAACTGTTGTTGCTGGTAAAGACACCAAAGAAGCTGTCGAAAAGAGAATCTCGACCATCAAAAAACAAATCGAAGATTCCGATTCCGAGTTCGATAAAGAGAAGCTCCAAGAGCGTCTCGCTAAGCTCGCTGGCGGAGTTGCCGTAATCAAAGTCGGCGCTGCTACCGAAACCGAACTCAAAGATCGCAAGTATCGTTTCGAAGATGCTTTGAACGCTACTCGCGCAGCTGTTGATGAAGGTTATGTTCCAGGCGGCGGTACCACGCTCCTCAACGTAGCTTCCAAAATGGAAAAACGCAAAGGCGAACTTCAGGGCGATGAGCGCACTGGATTCGAAATCGTAGTTAAGTCCTTCGAATACCCTGTTCGTCAGATTGCTCACAACGCTGGCCTCAGCGGCGAAGTAGTCGTCGAAAAGATCAAAGAAGCAAACAAAGAAGGTTATGGCTTCAACGCCATGAAGTTCGAATACTGCGATATGACCGCTTGCGGCATCATCGATCCAGCTAAAGTTGAGCGCTTCGCCGTTCAAAACGCTGCTTCGATCGCTGGTATGTTCCTCACTACTGAAGCACTCGTAGTTGATCTTCCAGATGAGAAGAAATCACATGCGATGGCCGGTGGTGGTCACGGAATGGATTTCTAATCGATAAATCGATTGGATGAAACATTAGAGAGGGAGCCGAAAGGCTCCCTCTCGTCGTATGTGGGGAGTGATTGAATTTGATGATGTCACGGTGAATGGACTTGATGTTGTCGCAGTGAATGAAACTTGATGACGTCGCAGTGAATTTGCTGGCTTGCTTGGAACGCGCTTTTTCGGGTAAGGTTAAACTGATGATTGGAAGCGTCCAGCAAAACAATGAGCGGGTGTGAATCGCGTGAAGTTCGAATTGATTGTTAGTAAACGCGCAAAAATGTTGGCATCACTGGTGGTGAGTGCCCTCGTTGCGTCGATGACAACTGCAGCATCACCGGCGATGGCAGATGATTTTTCATCTGATTTCACATTAGGTTCCGGTTCTTCATCTAGTTTGTCCACCAACGACGACCAGAAGCTCGAGAAAGTGGAACATCGCATCGAAAAGAAGCTTGCCACGGCGCAAGCCGATAGCGAGCTGTACGAACAAATGGTGCGCATCGCGGCCTGGGTAAGTCAGTATTGTATTTGGAACAGGCACTGGCCGGATCCGGGCGATCAAGAAAATGATTCGGTCCGGCAATTAAACGAACTTTGTCCGAACAATCCCTATCAACCTGGAAAACTTCAGCAGGCAGAAGGGTTTAGCACCGATCCGATTTATCAGTATTACTCAGGTTCGACCAATGTAGTGAATGGTGCGTCGTCAGGTTTCGAAGGCGACAGTATAGAGCCTACCACCACATACGGTGCACTGGGCGACAAGAGAATTCGCCTTGCATTCGATCCCAGTCTCACGGCAGAGCAAGCAAGAGAGTGGGAAGATGATCCGCCCGATGAGTGGGAGGCGCCTCCCGGCACGATTACGGCAGTTTGCAATGGAACGGATCTGGTGGTGATCTGGGGTGCGGGCATCGACAAACATCCTATCCGAATTTCCGGTAGCAAGAAGATTCGACTGTTTGTCGCCAGCGTGAAATTGAACGCTACGGAACGAAGCAACTATTGAGCTATTGGGCTGTTTAGTTGTTGGGCTATTCAGCTATCTAGTGATCTTGTTGATTTCTATCCAGATAGTTTCTGGTTAATTCCTCACCGTTTACGCCTGGTTCTACGTCCTCTTCCGTTAACACACTCAGTTTCTTGTGTTTAAACTTGAATGCCATTATCTCGGCTTTGGTTAGCAATGGACAGGATTTGATATCGAGTACGGCTAAGCTTTTGATTCCAGCTGCTTTTTCCAATCCCGCCTTCGTTATTTTGTTGAGGCTCAGATTTAAATAGTTGAGATAGGGCAATGCCTGGAGTACCTCGAGATTGTCGTCTGTAATATCCAGATCAACTAGCGCTAAACCGGTGATTTTTTTCAGCGGTTTCAGAACTGTAATGTCCTTGCTACTAAAATCGAAATTCATAATTTCCAGGAACTCAAGATTTCGCATTGTCGCTATCGGTACATAGTCCACGTGCAATTTTGTCGATGCCAGGTTTCGTAAAATGAGGCTCTTGAGCCTTGGCATTTTTGCGATTTCCGCAAATCCGTCATCGGGTACGGGCATACTTCCGAACTTCAATTCGCGGATTTGACTTCGCCCGATTATTTTGTAACTCCCCAATGTGAGTTCTTTCGACTTTCCTAATTGGAGGTCATAAAGCCTCGGAAACAAATGCAAATGCTTTATGGCTTTGTCGCTTAAATTCGGAGAATCGATCTTGATCGATTCGAGATTTAGTCCGCGTAGATGCCGTAGTCCATCACCGGTCACTGTAGAATGTTCGACTACCAGGCGCTTGATGTATTTCCGATTCGGATCAGTTTGAAGGAGTTTGAAATCCTCATCCTTAACATCCGGACCAGCTTGCGCTTTGGGACTTCTTTCGCGAGTGAGCCAGGTTCCCTCTTCGGGCATAGCATGGGTGATCGTGGTAGAGTCCTTGACAGTTACAGCTGGTTTCACCACTACTTTTTTTAGCAATGATTCTGTTTCTTTCTCAAACGATATTCCACCCATAATCAATGTAACAACCGCTAGTCCGACAATCACTAAACCAGCGAGCATGAGCGGTACGAGGGTCCGTCCGAGCGGAGTTGTGGTATCACCCGCGGTTTGCTCAACCTCGCTTGGGAATATTTTTTCGAATGCTAATCGCAGTTCGTGCATCTTCTGAAAGCGATCTTCAGGCTTTTTTTCAAGGCATCTATTGATGATTTTTTGAAGATCGTCCCGAACGGTTTCGCTGCAATCAAGATCTTCGGGGAGCAGCGGCGGCCGCCTGCTCATATGCATGTTGGCAGTTTCTAACGCGGTCTCTCCGAAAAATGGGGGAGCTCCCGACAGGGTTTCAAACAGTACGCAACCCAGAGAATATATGTCCGTTCTAGCATCCACGTGACCGGATTGAAATTGTTCCGGGCTCATATAGAGTGGGCTGCCCATGACCATTCCGGCTTCTGTTTTGAACTGATCCGAGTTCAAAAACTTTTCGATTTTCGCCAGACCGAAATCAACGAGTTTGACCTTTTTATCTTCGGTGATGATTACATTGGATGGTTTTACATCGCGATGCCGAATGCCAGCAGCGTGCGCGTGTTGAAGCGCTTCGCAGATCTGAATCGCAATACTCACTGCGAAATCCACAGTTCGATTTTCTTCGTTGCTAATTACGACGTTTAAACTTTCACCGTTGATAAACTCCATCACCATATATGGTGCGCCGTCTTCGGACACCGAAAAATCATAGATTTCGGGAATGCCTTCATGTTTCAGTTCTGCCAGCGCCCGTGCTTCATTTTGAAAACGGATTTGCTGATCTGCGCTCAGATTATTGGTGTTTAAAACTTTGATCGCCACGATTTTCGACAGCGCCGGATCCATGGCTTTATAAACGACGCCGATGCCGCCCTCACCCAACCGCGAGAGCAATTCGTATCTGGAAATTTTGCCGGTCGATTCCATCGAACCCATTTGCACACCTTGCCTTGTAAATCATACCCATTTGACGGGGATGTCTCTAGCGTAGTTGAAATTTGATGATCATGGCTCTGGGTGCTCATCTTCTTATTATGATATCAGGCTGCTTTAGTATTGCAAGTGGTG
>JADYXR010000051.1 GCA_021772095.1 Candidatus Obscuribacter sp. | reverse complement strand
TGACACTCCTTCAGGAGGAAACTATTCAAAACACACGTCGACTCTTGAAAAAAGAGTAGAATCAATTCCAATTTCGGTGCAATTTTCAGTACGAACTAGATAGGCATCAACCAGGCTGACTGGATAGTCCGATTGTCCGTTAACAAACCGCTGATTTCATGACGTTCTGTTTGAGGAGCGCGCTAGAATACTAGTCTATTAGTCGGCGGCGCAGGAAACACAGACGTGCAAAGCAGCAAAGCTCAATATCAGGGCGTCCAACCCATGCAGTCCATGGTCGGACTGAAAGTCACCGAAGTACCTAAAGAGGATCTCGCCAGTGGATTCAGAATCCAATTCGAAGATGCTCATATCTCTGGGACTTGCTCCCATTACTTTCGCCCCGAAACATTCGAGATCAGCAATCTAGCTGAAGGTTCGATTGTTCTTGTGGAAGAAATCGATGGACGTTTTGAGCTCGTATTCGATTGCGGTGCAACATTAGTGATCGATCCAGCGCCAGACGAGCGCTCGGCTCCGGAAGCGTTCAAGTATCGGAATGAAAATTACGAGCCACCGCTAGTGGTGATTTGCCACAAGCGCGACCAATAATAGGTTCAGTTCAGTGTGGTGCGAAGCAAAGCGGTCCAGTCTGTCTCGTGCAAGGCGCCGAGCGGCTCAGGTTCAGTGCGCATCAAGGGCGCATAGTTTGGCACATCCCAATTCAGTTTCATTTCGCTTAGGCAGATTTTAGTTCTAACCCAAGTAGCGGAAGTGCCATGGATCGCCGGCTATCTTGCCTTTGCCGTCACCGTGGACGAAACCGGCTGCCACCAGATACGGTTTTGCTTGCTGGAAATTCTTCACGTCGATTGCTTCGCCGAATTCATGGCTGGAGGATCCAGGCTTGGCTACAGGACTGATGCCGTTTAATTTTGCATACAGTCTGCTTTGATCTGCGTGGGTTCGAAACGCGGAAGTTACTTGGATTTTTACTCCGTTTCTCTCCGCTAACTGTTTTGCATAATCCAGGGCCTCGGCGGCATTGCGGTCTAGTCCGTCAGTGTTAACGCCCGCGGTCGAGCGGTGTGAATCGGTGCGTCTGCGATTATCTTCACCGTGGTCGTGTTGGTGGTTGTGCTGTGGTGCGACACGGCGACTGCGATTGCGACTTTGTTCGTAATCCGGATCATATGACCGCGGATCTACTCGTTGAGCCGGATTGTAGTATCTCGGGTCGTTTTGGGTGTAGTTAGGTTCGTATCTGGAGGATGGCTGTTGATAAAACCTGCCATTGTTTTCGAAATAACGGCGCGGGTCGAAGTTGCGTGGATCGAATTGCGTGTTGTCGAAACGCAGGCTGTCGGCCCGGGTTTGGCGTGGGTCGAAAGTTCTAGGATCGAATTGTGGAGAGCGCGGATCGTATGAAGCTCGAGGGTCGAACGGTTGTCGTTGATCGTAGGAGCCTCTCGGGTCGAAGGAGCGTCTTGTATCGTACGAACCCCGTGGGTCGTAGGTCTGGCGTCCATTGTAGCTGCTGTGGTTGTCGTAGCTGTTGTAGCCGCGACCATTCGAGCCGCGGTCGTTATAACCTCGACTGCCGTTTTGTCCGAGTATAATCGTGCAAATTTGTTCGTTGCTATAAGCCTGGCGTTGAACGCGACCGGTACGAGAGTCGCGGTAGTAGTCGTAATCGACGATACTTGCGTTGGCGACCGAGTAGCCGTTTTGTCTTCCCTGGCGAATTTCTAAATCCGCGCCACTACCTTTTCTATCGTATTGTTCGACGAGTTTGACTAGCTGCTTCGCCTCTTCGGGCGAGCGCTGAAGTTGATATAAATCCGCGCGCAGTCTCTGTCCCGCAAGCCCGGCGTTGCCGCTGTCGAGCTGTTGCGCGATCAGAGCAGCCTCTCTCAAAAGAGGATTTTGCTGAGATGAGTACCTGTTTTCAGGTGCGTATCTTTCGTATGTCATGGGTTTCCAAAATTTGGATATTGCAGCGGCTAGCATTGTCGCGTGATTGGACCGTTACTGTCACTGGGAGAAATAAGAATGAGAGCAGGTATGGATATTGCCAGTTTGTGATTGTTGTGAACCCGCTGCATCGCCGGCGTGATAGTTTGTGCATCCCAGGTCGCGAGCGCGCTGCGGCGCGATTATTGTGCACCGCAATCAGTCAGGAGGCGAATCTGTCTAAGCGTCTGAGCCTGCTGCTGGCGGGCATCGTGTATAATGCGGTTCGGTCAGTAGCGCACGAAATCGGCATGCGCGTTGTTTCACTCGCTCGGTGATTGTCTTATCCAGCGAGGATCATGAAGATCTGATCTGAATTATTTGAGGAGCCTTTGAAAACTAAAGAAGAGTCAGTGGAGCGCGATTACTCCATCCGTGAGGGTGGGCATCGTGATATGGCTGAAGTTGCGAAGGTTTTCAAAATTTCTAAAGAGACGTCGTTGCCGTTTCTGCCTCAGTTGCACACGCCTGAAGAGGATGCGATCTTCTTCACGGAACATGTTTTGAACAAAGATATCGTTTATGTTGCCATCACAGATGATACCAAAGAGATTTGTGGTTTCATTGCTTTTAACGATTACTTTGTCGATCATCTTTATCTATTGCCTGATGCTCAGGGCGTTGGGCTTGGCAGTCGGCTTTTGAATGTCGCGAAAAATCATTCGCCATATCTGAAGATTTGGGCGTTTCAAAAAAATGCGATTGCCAGAAAATTTTATGCCAAGCAAGGTTTTGTTGAGATAGAAGAAACGGATGGCATCGATAACGAAGAGAAAGAGCCGGACGTGCTTTTCGAATGGCGTTCGACTATCGGAACAGGGCTTGCGGTAACGTGAAGCGGAGTTCGGTGTAGCGCAAGCGGCGGGGTTCCGATAGTTTTTCCACTTTATCCGGATTTTCTTCGGATTGGTTTTCGTCGATCGGTGGGCTGCCCATTCTGATCGGCGGGGAAAACGAGATTGTACGCTTGGATGGTGGCAGTGCTGGTCCATCGTAAGTGTCGTAAACGTCTTCCATGTTGCTCTCCGTCGCGGCTCTTGCAATAAGATAGCGAATGGGTTGAGCCAAGAAACCGGTGAATTCCACATATATTTGCGAAATGATGGAAAGCTGCAAGGGTTGGATTAAATGCCGTGAGCATTCTGCCGTTTCGCCGCTATAATCTAAACTTAGTGGCGAATATGGGGTTCATTGCGCGATGCAAAAGCGACGCGGCAATTTGGCAACGGCTGAAACGCAATCCAAGCGGATTGCGGCGCTTCAGAGTGCTGAGGATCCGTTGGCTTGGGCGCATCCGTTGGTTGCTGAATGGTTTGTCAGCAAATTTGGAACGCCTACGGAGCCACAGATTGCCGGGTGGCCACACATTGTAAGTGAACGTAGTGTGTTGATTTCTGCGCCGACTGGTTCTGGTAAGACATTGTCTGCCTTTCTGGCTTGTATCGATGCACTGGTTCGCAAGGCGCTGGCAGGTGAGCTGAAGGCGCAGACCGAAGTGCTGTATGTCTCGCCGCTCAAGGCACTCAGTAATGACGTGAATAAGAACCTTGAGAGTCCGCTTGCCGAGATTATGGAGCTTGCGGCGTCGAAAGGACTGACGATGTCCGAGATTCGCACGGCAGTGCGTACTGGTGATACGTTGGCTTCGGAGCGGCGCAAGATGCTCACGCAGCCGCCGCACATTCTGGTTACGACTCCCGAGTCTCTATACATATTGGTGACTGCGGAAAAGAGCCGCGCAGTTTTGTCCACGGTGTCGACCGTAATCGTGGACGAAATTCACGCCATGGCTGACGACAAACGCGGCAGTCATTTGACCTTGACGCTCGAACGGCTGGAGGCTGTGTGCGCCAAATCTCCTGTTCGCATCGGTCTTTCTGCAACGCAAAAGCCAATTGAAGACATCGCCAAGTTTCTTGTGGGAAGCACTCGTCCGGAGCCTGCAATCATTCAGATTTCCAGCAAGCGTGAACTTGATCTCGCTGTTGAAGTTCCAGAGACGCCGCTTGGTGCGGTCGCTTCCAATGAAATGTGGGACGACATGTATGAGCGCATCGTGAAATTATCCGGCGAAAACAGGTCCACATTGGTTTTCGTCAACACCCGAAGGCTGGCAGAGCGAGTGGCTCATCAGTTGGCTTCGCGTTTGGGTGAGGAATTTGTCGGCACACACCACGGAAGTTTGTCGCGAAAACTCAGACTGGAAGCGGAACAGAAGCTCAAGTCGGGCGAGTACAAGGTGCTGGTCGCGACTGCTTCATTGGAACTTGGTATCGATATCGGCAACATCGATCTGGTATGTCAGATCGGTTCGCCGCGCAGTATTGCTGTGGCTTTGCAGCGCATCGGTAGAGCCGGTCACTGGCGTGGGGCGGTACCAAAAGGTCGTTTGTTTGCCACCACCCGTGATGAACTTCTCGAATGCGCGGCTTTGATCCGAGCGATCAGAGCTGGTGAGTTAGATCGAATTATGATTCCTGAACATCCCCGAGATGTGCTTGCGCAGCAGATCGTCGCCTCATGCGCGACCAATGATTGGGACGAGGATGAGCTTTTTGACATGGTACGAATGGCGTATCCATACAGAAATTTGACGCGTGAAATTTTTGATTCGATTATCGAGATGCTCTCTGAGGGGTTGGCCGGAAGGAAAGTAAAATACGGAAAGTATCTGCACCGTGACGGAATAAACAAGGTTCTCAAAGCGAGACGCGGGTCGCGCATGCTCGCAATTATGAACGGTGGCGCGATTCCGGACATCGGCGTTTATACCGTTTTGGTTGAACCGGAGCAGGTTGTGGTCGGCACTGTCGATGAAGACTTTGCTATTGACAGCAGTCGCGGTGATATCTTCTTGCTGGGAAACACCTCATGGCGAATTCGCCGAGTTGAAGGTGTCGCTGGAAAAATATTAGTGGAAGATGCACACGGCGCCTCACCTAACGTGCCGTTTTGGCGGGGTGAAGCACCGGCAAGGACAATCGAATTGTCGGCGTGCGTTTCTGAAATTCGCAAAGAATTGGAAGAATTTGTCGTTTCGCAAAAGCAATCGGACGGCGTTGAATTCCTTAAGCGAGAGTGCGGGCTCGACCGGGCAGGCGCGGAACAAGCGGTCGACTATATCGTAAATGGCCGCCTGGTTCTAGGTCATGTCCCTAACCAGGATAAGATCGTTGCTGAGCGTTTCTTTGACGAGTCCGGCGGCATGCAGCTGATCATTCACGCGCCGTTTGGTGGGCGTATAAACAAGGCTTGGGGACTGGCGCTCCGTAAGAAATTTTGTCGGAGCTTTAATATCGAACTTCAAGCTGCTGCCACCGATGATGGTATCGTCATTTCGTTGACGGATCAGCATAGTTTTCCTCTGATTGATGTTTTTCAGTATGTCCATCCAGCCAGCTTGCGGCATACGCTGGAGCAGACGGCGCTGCAGTCTCCGTTGTTTACGACCCGATTTCGATGGGACGCAAATCGATCTCTAGCACTCCCTCGATTCAGCGGCGGTAAAAAGGTGCCACCACAAATTCAGCGAATGCGCGCTGAGGATTTGTTGGCGGCGGTGTTTCCGCAGGCGGCAGCCTGTCAGGACAACATCGTCGGTGATATCGTCCTGCCGGAGCATCCTTTGATAGACGAAGTGATGAGCGATGTGCTGACCGAGGCTATGGATATGGAGGGTCTCGAGAGAGTCCTCAATGGCATCATCGACGGTACCATTCAATGCGTCGCTGTGGACACGACGCAACCGTCAGAGTTTTGTCATGAAATACTGAATGCTAATCCTTATGCCTACCTAGACGACGCACCACTTGAAGAACGTCGTGCACGTGCAGTTGGTATGCGTCGCATGCTACCAGATAGTGTGGCTTCAGAATTTGGTCGGCTCGATCCAGCAGCGATTGCCAAAGTCGTATCGGATGCGATGCCCGACATTCGAGATCCTGATGAATTGCACGACTTGATGAAAACTGTCGTCGCGCTGCCGCTGAATTTTCGTTGGCCGGATGAAAAGACTTCAGAGGAATTGTGGAGCGTTCATTTCGATGCATTGCTTGCAGCCGGACGCGCGTCGGTCCAAAGACTGCCTTCGGAACTGGGCACAACGAGCGCTTCGAAGGTCAACTCGGTTCATAAAAATGGACCGGATTTGGTTGGTCCGGTCTGGGTGTCACGCGAAGCTGACACGAACTTCGCGATAGCTTTTCCTGATGGTGAGCTGTCTACGGAAGATGCAGAGAAATCGGACAAGGTCTTCGAGCAAATGGTGAGCGGTTGGATGATGCATCTGGGACCAGTCACCGCCGGCGAATTGTCTGCGCGAATCGGGTTGACGATTCCTGAGATCGATCGAGCTTTACTGCAGAGCGAGGCTCGCGGTGCCGTTTTGCGAGGAACCTTTACCGACCGAGCGGCCACTTCGAAATTGAACGGTGCCAATTTGAATGGTTCTAGTGCGGCTTCAACAAATACGTCCGGGTCCAACGGAACCGCAGATGTAATCGAGATTGTCGAGTGGTGCGAACGCGGACTGTTGGCGCGAATCCATCGCCTCACAATCGGCACCATCCGAAAACAAATCGAGCCTGTGACGGCGGCCCAATACATGTCGTGGCTTTTCGCATGGCAGCACGTCACACCCGGCAGTCAGCTCGTCATGCAGCATGGCACTCTCGAAATTCTCAAGCAGCTACAGGGTTATGAAGCTGGTGCCAGTAGTTGGGAATCGCAGATTCTCGCGCGTCGCGTGAAAAACTATAAGGCGACTTTCCTCGACAATCTTTGTCTGACCGGTCAGATCGGCTGGGCAAGGCTGTCTCCACATGCGGCCCTTATGCCTGGTCGCGATACAACCGATGTGGCCAATCGAAGAGTTATTCCAACTAGCGCCTCTCCAGTTGCGTTCTATTTGCGCGAAGAGTCTGATTGGATGTCGCCTCAATCGCTTGAGTTCGATTTGAGTGTACTGAGCAGTCAAGCTCGCAAAGTTCACGATTTCCTTACGGAGCGAGGAGCCTCATTCTTCATCGATGTGGCGCGCGGCGCTCGACTTTTAAAAACCGAAGTAGAGATGGCGCTCTGGGAGCTGGTTACAGCTGGTCTTGTCACTGCTGACGGTTTCGATAATCTGCGTGCACTTACCTATCCGAAGCGGCGTTCCGGGCAAGGTTTAAGTGGCGGTTCCGCCAGGGCGCGCAACAGCCAAGGTCGCTGGAGCCGAGTTCATACTGAAAGTTTTGGTACTCCGGACGAACATGTGGAAGCAGTTTGCTGGATGCTGTTGAAACGCTATGGTGTAGTTTTCCGCGAACTTTTAACTCGAGAAACAATCGTTCCAAAATGGCGAGATATCCTGATGATGCTGCGACGCCTCGAAGCACAAGGAAAAATTCGCGGCGGTCGTTTCGTCAACGGTTTTCTCGGAGAGCAGTTCGCCATGCCCTTAGCGGTAGAGTCGCTCCGCGCCAGCAAAAATGTGGAACGTGAAAACGAAATCGTGAAATTTTCAGCAGGCGATCCGCTAAATCTGGTGGGAATTATAGTGCCCGGTCCACGCGTGTCCGCTAGCTCGACAGGTATAATCGTTTTTGAAAATGGCGTCTTCCACTCTGTCGAAGATTCCAGTCGAGTGCAACTGCCGATGGTCGGAGTTAGATAATGCCCGATGAGCAGCATCCCGGTACCCCTGAAGAACGACTAGCCGCAATTGAGAACCGTCTTCGAGCCATTGACGAGGTCCTCGATCAGTTTAAGCAAAGAAACCTCCGTGTCGAAGCGAACAAAGCCTGGGAAGGCAGTAAGACTCGAATCGTTTTGATTTGTGCGATCACTTATACAGTCGCTTCAGGGGTGTTCTACTCGCTAGGCTCCCATCGCTACTTTCTCGACGCTATTGTTCCAACCCTCGGGTTTCTCCTTTCCTCTCAGTCGATCCCCCTGGCGAAAAAATTGTGGATTCGACACTGTTTTCAGAAATGAAACGCAGATGGGGTTGAAGTGAATTTCGAATTTACAGTTGGTGGTGCAGGAGTATAAGTTGCACTACCGGGAAGAAACAGAAAGAGGGCTTTCGCCCCCTTTCTGTTTCTTCTAACCGCAGGCGTCTTTTGATACGGCATCTGGCTTCTATGCGCAGACCTTTGGAAGAAACAACGCTGGAGTGACTTTGAAGTACTGTCCTAGTTTCACACAGTGCTCTTTAGTCAGCTCACGTTTGCCGGCAACAAGCTCGCTAATAACGCCCGAAGACACACCTAGAATTTCTTGAACAGCTACCTGCTTCAATCCGTGGTCTTTCATGAATGACTGCAGAAGCTCATGCGGTCGAATCTCGGCGATGTTCAAGGCATGATGCTTGCTTTCGTACTTGGCGATTTCGCCGAGCAAAACTTCAAGATATTCCGCTTCATCGGTTGCCATCGCTTCTGCTCTCAGCATCAAGCTTTGAGCTACTTCGTGCGCTTCGTTCAGGTGCGCATCACTCCTGATCGGTACAAGCGGAAAGCGCTCGATAAGAGCCTTATATTTTTCAGTCACCATTAGAATTTTTCCTTATCATAATCCGCATGAGTCATGATTTTTAGGACATAGACTCGTTCTTGAGAGATCCAGACCATCGCTGCCAGACGGAAATTGTTGCCGCCGATGTTGAAAATGAACTTCTGATCTCCTAGATGGTCCGCGCTGTTAAAAGTCTTTTGTACGTCCGCGTTGTTCTTCCACTCAGCGGCTCTGGTTTTGATCACCCAGTCATTCAACGGTGCTTCGGCGTCGGCGTGTTCATCAATGAACTGGTTGATGATCCGTGAATTCAAAATTTCCACGCCACGGCTCCTTTTTAGACATCCTCTCAAATTGAGAGGATTTAGGCAATAGACAATCTCTCAATTTGAGAGGAATTAATCTGTAAACCAGCAATTTAATGCGCCAGTGCGACGCCAGATGGGCAATCAGCGACTATATGTAGTCGGGGATATAATAAATGAAGATTCGAGCTTCGCTCTCCGATGGCAGTCACCATGCAGATTTTGAAATCAAAAGCCGTTCGACGAATCAGCGCACTGCTGGTGGTCATTGGAATGCTTGGGGGTGTGCGGGTGAGCTGATTCAGGGCAGTTGTAAACCGAATTCGCGTACAGCATTGATAAAGATCCCTAAAAAGCTAGCTAGCGAAATGCGTCGCCCGCGTCACGGGTGAGCGCTCGCGCGGTACTGATCAAATATCGCTGTGCTAGACCGAGTCGGTGAATAAAAGCTTGTCCAGTCCGCGAGTAAGTCCTTTGAGTGAAACGACTTTTCTGATAGCGAGCAGCGTTCCCTGAACATATGGTTCGGCGCCATTGCCTGAGTCGTGGCGGATGGTGAGCCTTTCGTTGGGTAGACCGAAGATTGTTTCAAATGAGATTACGTAACTGGGCAGGCGTAAAGAATGCACCGGCGTGTTTGCGATTTGCGCGCCGCGAGCCTCTTTCGGTCCGTGCAAGTCGTCGAGTGAAACGCCTAATTTGTTGGCGCGCACTTTTCCTAGTTCTTCTGCTAACTCTTGTACGGTGCCGCTCGGCACGTCAGGTTTTGTTGATGACGCGTAATCGATGATCTCCCATTGGGGTAGATGCTCTGCAGCCATCAAGGCGAATTGCTTCGCCAGGGCGGCGGTGATTGAAAAATTTCCTGCGCTGATCACACCAACATTGTTGGCGGCGGCGGCTTTCTCGATTTCTTCGAAGTCTGCGGCGGTCAATCCGGAACTGCCGATCACGACATTGACCTTCTTCGCGAGCGCCGCCATTACGTTGCGTTTTACCGACGCAGCGCCAGTGTATTCCACCAGCACGTCGACATGCTCCGAAAGCGCGTCCTCTACATTCTCCGAAACTACGCGACTGAGCTTCGCTACGCCGAGTGCTTCTCCGATGTCTTTGCCGGCACCTTTCCTTGAGATTGCGGAAGTTAGTTCGATATCTGTCGACTCGATGATAGCTCGCCCGACGCATTGTCCGGTCCAACCAGTTACGCCAGCGACGCAGACTTTGATTCCCATAATCGCTCCTTTTATAGTGCAAGTATTTTCGCACTTAAGAGGATCCGCTTCGAGGAATCTGAGTGTTTCGGCAGACAAAGGTTTTTCGGTCAGGTATTTGCCGAGTTAAAACTATATATAGGTTTGGTTTCGGAGTAGACAATACTCGTCTTGGTTAAAAACCAGCTGTCGAATAAAAACTACAGCGGGTGGGCGGGGTGCTGGCCTGTCTGAAGGCGATATTTATACGTGTTTGCAATGGGTGTCGGGTGGATGGTTCTCTGCGAATTTTGCATTATTGTCGTTTTTAATCTACGAAAGTGTTGACACGGGAGTGGTGGTGTCGTATATTGAATACATGAGGAGCGGTTCCCCCGAATAACCGATTTCCCCCCAGTACTAACTCGAAATGCTGAAACCAAATGGTCGTCCCCATTTGCTTGATTCAGCTTGATGTATTTCCCCAGGAGGTCCACATGTCAGCGTTAGATTCCAAAGCATTTGAAAATTATTCTGAGCAAGAAGAAGACATCGATACCGCTTCGGAAAATGTTGTCCCTTTCAGAAGCAATTCCGCTGATATCGATCACGATTCCAACGTTCGGGTTTTTGACAAACGCACCACTCATCAGCCAGTCAAAAATTACATGGACACCGTCGGCAACATCAAACCTCTCACCGTTGACGAAGAGAAGGCATTGATTGCCAGAGCTAAGAAGGGTGACCTTCGCGCTCGCAACACTCTTACACTGTCGAACATGAAGCTCGTTGCTTCAATCGCCAAAAGATATGAAGACCGCGGTATCCCAACAATCGATTTGATTCAAGAAGGCAGCATCGGCTTGATGTCCGCCGTCAACAAATTCGATCCTAAGATGGGTCACAGATTCTCGACCTACGCCGCCTGGTGGATCAGAGAAGCAATCACCCGCTCGCTTTCCAACAAATCGCGTGTTGTCAGATTGCCCGTTCACCTCAACGAATTGATGACCAAGATCCGTCGCGTTCGCAGCAGTCTTGCTGTTAAATTCGGCAGACAAGCAACCATCGAAGAGCTCGCCGCTGAACTGAACGAAAGCATTGAAAAAGTAGAAAAAGCTCTCAACAGCTCGCAACTCTGCCTCTCACTCGATCAAAAAATCGCAACTTCAGATGACGAAGGCTGCACACTCGGCGAAACCATTATGGACGAAGACAGCGCTACACCAGTAGATCGCGTCGACAACCACTATGTAACTTCGCAAATCGGCGGACTCTTGAACTGCCTCAACGAAAGAGAAAGAACAGTTGTCGAACTCAGATTCGGACTGGTCAACGGACAAGAAGCAAGCCTGAGAGAAATCTCCGAGAAGATGGGTCTCACAAGAGATCAAGTCGGCAAAATCTCATGTGTCGCAATGCGCAAACTGAAAAAAATGGCTAAGAAAGACGATTTCGAAGGTTACTTGGCTGCATAAGCGAACCGCTCGATTTGAGCAAATAAGTTAAATAGAGCCGGTGCCAAAAGCGCCGGCTCTTATATTTGACGTGGCTGTGAGTCATTGAGTGATTAGTCAGGCAATGCTGATTTTGTCGAAGAACAAATCTGAGTCAGATTTGTACAACGCAGCTAGTTCCGTCAGATCAAATGTGGAAAGTAACTCGACGAGTTGCGCATGACGATCGGCGCAGAATTCGAAAAACCGTATCCCGTCTTCTTTGTTCATGATTGTTAACAGGTCCGCCACCATTCGCGGTGGCTGGACGTGATGGTAATCGATGGGAGTCGTCCAACTTCCTCCCCAAATTACGAATCCATTTTCTGCAAAGACCGAGATGACAGGCTCGATCATTCCTGGTTTCTGATTGCGGCGATTTATGAATTGCCAACCTGCCGGCGGGTGTATATTTGCGATGCCATCGTTTTCTTGGAATGTCAAAAATGGATTTTGTACTGGATTGATATCGATAGCTAAACCATAACCATGCATCGAAACTGTCTTGCCGCCAGCGATCGGACGAAAGTTAAAACACGAGCTGTTGTTTGCAGCCATCGATTTTTCGTCGTCGCCATCGTAGTGATGCAATGATTTTATTTGCGCAATTGGAAATTTCAATTCGAGAAGTCGTTCGAAAATCTTTTGAACTCGCGGCGCGACCGCGTCGAATACTATCAATTCGCCATCGTCGTGTCTTGCACTGTCAAAATCTACATAGGAAATCTCGACTAATGCCAGGCGCTCTATTGCAACTGGACAGTTTTGCTGCCAAATTTGTGTGCTTCTCAGCGCATCGATCAGTTCAGGCTGTAAGGCTCTAAATGTCGTGCTCATAGGCTTCTCGTATGGATGCGAAATGAAAATTGGATCGTTTCGTTCGGATAATTTGATGCAAGCAATTCTGACATAAGCAAAATCCCAACTCGATATGCGCATCGAAGATTTTTTTGTCGCGCTGTAATTCTCGTGGGCATTCAGTTGCGAACTTTGACCGACAGCACTGGACTGATCAAGCCGAAGGCTAGCACCAGGAGCGACATCCAGGTGGAGGATGTTTGAGGTGAACTGTCGTATTCTTCACCGTATTCAGCCGCTATGTCGGCCACTTCGTGTCGTATGCTGTAAAATCCTTGCTGATTACCGTCTTCATCAATGTACCTGAAATCCTCGATGTCCTGGATGTTTGCTGATTTGACGTCGCCGCGTTCAACATCGGTCAAAATGGGGTTGCCTGTGACTCTCCCGGTAATTTTGTCGCCGTCAATTTCGTCCACAGCGAGCCACAAATGGTCTTCCGCGTTGCCTTCCTTAAATGGTGCGAGAATGGAAAATGTTTTGTTGTTTCCGCGATCTTTGAACGCTTGTGCGAATTTTGGGAAATGTTTTTTTGCTTTGACCGCTGATGATGTCAGCGAGTTTGATGGATCGTTCTTGAACGCCGCCATGGCCTCGGCCGCAGTATTTCTTCCCAGTAAAGCGTCACGAGCCGGACTCAACATTGCCCCAACCAGCAAGCCACCGAGGATGGTGGCAACTACTTTTTTGCCAAGCTTGTGGGACGCGAGCTTGTGTAAAACTTTTCCAACGGCGAATCCCAAAAAATACAAAACGATCCATATGTAAAAGCCGCCCCAGAGCAGGTTCTGTCCGTATCCAAAAGCGAATCCGACTACAGCGGCCGCCGCCGCGGTTCTCATCATTATAGGGAAGGGCAGTTTTGTTATATGTCCGGTAAAACGACTGGCGCATTTTTTGCATCTGTTGCCGACCGGACATAGCTCCATGCACGATGGACAAACTTGCTCCTTGCAGTCTACGCAAGAAAGCCGACTTTCACCACAGCTATGTGGTACACCGAGTTTCATTAAGTCGCGAGCTGCCTCCTCAAGGTGATCCGCGCATTGCCGCGATCACGGGTCCAATAACTAATATGTGACAAAAAATAGGAATTTAGACATAAAATCAGCGTGTTGATCTGTAAAAAAACAATCTATGGAGTTGCGTTACCCGAAGCTTAGTAGATATCGCGAACGATGTACACCGGTCGTTTCCTCACGCAGTCCAAAATCAGGAACACGTACTCGCCAATGATTCCGATGCAGATTAGTTGCAGTCCGCCGATAAAAAGTAATGCCACCATCAGCGGTGCCCAGTTCGGAGCTGATTCATGTGTCAAAAGCCAATAGGCGAGCATGACAAAGGATATCGCAACTGTTAGCAATCCTGAATACCAGCCCAGCCGTAGAGGTTCGATTGAAAATCCGAGGATGCCGGACATCGCTAAGTCGATAAGCGTTTTCAGCGTGTAGCTCGGTGTGCCGGCGAAGCGGGCTTCGCGTTCATAACCGATTGTTTCCTGATTGTATCCAACCCAGGTCGCCAGACCGCGAACGTAGCGGCGTTGTTCCGTCATTCCTTTTAATTCGTCGACGACTCGTTTACTCATCAGTCTGAAATCGCCGACGTCGACTGGAATGTCGATGGTCGAAATTTGTCTCATGACGCGATAAAAAATCGCCGCGCGCACTTTAGTAATTTGAGATTCGCCGTGTCGTACCAGGCGCCTGGCGTGCACGATGTCGGCGCCATTTTTCCATTTTTCGATTAGTTGCGGAAAGATTTCGGGCGGATCTTGAAGATCTCCGTCGATAACAATCACTGCATCGCCGTGAGCCTGATCGATGCCGGCTGTGATGGCAGCTTGATGTCCGAAGTTGCGACTCAAATCCACGATTTTTACGTGTGGATTTTTTTCCTTTTCTTCTTTCAAAATGTCTAAAGTGCGATCGCGGCTGCCGTCATTCACAAAGATCAATTCGTATCTGCAACCGATTTTGTCTTCAATTACTTTCGAAACACGGCGGACGCATTCGCTCGCCCCCTGCTCTTCGTTGTACACGGGAATGACGATGCTCAACAGATAGTCTGCGGTGCCCGGTTGTTCGTTCATTACTGACGCTGAGTTGATGCCCTGCTACCGCCCATTGATGGAGGCTGGTTTCTCCAGTTTACACCAGGCTGTTTAAGGCTTGAGAAGCGGCAGATAATGCGGCGCTGGCATGATGCAAGAGAACGCAAACATCGTAAATGCAAGGGTTTTGAGGGCAAGGACATCAATACTAACTTTCCGGATGGTGACATTGTTGTCCTCATCCGGAAAGTTAGTTCTTCAGTTTGATTTTTTTGAGAGAGGAACTCAATTATCGACTACGTCGATTGGTTTATTCGAATTTCTTGCCGGGGACGAAGTATTTTTTCGCATTGCACGCCAGTGACCATGTAATCGCCTATGTTTCCGGAACTTGGACCCTCCGGGGTGACGATCGAGATCGGTTGGTTGACTCTTTGAGCCATCGTGATGGCACTCTTTCGATACTCGCCCGCGGCAGTTTGTCTGCGGCTTGCTCGGGGACTACAATAAGTGCAGTAATTAATTGGATTTAACAAGACGACCGCCGCTAGCAAGTGCCATAACCATCTTGGTTTACCGCATGTTCATGATTTTCTGCGGACCGTGAACAAGGAGGCTACAGGTTGAGTGCGCAAGTGATGATGTTGTTCCGTGACGCGCCCACCCGTGTTCCACATGGGTTTGAGCTGTCGGCGTGATCGATGTACCCGCAACATTTGCTTAAACTGATTAGTTGCGTTGCGAAAATGAATCTTTCTTAGACGTACTCCGCCAAAGTATTTGCCGGCAGTCGCACCCAGAAGGTGCTGCCTGAGCTCGGTTGGCTGTCGACACCGATGATGCCACCATGTGCTTCGACTATCGATTTGCTGATTGCCAGTCCAAGACCGACTCCGCCTTTTTCGCTCCAGTCGCCTTCGCTGACTTGCTGGAAGCGCTCGAAAATTGCTTTCTGATACTTCGTCGGGATGCCGCGTCCGGAATCTTTGACTTTGAGAATTACGCTGTCGCCGTTAAATTCTGCGGACAGAACAACGTTGGCACCTTTTGGAGAGTACTTGATCGCATTCGCTACGATGTTGACGAGCACTCGAACGAGTCGATCTTTGTCGGCGTAGAGCTGGAGGTTTGATTTGATTACGGAGAGATGAACTTTTTGTTGAAGTGCTAATCCACTTAGCGATCCGACTGCGGCGTCGAAAAGATCTTGCACATCGATTAGAGTTCTGCGCATGACGAGCTTGCCGCTGACCAGCATCTCGGCGTCTAACAGTTCGTTGATCAAGCGAGTCAAACGAGTTAAATCAGATTCGACACTGGCAATTCGTTCGCGCGCTTTGTCCGGTATTACACCAAAGGCGCCTGCGGAAAGCAAGGTGAGAAGCCCTTGTACAGAGGTGAGAGGACTGCGCAAATCGTGACTGACGACGCTCAGCAAATCTAAAACGGTGCGATTATTTTTGCCACCACTGCCATCTTCTTCAGACATCAATGCTTGAATCAAAGCGTGCGCACCCTTGTGATGCTCACTGCAAGCCATGTCTACGGATATGGTGCCATCGGGATATTCGCGGCGGCATCGACCGGTGTCGTCGACTTGCACGTGAAAAACGCCGGTGTCCGACAAAGTAATTTCGCCCGGCAATCTCGAAGTGATACCATCGAGCGACATGTGCCATGTGCTCGAAGTCAGGTCTTTGGTATAAACGACGCGGGTTTTCGCTTTGTCGTCTTCGCCTAAAACCGTTTCGACTTTCGCTAACTGATTATTGCGGTATGTGAAAAATCTGCGTTTGGTGCCACGCGGATAGATAATTGATAAGACTGGAGCGTTTTCATCGAGACCGCGGATAAGGCACGGGATCGTGTTGACGACCCAATCGCCGACGACGTACGGTTGATTTTCCTCGCCCTCTTCGTCTTGTTCTTCCAACTCCAATTCGCGCGCGGCGTGAATGAATGGAGCAACTGCTGCCGTGACCCGGTTGGAATAAACTGGAGGATTTTTATAAAACGAATAGTGCTCAAAGCCAGTCAGGTTGTCGGTTGTGTCGGTTGTCTCATCAAACGCTTGTTCGTCCAAAAGCAAATCGTACGGAGAAATCGCATGTTCGATTTCTTCCGATTCCAGAACGCTAACAATCGTGATGAAGCTGTTGGACGGCTGGGCCTTGGTTTTGGATCGGCGCGCGAGCTTAGTAGCGCGAGAAGCGACCGGAAGAAATTTCAAACTTTTCCTCGCGTCACGTTGCGCTGAAGTCTCGCTATTAGCGAGACTTTTCGAAGCATCGTCTTTTGGTACTGTCGACCCCATGTGTTACTCGCTGTGTGTCCAGCGCAACGGGCTGGAGCTGGACTAAAAATTTAAAGGAACGGGTTTGGTAAAAAGAGATTTGGGGTTGTGAACACTCTAAGTTCGATTTGTGAACTTTTGGTACCTCCTAACTTGCGATACTTAAGCGAAAACCTCATCCGCACGGAAAACTCACTGTTCAGAGCGCCCCTTGGGTTGGGCCGCTCTGAAGATGTGAACGAGTTTTATCGCATTTGCAATTAGCCGCAATATCGCAAGAGATGGGCGTTTCGCAGCGATGTTCAGTTGCGTTTATACAAGCAGAGCGGACGAATTAATCTGGCTGAGAACTGAAACCGAAAAAGCGATTTAGTTTCTCTTGAGATTTAATCAGCTGTTTCGCTCGCGACAGTGCCGATCACGCACCGCCGGGTTCGAACAAGCATGCTGCCGCGCCTGAATCTATTTAACAGGCTGAGCTTGCAGTTGCTTCAAGTCTTCGAATACTTGCTTCTCGTGACCGTCTGGCTTGACGCCGTCGTATGCCTTAGCAACCTTGCCTTCCGGATCGATGATGAAAGTCACGCGGTTCCAGTAGTTGGTGCCTTTATAGTCGGATTGTCCGACTTCGGCTTTGTCGAGGACTTCGTTTTTGGTATCGGCTAACAAGTCGATCGTGAAATCGTATTTGTTGCAAAAATCTTTGTGGGACTTGGAGTCATCGGCGGACAGACCGTAGATCACGGTGTTGAGTTTGTCGAAATCGGCTTTGGAAGCGGAGAAACCCTTGCCTTCCAATGTGCATCCCGGCGTATCGTCTTTAGGATAAACGTACAAGATTACCCATTTGCCGCGCAGATCAGCGCTCGAAATCGTTTTGTCGTCTTGATTTTGAAGAGCGAATTCCGGAAATTTATCGCCTGCTTTTAACATCGCGTGCACCTCATAAACATTGCTAAGGCGCGATTGTACAAGCGTGTTAGTTGCCAAATCTCTAATTCTAAAGCTGATGCTGTGGCAAGTTTAAAGAAGAGAATTAGACTTCGCTGTCCAACTGCATACGCGTTTGTGCGATCCAGTTCAATTCACGAAGAGCGATGTCGGCAGCGATTCTTCGCGATCGGCAGTGGTTTAAAACAATAATCGCTTGTTCTAAAACCAGAAAACCTGTGCGCATTAAAAACTGGCAGCGGAAGGCGTTGTGCAAAGTGAACTCATCAATTAGTTCTGCTTGCAATAACTTCTGTCCCAGTTCTGCTAAGCCCGGAGGCGACTCGGAGAAAATCGCGTGGCGCACATCTTTGGCAATGGCACCGGAAGCGGTGAGCAGCTGCCAGACGCCTCTGGTGTCGTCTGTCGTCGCCGTTCTAATTGCCAGCTCGGTAAGCGCGGTGGTTGGCGAAAAGCCTTTTTGCGAAACCTTGGTAAGCACCTCTGCGGCTTGATCTTGAGTTAACGTTTTGTTGACAACCATCTCTTGCAGTTCCAGAGCCAGCTCCAGATCCACGCGCGAAATTAGTCCCCTTTGAATCATCGCTTGTCCGACTGGAATTTCCTGCTCTAACGCCGTTTCCAGAGCGCTCAAAACGTTTTCTTCATCGATCAGACCAGCGTTGATACAGAGTTCGCCAATCAGCGTGTGCGGGCGCAGAGGGAGGCGGTAGTAGCCCAGTTCTCGTAACGACGACTCCAGATCGACGCGCCGGCGCCGCATGGTTTGCAGCGCTTTGATTGCCTGTTCGCGAGTGACCTTGCCGTCCCGCACCAGGACCTGCGCTGTGAGGCAGCCTGACAACGACTCTTTCGAGATTGTGCCGTAAAGCAAAATGATTCTGCCAAGCGGAAGACCCGCATCAGCACTGTCTGCCAAAAACTTTTCCAATTCATCCGGCAGCAGAAAACCGCCTTCCACAAGCAGTTCGCCCAGTTTGACGGTCGACCGTTTCTGTTCAACCGTACTTCCGGTCTTAACTATCGCATCCTGCAAACTTATATCTTCGTTGGCGACCAGCATGAGCAGCTTGATTGCCGCATCGAGGTCGAGCTGATTTTCGCGCAGCATCGACTGAATCTGAACGGATCCATGCAATACATTCTCAGAAACCGCTCCGCACATAACCAGCATTCTGCCGATCGGAGTACCAGTTTGTTTGGCAAGCTCAATTGATTCCAGCAATTGTTGCGAGGTCAGGATACCTGACCTAATCAGCAGTTCACCAAGTTTTACGGCGTTTTGAGCCATTCTTACTCGTTCGGTCCAATAACATTTGTTTCTGTGTTCAGCCGAGGTTTCGGCCCTCGCGAATAGCAAATTTTTTCTTTGCGTAGCCGAACTAGACCCATAAGTCTTTGAAGAAAACTCCGAAATAAAGTTCCTAGCTACTTATTCACTTTGATTGTTCGAACAAATCAAGAAGTATAATATTAGGGGTTAGTCGTCACATTTCGGAATCCTGTTGAATGTCGCAGAAAAAAGCAATAATCATTGGCGCTGGTCCTGCCGGGCTCACCGCCGCTTTCGAGTTAATCGAAAGAAGCGATATTCATCCTGTTGTGCTGGAGAAGTCCGATGTTATAGGCGGTCTTTCGCGGACGATGGACTACAAAGGCAATAAGTTCGATATCGGTCCGCACCGATTTTTCTCTAAGTCTGACCGCGTGATGGACTGGTGGGCCAAAATGATTCCCATCGAGCAGCTGCCCGACGGCTTTCACGAGATTTCTTACCAGAATAAAAAACGGACGATTAAGGGAAACGAGTCCGGACCACCCTCTTCGACTGATAACATAATGATTTTGCTGCAACGCAAAACCAGAATTTATTACTTGCGTAGTTTCTTTGATTATCCGATCAGCCTCAAGGTCCAGACATTTGCCAATCTCGGATTAACGAAGACGATGAAGATTGGTTTCAGTTATTTAAAAGCGGCAGCTTTTCCGATAAAGCCAGAGGAAAACCTCGAGCAGTTCATGACCAATCGATTCGGCAAAGAACTCTATCGAACATTTTTCAAAGACTACACGGAAAAGGTTTGGGGCATTGAATGCCACAAGATTAGCGCTTCATGGGGCGCTCAGCGGATTAAAGGACTGAACGTTTTTAAAGTTCTAGGTCACGCCGTCAAGAAAGTTTTTCAAGGCGCGGGCGATCTTCGACAAAAGGGAACTGAAACTTCCCTGGTCGAACAATTTCTCTATCCGAAAAATGGCACCGGCAGCATGTGGACTGAAACCGCGCGCAAGGTGAAAGAGGCCGGCGGCGAGATTCAGATGAATCTCGAAGTTGAAAAAGTCAAAATCGAAGGCAATCGAGTGGTATCGGTTTTGGTGCGCGATCAGGCCACCGGCGAAACCAGAAATCTCGAAGGCGAATGGTTTTTCTCGACGATGCCGATCAAAGAATTGATCAACAAGATTGACGGCGATGTGCCGGCGAATGTTCTGGAAATCGCAAACGGGCTTGTTTACCGCGACTTCATCGAAGTCTGCCTTCTGTGCACGAAGATGAAAGTGAAGGATGTCGAGGCCGGCGGTCGAAGTTTGATTCTCGATAATTGGATTTATATTCAGGAGAATGATGTTCTGGTCGGCAGAATGCAAATCTATAACAACTGGGGACCAAACATGGTCGCCGACCCGAAAAACGTATGGCTCGGGTTGGAATATTTTTGCAATGAAACCGATCCAATCTGGACCTGGGAAGATTCAAAACTGATCGAACTCGGCGGAGATGAGCTGCAGAAAATTGGAATCGTCGACAAGGCTGATGTCACCGACGGTACCGTTGTTCGAATGCCAAAAACTTATCCGGGTTACTTTGGCACCTACGAACGCTTTGATGAATTGCGCGCTTACATCGACAAGATTGAAAATTTGTTTTTGATCGGGCGCAACGGAATGCATAAATACAACAACCAGGATCACTCGATGCTGGCTGCCATGACTGCGGTCGACAATATCGTCGCCGGCGTCATGACGAAAGAAAATGTCTGGGACGTGAACACCGAGCAGGAGTATCACGAGGAGAAATCCACCTGACCCTCATCCCCAAGATTATCTGGGCGCTCACGCTTCTGACCGCCGCGGGTCTTCTGGCGGTATATCTTGTAAGTTGGTTCATCGCATTAAGCTCGCCGTTGTCGCTCGAGTACGAAGGTCCGAGCCTTTGGGCTGCAGTCGAGCTGGCTAAAGGGCACAATATCTATCCGGCACAGCGTTTGGTCGAAGCACCGTGGGTGGTGACAATCTATCCGCCGTTGTATTTTTTGCTGGGCGCACCATTCCAGTTGCTTGGCGGTGGTTTCAACCTGCCGGGGCTGCGATTGATCAGCATCATATCTTCCGGTGCTGCGATGTTTTTCTTTTATCGACTTGTTCGACTGTGCTCGACAAGCAAGCAGAACGTGGCAGTTGGGCTCGTTCTCTTTGCCAGCTATGTGCAGATTTGGTCCGGTTCTTTTAAGGCTCGCATAGATATGTTGGGGCTCGCGCTTTGTATTGCTTCGCTGTTTTATTTTTTTAGCGCGTACAAGAAGGCGTATGAAAGTCCGGGTGAAGCCGCCGCTGTCACCGGTAGCCCGGCAACCGGCGACCTGGAAACCGGCAACCTGGCAACCGCCAACGAAACCGCTAACAGGACTGGCGGCGTAGCGACCGGTAACGCGGCGGTCAGCAATGACCAGATATTGGAGCGTTATCTAGTATCGATTCTGCTGATTGTCGCGGCCATCTTTGCAAAGTTCTCTTCCGTCGTGATACTGCCGGCGGTGTGCTTCTACTTGGCGAGCCGCAAGCGTTTCAGGGACATGCTCATCTACGGCGGCACTGCGGCTACTATCTCCGGCGTTTTGTTCTTCTTGATAAACATGATGACTGATGGTGGCTTTGTCAAACATCTTTTGTTTCCTCTCAACGCGCCATACTCGACGGCTGACTTGCAAAAGCATTTGAGTATGTTCGGTGTGGATTGGCCGAAGTTGTTCATGATTCCTGTAATCGGTTTAGTTTGGCTCGAGAAAACTGAGGATAAAGAGCGGCTGATTCTGCCGTTTACGCTGGTTGTGCTGAGCGGGCTGTTGACTGCTTATACGATTGGAACTGCGCACGCAACGCTCAATCATGGATTGATTTTTTACTTTGCCGTGAGCTGGCTCACCGTTGTTTTTATCGAAATTTATCCGCTCTCATTGAGTGCGGGCTTCGTCTGTGTTTCAGCGCTTTGCACCTACATTCTAGGCACACAGCTTCAACCCATGTCGACCTTGAGTGCGCGCATGGAGCGAGCAGAGAGCGATATTCTCAAACAAAATATGAAAGACAAAACTATACTGGTCGAGGACCCGGCGATTGCGATTCTCGCCGGCGCTCGGCCGCTATATGTTGATGTCGCTACATTTCTGCAGGCTCTGGATCGTGATGAACAGTCGCTTAGCGCAATCAACAAGGCGCTTAGCGAAAAACAATATCCAGCCGTGATCATCAACATCAATGACAGTTTGCATGACAAGCCGACGTTGTATTGGCCGGATTCGTTCATGCAAACGCTTGAGGCGAATTATAAAAAATACCAATATGTTGTCGGCAACGGCGACTTGCAGCAAATGTACGTGCCGAAATGACGCGCATCGAAAATTCAGGTTGAAACATCCAATGCGCCATAGCGTCGAGAGTTGCGGTACACTTTGGCAGCGATGGAGAATCAATGATGAGAAATGCGTTTAGTTCGTTAGTGGTCAGTGGCTTGGCGGCGCTCTTTCTGGTAGCACCGGGGTTTGCCGGCGATGGGGACCAGTGCAAAAAGGGCGAAGATTGCTGCAAAATGACCGGCAAGGCGTGCGGAGATGCAAAATCCGGCAACGGTGCTTCGAAAGACGGGAAAGCCGACAAAGCAAAGGGGCGAGTGAATAAATTGACTAAATTTACTTTTCAACAGTCCGGCGGCTTCGCGGGCGTCAACAAGCAGTACCAGGTCAATCTCGCGGACTTGAGCGAGTCCGAGAGAAATAGTTTGGCGCAGCTGATCGACAAAAGTGGTCTGTTGAAAGCGCAAACCGACGAGAAAAGAACTAAAAGTGCTGCTGATATGTTCGTCTACACCTTCAGCGCTGAAGACGGCAACAAAACCCATTCAATTACGTTTGACGATGGAACGCTGCCTGCTGAATATCGATCGCTAGTAGACTTTTCCAAAGATAAAATGGTTGATTTGAAGCGATAACGGTGCGCCGTTGTTTTTTTCTGGGCGGCGAGCGATGTTTTTCGCTGAGACGGCAAGAAGAGTTACATCGGGAGCGTTTTTCAGGATGGCAGCCAGGTTTCAGGAATAGTTTGCGTCGACCGTTAGCCATGGTTTCATTGGAGTAATTTGTGTCGACCGGCAAGAAAATAAAACTTGCAGCCGTGCATCTCGGCTTTCTCGTTTTTTATATTGCCTATTGTATTTTCGACATCATCCAGTGGCGAAATATCTCGCACAGTATCGACCTGATTTCGTATCTCGATGTCGGCGATGCCTACTGGCGTGGCGACTTTCGAAACGCCATCAATCACTACTGGTCGCCATTGTATTCGTGGATTTTGGGCGGAGTAATTGCCGTTTTTAAGCCGGGCATTGCTGATGAAATGCTTGCGGTGCGTTGCACTAATTTTGCGTTGATGATGGTGCTTTATGGATCGTTTGTTTACTACGCAAAAGTACTGTGGCGTGGACTGAACGCAAAGCCGCTTCCGGCGCCGGTTTATGGCGCTGTGTCTGAGCCGCTTTATTGGATCTACATGTATTCGATTCTGTGTTTTTCCGCATTGTGCTACGGCGGATGCGACAAAGACACGCCGGATGTTCTGGTTGCTGCTTTTGTTTTGCTCGCCAGCACCGCATTTTTAAAAATCAGATTCGGCGATCGTTCGTTTAGAAATTTCCTGTGTATGGGCATCATGCTTGGTTTAGGGTATCTAGCCAAAGCGATTATGCTTCCGATCAGTCTAATTTACTTTGCGTGCGCATTTTGGGAAGCGCGAAAGGATAAAGCGGTTTCGAAAAAGCTTGCCATCGCATGTGGTGCTCTGGCGGCTCTAGCCGTCCCATGGATTGTCTTGATATCGACTACGTTCGGTTATCTGACTATCAGTGATTCATCGAGAACGCTTGCGCTTTATTCCAGTGGTCAGAACGATCAGCAAGTTCATTTTCAGTTTCCTGAACTGAAACACACGACTCGAAAAATATTTGAAAACCCTGAAGTCTTCGAGTTCGCGTCGCCAATTTCCGGCACGTATCCGCCCTGGTATAACCCTGCCTACTGGACTGAAGGTGCGCCGAACAAAGAGCCAATTCAACGCGCGGCGAAGTATTTTGTCGCGAACGTGCCATTTTTGCTTCTTGAAGTTTTTGGATTTTTAATTGGAGGCTGGCTCCTGGCGTCCGTTCTAATGAGGCGTTCTTGTTTTAGCCTGGCAGGTATCGCCGAGTCATTCACTGTTGCGGCACCGGCACTGGTGGCAATCGCCGCATATGCCATCACCGTAAACATGAATGGTCACATGATGGAACGGTATTTCATCGGCTGGATCGTTTTGCTCTATTCGTCTATTTTGATATCTCTTCGCTTTCCATCTGCCGACGTGAAGCCCATCGAAAGGCGCTTCGCGCGTGGCAAGCGCGTGTTGTTAGGCTCTATTGCTGCTGCAATGATGACGTACACTCTCGCCATGCTGGGCATGCATAACCACATGAGTTCGGTGATGCCGGTTGCTTATGACACGATTGTCGCACTCAAGGCGCGCGAACTTGGTCTTGCGCCAGGCGACAGAATTGCGCAAATTGGTTTTCGCCGATACTACTGGGCGCGACTGGCGCGATTGAAAATCATCGCCGATATTTTTGACATCGCCGAATTTTGGAAAATGGAACCAGCTCGCCGAGAAGAGCTAATAGAAACGCTCCGCGCGCATAGAGTCAAAGCGATTATTCAAACGTGGGCAGTCGATGTAGAGTTGCCGCAGCCTGATCCCACATGGGTCAAGGTGCCTGGCACCAAAGCTCTGATCTACATCATTCCGACCAAAGACGGCGCGAGTGACGAGGCAGTCAAAAATAGGTCAGACAGCCAGTAACCTTATAACTACTGCAGAGGTTTTGCCTAAGGCTGGTTCGAAAGTCTGTCCGGGTAGCGATATGCCAGGAACGCGGTGCCTATTGAGAAAGCCAGGACAACGAAGAAATGTGGATTGAGAATCCAATGATCTGTGAGCAAAAAATTGTGATGGATGAATATGTAGAAGGGAATCATTAGCGATCCCAGCAACAAGAAGCTTGCGAGGAGTGCGACCGGTGGGATTGCTGCCTCTAATGGACCCGCCATCAGTACCACCACTGTTGGTGCTAGTAGGGTCAGATCATAAGAATGCAAATGGAAACAAGTCACCAGTCCTAGTGGCACGGCGATCAATAGTCCAGCCTCTAACCATGCCTTGTTCGAAGCGAAGCGACGACCGCTAAGATAGATGAATACGGATGTTGCGAGAAATACCATAATGCTGACGATGGCGATTGGCGATTTGCTGTCAGGGAAAAGTCTTAGCAGTTGCCCGCGCACTGTGGGACCGAGTTCCGATTGATTAAATCCACTGTTTTCAACGGACGAGTACGCGAACGTGACGTAGTTGATGACGCTCTGGTAACCGATAAGAACGCACGCGAGAATTGAAATGATAAAGAGGATGGCGATTGTCATCGCGAGCTGTTTGTACTTTCGCGCACCGGCAAGATACACGAGCAATGGGATGCCTTCCTGTGGTTTTAACATCAAGAAAGCGAGTGCGACGGCGGTCACCCAGGGCTTATCTTTTTTGAAGCCCCAAATCGCCGTTGAGAGTGCGCACAATAACAGGACCGAAACTTGTTCTATTTGAAACGCGGCGAATGCCGGGCCGGAGGCGCATAGCACCGCGATTAGCCACAGAAATGATTTGCGACTGAGTTGAAACGAGCTTTTGAGAAGCAACAAAGAGGCGATCATTGCGGTCGCTTGTACGACTCGCCAGACGATCGACGCGATGTTAGGCGGCAGCAGTCCGAGTGGCAGAAACCAAGCTTGCGAAGGCGGCGGCAAGTAGATTGGAAGAACTCGTTCGCCCATCGATGGAAAGCATTCGCGTTCGAACTCTGATACTTTTTTGACATCGTAAATGTCGGCGCCGTGTCCGGTCATGATCAGGCGTGCCGGAGTGTAATACTGTGGAAAGTCGCTTTTGTTGCCGTCGAAGGGCTGCACCAGAAAAAAGCTCAACCAACATACTGCGGTTATTGCAAACAGCAGTGGAGTTAATTCTCTGATGCCTTCGAGAAGTTTTTCTTTGCTCATGGCGATGGCTTTGAAGACATTTCGACGGGCTGTTCGGTTCGTTCGACCGCTGGTCCGGCAGGCTTTTGACCGACGACGATCAGGGAAAGACTCGGCCAGAGCGGAAGTTTTTCAATCATTTTGGCGAACGGCAGAAGGGTGTTGTACAAACGCATTTGTCCGGGCTCAATTTGTTTGCCTCCGAAAATTTTACCGCTGACAAACCAACCGAGAGTGGCGAATCGATTGAATTGGCGAGATTCTGCGATTTCAAAACCAGCCTTGCGCATTTTTTCTTCGATGTCAGCTTGCAGATACCGTCGGTGGTGCCCGACCGATTTGTCTAGACCGCAAAAGAGTGCTGGATCGTTCGGAACGTTGATAATGGCTTTGCCCTGTGGATCGAGCGCGAGAAAGATTTTATCGAGTATCTCTTGATCGTTGTCCAGGTGTTCGAGGATATTCATGCAGAGCACGGTGTCGAACTTCATGTCACCAATTTTGGCGTAATCATCGGCAGTGGCCAAGTCCATTTTGAGAACGCCAAACCCTTTGACGTGGCGGAATCTGCGGTTGACGATCTCGATGTAGAAAGGGTCGATGTCGGTGCAGATCAAACGTTCACGGCCGAGCATGTAGGCTGTGAGCGTTCCAATTCCGCAACCGTATTCGAGCACGGATTGCCCGATGTGACCAGCGATTTGCTCATATTGCCATTTGTTGAACGCGCCCAGTTGTTCACGTATATGCAATAAATAATAGCCATCATGGGTGGTGAACACCTTGTCGGAAACACCGATGCGGAAGATGGTCATGAGGGCTTTGACACCGTCTCTCCAGGTTATTTTTTTGCCTTCCTGGTAAGTTCTGCCCTGATAACTAATCGGCACCTCATAAATTCTGACGCCCCATTGAGCAAGGCGAATCGCCAGTTCCGGCTCCAGTCCAAAGTCTCGGCAGCTCAATCTAGTCTGTCGCAGAATGTCTGTTCTGACGGCTTTGTAGCAGGTTTCCATATCAGTGAAATCGAGATCGCAGATGATATTCGTCAGCCAGGTGAGCATCTTGTTGCCCATGCTGTGCCAGTAATGCAAAACACGGACGCATTCGCTTCCGGAAAATCTGGTACCAAATACGGCGTCGGCTTTGCCTTCAATGATCGGCTTCACCAGCCGAGGTATATCTTCGGGATCGTACTCGAGGTCTGCGTCCTGGATGATGGCAATGTCGCCGGTCAGCTTTTCGAGTGCGGTGTGAATCGCCGCTCCCTTGCCCATGTTTTTCTGCTGGAAGAAAAGCTTGATGCGCGGGTCTTCAGCGGCCAGTGCAGTGAGAATGTCGCGTGAACCATCGGTGGAGCCATCATCAACCACGACCAATTCGATTTCTAGCGGAACGTCAATCGCCAACACTCTGCGCACGATTGCTTCGAGGGTTAGCCGTTCGTTATAGACGGGCATGAGGATGCTTAGTAATTTCAAAAATAGGCTCTGCTGAAGAGATTCTATAGACCCGTAATATACCCGCCTGACAAGAAGAAGTGGCTGCGGCGGATATTCTGAGACACCGAAAACACGTCGGCAGAAGTTCATCCAAGCAAATTTCTGAGAACCAAGGGCAAGAGAAAGACTGCCTGCAAGCGTCAAGACTGCCGGTCACATCGTTTTGTCTTAACATCAGAACTTGATTATGCGCCTGGTCTGCGAGCCTGCATGAGGAAAGGCATGATGCTGTCGCGTTGGAATTGTTCGCGGAATCTCCAGAAGAAGGCGTCCTGGAAGTAGTGAACATTGGCGAGTCCGAAGTAGACGCCGAGCAGGATGCTCCAGTTGAGGCTGTGGGTTGGGAAGCTTAATTGCACGCCGCGATTGCAGAGGAAGAAGACGGCGGAGCCGATGCAGAGCGCAGCCATGAGGACGGTGGCACCACAGGGGATATCACTTTTTCGCTCAGCGCCGGCGTATTTATGATTGATCAAAATTATGTTGAGTCCGATGTATTGAAACCAGTGCATGGTTCCGGGGATCAGAGCTACGGTTTCGAGCTTTTGCCCCGGGAAAATATATGGGACGAAGTAGATAACTGATACCAGCCAGAACGTGAGAGCAGGTGCGTTGATTCGCGCACCGGCAGCGACTTGTTTTTTGATGTTGAGGAGATAACTGCCGACATAGTAGAGCGCCACGGCGCCTACTACTGACAGAGTACCGACAGCCCACGGTTGCATCGGGGCGCCGTTGCCGAAAATCTGGATGAAGAAGATCGAGGTAAACAAAATCGAAGGGGTCCAGAGACTGCGATGGAGTAGCTTTCGATCGGGGACTGCTTCGTTGTTGTTTTTGTTGTGATACAGCATGGTCATGCCGAAATTTTGTTGGACCAGGTGCTGGATGCCCCACAGGGTCGTGACCAACACGCCTATGCCGGGCTGAAAAACTTGTAGAAGGACCGAACCCACGAACACCAGAATCGGCGCAATGTAATACAGAAACAATCGTTTTTGATCGCCTGACCAGTGCTCGCGATTGCGTTTGTCGAAATAGAAAAACCAGGTTGGTCCCTGGTGCGCAGGTCCGACGCCGAAGGCATTTACGATAAACAAGAAGAGCAAACCAGTGGCGAAATTTGGCACAGTTTGAATCAAAATCGACGCGACGATTGCCACGAGAATCGGAGAGAAATACCAGAAAAGGTCAAAATTTCGGCTTGCCATCCATGGGAAGCAAAACAGGGCGGCTCGCTCTGGGTTGAGTGCGGGCGTGTCTTCTGAAGTTGCTGTATGGACCGTCGAAGTCATTTTTTCTGGTAAGTCCGCCGTTGCTGGAGCGAGCTCCGGATTAAGAGCAGGTATGTCGTCAGAAGTTGCTGTATGAACCGATGAGGTCATTGAGGTAGTAAGTTCGCCGTGGCTGGTTGCTGGGGCGTCCCGAGTGCAAATCACAGAGTCTATATACCCACTCTAATATCTGGACCCGATAACCGTATAGAACCATTACGTTAATTGTCGACACGCTGATAAATATTGGTGGTTTTGTGGCTATGTTATAAAACCAGAAGACACTGGTGATTTTAGTGGACACGACCGCCTCGTCAGAACCCGATTCCATCGAACCGACCTCGACTCCAGGCAGCAAGAGCCGTCGAGGGCTGTGGATTGCGACGGGCGCGCTGATTGTCGTCTTTGCGCTGCTGCGGACTCTGCCGTTTGATCCTCGTGTCAATCCTGTTGCCGAAGACGATTCCTGGGAACTGGCGCTGAATTTATTCGCCTCGCGCCATGACCTTTGCGGGAAAGACTATATTTTCACTTTCGGTCCGCTCGGTTTCATGTTCGGGCAGGCATTTTTTCCTGCGACCTTCACCGTGAAAGTGGTGCTTCAGGCGATCATGTGCAGCCTAACCACTGTTGTCTTAGTGATGCAGGGTAAGCGTCTAATCGATTCGCCGTTTCGAACGACTATGTGGATCTTGGGACTGCTTGGGCTTTACGGATTTTTTGCCGATGTGTTTTTTCTGGCGGTGCCAATTCTTTTGGTCAATCAGCACTTCTTGATCGACGACAGGAAAAAACCACCATCTGTTGAATCGCTGATTCTGACTTGCCTTCTCGCGATCACCGCAATCGTTAAATTCACATTCTTCGTCGGAGGCGTTTGGACAATCGCATTCATCGCTCTGGACGAAATGCTGATCAAACGTTCGCGCCCCGTTCTCACGATCACGTTTGTTTGCGCTCTGGGTCTCAGTTGGCTGCTTTCCGGGCAACCTATCGAGACTTTTTTAAACTACATTCTTACATCGCTGCCGGTGGCATCCGGTCACAGCGAAGCGATGACTGCATTTGACACTCCCAACTGGTTGCTTGCGATACTCGCATCGATTGCGTCAGCCGCGGTTTTATTCGCCCTCTTCGGGAAGCTAGCCTACCAGCGGCTTGGCAAAGGAATGTTTCCAGCACTTCTAGCAGAAAGCGGGCTTTTTTTTTGACCTTTAAAGCGGCGTATGTTCGGCAGACGATCGATCACGAAGTAATTGCATCGTCCGTCTATGGCTTCGCTGCCTTGGCGTTGCTGCCAATCTTCTTTAAGTACGAAACCAATAAAGTTTTTCGATCGGTTGCTGGCACCGCCGTTGCCATCATGCTGCTCGTTCTCTTGCCTATAAGTTTGCCGTTAGAACTTCCGCTGCTCGCGCGTTATCCACTATTGGTCGGTTTTAACTTTTTTCAGGTGGGCGTCAGAACCGGTCCGTGTCTCGCTTATTTGGGAGGCAGCAAAACCTTTGAAGAAAACTTCAAGAAACGAATGCAAAAAATCAAAGACGAAAATGAATTGCCGGCGCTCGAGGGAGCGGTCGATATCTATCCGGTAATGTCGAATGTTGCGATCGCTCACGAATTCGACTACCGCCCGCGCCCTGTGTTCCAGAGCTATTTGGCCTACACTCAGCCACTTACGAAAATAAACAAGGAACATCTTGCTTCAGAAAAAGCAGCGCCTACAATTGTCATTCAAAGCTTGAAAGATTGCTACGGCTACTATCCATCACTTTATGATGGTCCCTCGTGGCCGTCTCTTCTGTCGCAGTATGAGCCAGTCTCCACGCACCCGGGTGGTTTGGTTTTAAAGAAACGATTGAGGGCATCAAACGCGGTGCTCAACAAAATTCGAACGACTGCATTTAAGCTTGGCGAACCTGTTGTGCTCGAACCGTCGGAGAAAATTATTTTCGCGGAAATAGAAACGAAGCAAACCGCTTTAGGTGCTGTTCAGAAGCTGTTCTATAGAATATTTCCCCCAGCAATCGATGTGGTTTTGTCTGATGGCTCAAAGAAACATTTCATCGCTCCGAGCCAGATTTTGAAGTCAGGTTTTGTGATGTCCCCATATGTGGTGTCACCCGCGGAGTTTGAAAAACTTTACGCGGCAAACCCTGGCAAATCAAGCCTGAGCGGCGTCAAATCAGTAACCATCAGTGAAACAAAAAATGAGTTGCCATGGAATGTTTTTTATCCGGATTGTCAGATCAGCTTGTATGAGCTGAGCATCACTCGCGATACCGAGGCACCATGACTTTGTTAGCGATGCGAAGTGTCAGACCCGCGTTTGGCGAGGAATCCGTGGATTTGTCCGACGCCGTACGATAAGTGCGTGACGGTGTAGACGATGAAAACCTCTGGAATGTACTGCGGTTTTCCATTCGATACGCAAGCGTAAATGCTCATTAGCAGTGTTAGTACAACATAGGTGCTAAGTGGTGCCAAAAGCAGAACGCAGAACCACTCTGGTAATTCCAGTACGCACAACATCGGCACGACCAGTGCCATTAAGCACGCTAAAAGAAGGAGCAATGGCGCGGCAAATTGCGGCTTAATATGCGTGCGATCTTTTTTCATCAGCCATGTTCGGCCTTTGCCATAGACTTCGATGTTTCGCATCCAGCTCCAGATATCTTCGCGCCAGCGGTGCGAAATCACGGCGCTGGGCTCGCATAAGAGTCTGTAACCTTTGCTGCGAAGTCGGTGGCTCATGTCGACGTCTTCGGATATATTTCCTTGTTTCTCATCGAACAAGCCTACTTCTAAAACTTTATTCTTGTCGTACATCACGTTCAAGGTCGGCAGATGATCGACTTCTATGCGCTGTCCAGGAACTTTGGCTTGCACTGATCCGTGGTTGCCGTAATAGTTTGTCACCGCGACTGCCACCACTCTACGGAAGTGCGTGGTGTCATCAGGCATGACGTTGGGGCCGCCTATGGCCGCCACCTTCGAGTCATTGGCCGTCTCTTCTCTGAACACTCTTTCGAGCGTGCTCAACCACGAAACGGTGGCCTCGCAATCGGCGTCGATAAAGGCAACGATGTCATGTTTAGCCGCTCTGATACCTGCGTTTCGAGTGGCCGCCACCCCGCGAATCGGATTCTCGACGACTCGAAGATTCGGAAACGTGCGGATAAATTCGTGCGCGATTGTCGACGTTGAATCGGTCGAGGCGTTGTCTACAAGCACCACTTCAAAGAATTCGCGCGGGTAATCCTGAGCAGCCAATGATTCCAAGCACTTTAAAATGCACTTCTCTTCGTTTCTAGCGATCACAACAACGGAGATGTTGCGTGGTCTATCCACCAGTGATCATGGCTCCTAGAACGCGGGCTGCTTCTTTCTTCGCAAACACGACGTTGCAATTCGATGCGCATTCGAACGAACATCTGCACTTAGATTCAATAATGTAATCAGCAACTTTTTTAGCTTTCTCGGTCTTCATCGCTTTTCTAACATCGAAGTCGAAATCAGCCAGCGTGCCAAGATCCGAGTCGTATTCCGGCTGCATCTGTCCCAACACTTCGCATGGTTGCAAAATGCCGCGTTCAGTAATATTGATGAATTTGCGACCAGCAAGACAATCCCACGGATGTTCGTCGGACTTTAAATACCGATAAATTCCGCCCTTCGCGATCTTATTGATGGCGGAAAGAACAGGGTTGTGATTTGATCTGATATCCCGTTCGTGAACGGTTTTCAAAGCTTCCCACCACTCATCGGCGGTCACGTCTTTTTCTTCCATGTGATCCGCATTGCCGCGCGGATATAAAAACTGATAGTAGTCAAAGTCTGCTTCTTTGCGCATGTACTCGAGCAATTCGACGACCTTGTGTTTGTTCGACTTGGTCATGCAAGTAGCCAGGTCGAGGTTAAACAGCGGGTCCTTTGCGCGAATCGCGGAGAGCGCTTTTAGCGTGCTGACAGCCTTGTCGAAGATTCCGGGCACCTTGCGATAAGCATCGTGTTCTTCCTGGAAGTCATCGAATGAAATTTGAATTTTTAGTTTCAGTCTTGGGCACTGCTTCCGGATGTATTCATACGCCTTCAAAATGAAGTCGGTATAAAAACCGTTGGTGACGATATTGCAGTAAAGCAATCCGGAGTTCTCGTAAAACTTCTCGACTACCTGCGGCAAATCCTTGCGCAGGAATGGTTCGCCGCCGCCAATCGACAGATAAATCAAATTCATGCTCTTGGAAATTTTCTCAATTTCTTCGAGCTTGAGTTCTTTCTTCGAGTTAGCTGATGCGATCTCTTCCCAGTAGAAGCAGTGCTTACAACGTGCGTTGCAGACCGCTGTCACAAAAAAGATGAGGTACGATGGATCCGCAGAAAAGTACGAATGGAGAAAATGCATCGCTTCTGTGAGAGAATTGCGGGCCACGGCGTCCCATCCTAATGATGCTTCAACTGACTAGTAAACTGTTTTTATTATAACGATATTATCAAGCATGCCAGGTAATAAAGTGGCCGAAAGCGAACATACTGACACAACCAATCATACTCCTTTGGTCTCAGTCGTTATGCCCTGCCTCAACGAGGAGGCGGGGCTCGGAATTTGCATCGAGAAGATTAAACGAGTTTTTGAACGCGAAAATATCGATGGCGAGATTGTAGTGTCTGATAATGGTTCGACGGACCGGTCAGTCGAAATTGCCGAGAGCATGGGTGTGCGCGTTTGCCATCAGCCTTTGCGCGGATACGGAAACGCTTATCTCAAGGGCTTCGCGGAAGCACGCGGCAAATATTTCATCATGGTCGACGCAGACGACACTTATGATTTCGATCTGATTCCTGAATTTCTTAAACAGTTAATCGACGAAAAAAAAGAATTCGTTACCGGAAGTCGATACTTGGGCGGCGGGCACGCGCACATCAAGTTTCTACATCGCGTCTTCGGCAACCCGCTGCTCACCGCGATTCTCAATATGTTTTTTCATACGGAATATACGGATGTTTATTGCGGCTACCGCGCATTTAGCCGCGAGACATATGCGTTGATTAGGCCCGTCAGCCCGGGTATGGAGTTCAACCTCGAACTGGCGATCAACGCGCGGCTCACAAATATTTCAGTTGCCGAAATTCCGATCGTACTTGCGCCGCGGCTCGGTGAGTCGAAACTGCACACGCTGAAAGATGGCTGGCGCAGCTTGCGATTCATGCTTTTGTATTCGCCCAACCACGTCTTTCTTTTGCCTGGCGTTTCAATGTTGGTGGTCGGCATGGCTGTACATGCGATGACGCTTATGAACCTCTGGCACTTCGGCGACATCCGCGTGGAAGAAGAGTTGGCGATTGTTGGCACCATATTTAGTGTGATCGGTGTTGAAGTTTTGAGTCTCTGGTTGCATGCAAAAACTTATTCGTTCGGCCGTCGATTCGAGAAAGAAAACACGTTCCTTTTGAGCTTCTATCGTTTATTCACGCTGGAGATGGGATTGATTCTTGGCTCAGTGATGACGTTGAGCGGTATCGTGATCGTCGGAGTGATTTTTGCCGCGTGGCTCAGGCACGAAGTTTTGTTCGGTGGAAACCCGGCGTGGATGCCCTTTGCCGCGACTCTTATCATGGTCGGAACGATGACATGCTTCAGTTCATTGTTCATCAGCGCGATGTCGATCACGCGTTCGTTTGAACCAAGACCGCTGTGGGTGCAGGGACCGACCACCAAGTAGAACTGCGGACAAAAGAAAATGGCCTCCGTTTTAAACGGAAGCCATTTCAAGCTGCAGAATTTCAGTGTGAGAAAATCTTGCAAGAGCTGATGGGCAGTCTAGAAGCCGTTCATTACTCGACCAAGCATGCCGGAAACACCGCTTCCATTGCCTTGATTGAGAAATCCCGTCACTCCGTTCAAACCGCCTAGACCGCCTAAGCCGTTCATACCATTTAAACCGTTCAGACCATTGACTCCGAGTCCATTGTTTAGGAGCCCATTACCGCCGCCGTTGTAGGCGGAATTGACTCCGGCTTGATAGCCCTGGCTGTAAGCCTGCGAGGTCGCCGCTGGATTGCAAGCGCCGTTGCCTCCAAGTCCGACTGGGGAAATCAAACCGTTGTTGGAGAAGTTGTTGCCGAAAGGAATACCGGCTGCGGCCATTTGTTGGCGCTGCAGTTGCTTTTGAATTTTGCGTTGCTGCTTTATAGCCTGCTTCTGAGGATTGCGACCGTTGCCGAAGCCGACGCCGTTGCCGTTGTTATAGACGCCACTGGAGAAGCCGTTGTTGTAAGGGCTGTTGAGAGCGAAGCGATTCGCGGAAGTATTGAATCGGCCGTTATTGAACGAGTTGCCGCGATTGCTGAACTGATTGCCGCGATTGCTAAATTGATTGCCACCAAACTGGTTGCCGCCAAAACCTTGCTGTTGGCACCCGTTGCCATTGCCGCGAGCCTCGGAGGGCTGCTGCACCGCCACCATAGACATCCCAGCTAACATCGTCGCGACGAGACTGAGAGTAAACATCTTCTTGATCATTATTAGTGGTCTCCAGGCTTGAGAGTATAAATCGGGTGCAACAGGTTTCATCGGACACAAGCCGGCTTCATTCGCTGTTCGCATGGGCACAAACGACGCTGGGGTAGATGCAAAGTTCCCCGGCTTAACAGCAAGGTTCCAAGTCCACTCATATCGGGCATAATTGGTATGCAAATAGAGGATTCTATCCTATATATTGATTACTACTTTTGACAGCTTGTTGCATCGGAAGCTATGTCTATCGCGGCGATTGAACAAAAAATCAGAAAATCGATTGATGCAAAACAATTGCGTGAATGGATGAAACCTCAGCCCGTACGCGTGTTTCGCGATCTGACGGTGGCGTGGTTGGCGATCGGTTTGGCGCTAATATGCTTGTCGAAATTTTTTAGTCTTGCAGTCGCGGCGCCGGTTTTTGTAGTCGTTGGATTCAGTCAGTACGCGCTCTTTATCCTCGGACACGACGGCTTACACAGCTGTTTGAACAGCAATCGGAAGATAAACGATTTGATCTGCCGCTGGCTGATTTACGGACCTATGTTTATGGGTTTTGAGGATGGTAAACGAAACCATCTGGAGCATCACAAGACACTTGGAACCGACGCAGACCCTGACCGGTACATCCACACGCTGTCCCCCAAGAACACGCCGTTGAAGTTTTTTCTTTTTCTCACCGGGTTAGCAACGTTCGGCAGAACGGTTTTAAAAGTGACACCACTGGGAGTGCTGCTTCGTCCGTCACCAAAGGTTTTGGTTGCCGAAGGTATTCCGGTAAACTCAGCTGGCAGCCCAGATTTCAGCGGTGCGTATGTTGGTGAAGTGCAGCGTTCTGAAAGCACCGAAGTTGCTGATTCGTGGACGGCGCAGATTCCTCCGAGTACGGCATCGCAAGGTCCGCGTGATGTCAGCACAATGCACTTACTTGGGGCGTTTTTCTTAAAGCGAATTCCGGTTTTTGTCTGTCAGGCAGTGATTCTTTCATTCATTCTTTTGATCGGATTACCGTGGTGGACATATCCTGTTTTTTGGATGATGCCGATTTATTTTTGCGTTTTTCTTTGCGATGAGATCAGGGCGTTTTGCGATCACGCTGTTCTGACGCTCCCCGACGGCGATGCCGACGATCAGCGCTTGATTAGTTTTGTATCGTCGCCAGTCGAATCGATAATCTTCTCACCTCATAATATGAACTATCACGCCGAACATCACTTGTGGCCTGGAGTCCCGTACTACAACCGCCCGCAAATTCGTGAGGTGTTGCAGGACAATCCGCAGATCACTTATAGAAAAAGTTACGTTGCTTTCGTTCTTGATGTGATGCGTAAATTGCCTTTGAAGGAGACTAATTGATTTCGGGTAGCAAGATGCAGATGGAGACGGTGTCTTGCGGCGTCTGCCATTCGACGCAATCAAAGCCATACGCCAGCGGACAAGATTTCGAATACAGTACCAGTGAAGTTGAATTTCAAATGGTCGAATGCGTCGACTGCGAAAACGTCTATCTCAATCCGCGACCGAGTAGCGCAGAACTTGGTGTGATCTATCCGCCGAATTATTATTCGTATAACTATGATGACGTGATCAGCCCAGTCGCGCGATTCGCTAAAGATAAACTGGACCGAGCTAAAGTAAAAAGCTGGTTGAAACTGGCTGGCAAAGACGCTCTTCAGTTTCTCGATGTCGGTTGCGGAAATGGCCGCTATCTGGAAATGCTATCGCAACTCGGTGTTGCGAAGGAAAAATTGTACGGCGTCGAGATGAGCACCGAATGCATCGATCATTTGAAGTCTCAAGGATTTAATGGTTTATGCGGCCGAATTGAAGACGTCGAGCCGGATTTGCCGGTCGGGCAATTTGACTTGATTGTTCTTTTGCAGGTTATCGAGCACGTGGAAGACCCGGCCAAAATGGTGGCAGTGCTCAGCCGTCTGCTAAAAAGTGGTGGCATCCTCGTGATTGAAACACCAAATACACGCAGCCTGGACGTTAGTCTTTTTCGCCGCCGCTATTGGGGCGGCTATCACTTCCCGCGCCACTGGAATCTGTTCAACCAGGACAATCTCAGTAACATGGTCCAGGCAAATGGGCTGACCGTAAAGTCCATCAAGTATCTACCTGCTCACACGTTTTGGATTTATTCGCTGCATCACTTTGCAAAAGATAAGCTGAAATCAAAACTACTTGCTAATTGGCTCAACCCGTTCCAGAACGTGCCTCTTCTGTGCATCTTCACTGGATTCGATCTTGTCCGAGCGAAGCTAGGCTCTCGCACTTCGAACATGCAGGTAGTCGCGCAGCGGCCGTAGAGAAACTGAACTTACTCCGTTGTTAAACGTAGCACTTAGTGCTATAGTTGGCATATGCGTGTACTACAAACCAAAAGCTTCTATAGGAACGCCGCGGTTCAGGGCTTAGTTGATGACGACTTAATTAAGGCAATTCGTGAAGTTGCATCCGGACTAACGGGAAACGCGCTTGGAAGCAATCTTTTCAAAAAGCGGGTGGCTATTGGAGGCAAGGGAAAGAGCGGGGGATTGAGAACCATCCTGGTTTACAAAAGCTCGACTGCCAAAGTTTTCTGCATACACATCTTCGCCAAAAATGAAAAAGCAAACATCGCGGGAAAGGAGCTTGATGCGCTCAAAAAATTGAGCAAAGCGTTGTTGGAGTTAACCGACAAACAACTAGAGGAAGCGTTAAAGCAGAAGGAGTTAAAGGAGATTCCATACGATGGCAATTAAAAAAATCGAAGAGAGTGTAGCTAATTCACAAAAAAAATATGCGAGCAAGTTGGCCACTTCTTCACAAACTGCTGCCTCTGCTTCTAAGTCGTCAGGAAGAACCACCACGAAAACTGGTTCAAAGAAAACGTCGCCCAAAGAAGGCAGCATTCTCCAATCAGTTCACGAAACCGCTATGGGTCTTCATTCCATTGGAGCGATTAGTCAAACAACAATGCGCGAGTTCGATGCATTATGCTTACCCGAGGTTCCAACTTTTTCGTCCAAAGAGATAAAAGCGATACGAAGTCGGTGCCAAGTTAGTCAGGCGGTCTTTGCGAACTTTATGAACATAACTCCGTCCTCACTGCAAAAGTGGGAAACAGGTGCAAAGAAGCCTAGTAACGTCGCAATGAAGTTATTGGATCTGGTCAACCGTAAAGGGCTTGATGTCTTGGTGTAGCAAAAACTTGAAATTATGGTCACCGAATGCGGTGGCGTTTCCAGAATGCCTTTCAAACGAGTCGACCATTGATTTGTCATGGTTCAATTGTAGTCTTCGAGATAGAACAACAAATTTGATATCGAGCCGAACAAGCGGTGATGCAAGGTTGTGCACTTAACGCCGGGTGGCAGGAGATCCATGAATTCTTTTTCGCCGAGCAAATTCAAATTCTCTTCTGACGCCAGCGATTCCATTTTGAGCAGGCGCAGAATATTTCGAAATTGCGCGGGCGGCAGCCAATGCAGCAATGGCAGGACTGTGTGGAACTCGATTGGATACCAGCGATTCGGTGTTGTGATTAAACATCTGCGACTGACGCGCATGATTTCTTTCACGAATTTGCGTTGATTATCATAACTGCCGACGTGCTCAACAGTCGCCCAACTAGTTGCTAAATCGAATTGTTTGTCGGCAAACGGCATGTTCAATCCATTTGCTTTGACGAACTTCAATCCAGGGAAATCCTGCTCCAGGAAGGACGCATCGTCAGTTCCGAGAGCCGTAATCTGTGCGGGATATGGATACATCTTTTCAAACGAATTCGTATCGTGGCGTCGATATGACGTCACGCCGACGTCGAGGACGGCTGTGTCGGCAGTCGGCCTGGCGACTTCCATGAAGTGGTCGAACATTTCCTGGCGTGCCTGTCCGATGATTCGTTGCACAAACGAATACTTATCTTGATGCTCGTAGAAAGTAGAATCGCTGGTGTGCGATTCTTCCTCCTTAAGACTCATGTGATTCCTCTAGTAATGTCATCGCCGACCGACCGCCTGGTGCTCACATAGTAGCAACATTTATCGCGTGCGACTAAGTGATCGAGAAGGTTTGTGTAATCCAGCATATATCAAGCTCACTCAATCAAGCATGTAAATGTAACTTTTGGTGCCGGGTAAAATCGTCCAGCCCGGGTCTGACGGAACCGGATAATCTGGAAAACCTGATGCCCAGTCTTGCACTATCGCCTTCACTCCCAGCTCTTTCAGCTTCTCATAAGCGAGTTGACGTTTCGCAGCATCGCATTTCCAGAAACCCTCGACATCGATTGACTCGCTTACAATTTTCAAGCCTGCTGCTTTTGCCCAATAAATTTCTGCGTCTCCTGCACCGAGACGCACGATCCGTGCCACTCGATCTCCAGGTTTCAGGCCCGCGTTCCGCAAGCCTCCAATCATTGTCAGGTGCGGCGATTCCGGCGGTGACGGCGGACCTTTTGTTTTAGCCATGTCCATAAATGCGTGTGCGAAGCTTGGGCAGGCAAAGTAAAAGTGGATAAATGTCTTTGCGAATAAACTTCCGGATAACCAGATCATCAGAATTGCGAAACTCGCATTTAAGCCCCTGCGAGCGCTCATGGTATCCGGCACGCGCAGGCATGCCAGGTAAAAGCACAATAACGCAATCAGTGGACTGGTGAAGTATCGCCCCTGGTAATCGGCCAAAATGATACATGCTGAGATTGCTGCAAACGCCGGCACCCAAGCGGTGGAATATTTTAGTAAGCGCTCGCCAGAGAAAGGGCTGCCTCTGGCAGTGATTGCACAGGCTGCGGTTACGAACATCATCACTCCGAAAAGCACCCAGAATATCTTTTGTAATTTTGAAAACAAAACTGGAAAATAAGTCTTCGGAACGAATTGGTATTGATACTCAACACCGTCGTACCAATATTGTGGTGCGTAAAACGGAGGATAGGTGACATCAAATGGTGTCGCGAATTCGTAGAACCGGGGCTGATCGACGAGAATTCTGGTCGGATGTTTAAACGTCTCTGATCGAGCATGGACAATCTCGACGTAACCGAAACTTTGGCACCACGATCTGCCAATGTGCGTGACGTCGCTGTATGTGAATCTTCCTGTTTGGGCTGAGAGTGGCACTATCAGTGCACCTAAGCAGATTGCGAAAGTGCCCAGAAGAATTCCGAGTTTTTGCCACGACAGATTGTTTCTTTTCCGTTCTATCACAAGCATTGCTGAAAGAATTAGTACGAAACCGATGTGCAAATTTTTTGCCCAACAGCAAAGCGCCATGAAAAAGCCGGTAGAGACACAGGTCGGTAATGTTGAGCGACCAGCTAGCAATGCTAAGCATTGCGCCAGAGTGAGTAAACAAATTCCAGAACCCAAGATGTCTGGTGTCTTCCAGGATAGCTCCGTGGCTGCCAATGTGGAGTAAAGAAATGAGATGTAAACGCCGATAGTAAGCTGCGTCGGCGACAATGAAAGAAACTCTTTTGGTTCATTTTTGAGCAACTGTTTTTGCACGTCAAACAAATTGCGGGCAAAGAAAACAAATGCAATCGTTGTGAAAACGTAACTGAAATAGGTTACCCAATTGAGGATGACCAACTCATCGAAACCTTTGCCGGCAAATGCTTTAACCAGTGCTAAAAGCAATGGAAAAAGTGGACTCCAGTACGAGCGAAAGAGTTCGTTCCAGTTGCCAGCTAGAATCTGATCGGCGATTTCTAAATATTGAACAGCGTCCCATCCAACGTAATCTCGCCAGGCGACGATTTGGATGAAAGCGATACAGAGAGCCAGCACCACGAAGCAGGATACTAGTTTATAAGATCCGAAATTTCCATCGCGGCTTTCTAAAAGATTGTCTTTGCTCATGGGATCTTAGCCCGAAATTGTTGGAGCCTGTTCCTCCAGCAATTTTTTCTCCAATCCGCGCATGTGTTCGACTAAGCAGGCGATGTAGCCTTTTCGCTCAGTGCGTGTGTAGTTTAGTCCTTTCGCCAGCGCTTCTTTTTTAGCTTGTTTCAAACGATAGTGCGGAATTTTTGGAAACGAGTGATGAAGTGCATGCAGATGAAAATGAATTGGTGCGATGAAAAAGCGTTCCCAAATATTGGCATCGAAATCGAACAAACGATCATTGCTTGGAATGTCGTCGCTGTAAGGATTGGCGTGCTCGATAAACTGTCGATAGACTTCAAGAAATGGTGCGACGGTAACAAGCGGCAGAAACCAGAACAACCAGTAATTCCAAAAATTTCCTGCAAGTGTGAAGATCGCCATCAGAATAAATTGAGCGATTGCAACGCATACGAGCTCAATCTTAGTGTTGGGCATGTTGCGCGATTTCAAGTCCAGGCCTGGAAGTTCTTGTTTTTTCGGGCTAAAAACTTGCGCTAGTTTCACCAGGAGAAATTTACCAAAAAGTAACCCAATGAAGTATGAGACGAATCGTTGTGGTGTGTCGCGTTCGACGTTGATATAAGTTTCGCGATCAGGATCTTTGGCACTGCCGAAATAGGCATGGTGACCGCGATGCCGAACTTGATTGAAGTAGAAGAAACCGCCCAGAGGGTAAGCGTAAAACCAGGCGCCGAAAAAGTCGTTTACTTTGTGCGAACGGAAACATAAGTAATGCCAGGCTTCGTGCTGCAAGGATGACATTCCATGCTGCAAAGCGCCGATCACAATAAATGCCGCGATGGAAACCAACGGATTGTTGAGTGTGCAAGCAATCCAAATCAGAGCGGCGATGGTGCCGTAATGTCTGACGACATCAAACAATCCGCGAACATCGGAAGCACCGCTGAGATGGCGCAGTGATTCAGAGTGCGGCTTATCGCTCGTGTTTTGCAAACCTACCATTGTTTCGGTCCTAGTAAAATCATCGCCAAAGTTTCGGTCTTAGTAAATCGTGTCTGCGTCTCGGTCCAGGTCGGGGTCAAAGTTTCGAACTAGTAATTGTTGCTAAGTTTGTCTGAGTAATCGTTGCTAAGTTTTGCCCGAGTAATCAAATCATTGCCAGCGTTTTGTTCTATCTATTGCCAAAAATATGACCTATTCTTTTCTATATGCCTCAACAGATAGACTGACTACCTGATTTTTTCAATTTGTGATCGACATTTTTCCAAAAGCTCGGAAAGCGGCGGGGGCACTACTTAAGGGGTTTGCGAAAAATGCACATCATGTTTGCGGATTTGCCCGTGAAGATCGTGTTGGCGATGTCCCAGAAGGTGAAGAAGCCGAGCCTGCCGACCGTCGTCAGACGATTGTTGACGAATCGATGATCCGATGGCAGGAAGAAATCGACGAAGTTGCGTCCGAGAATTGGCTCCAGCATTGAATGAAATGTCCAAACCCAAAATGTCGGATTGTTGGAATACGCTGCTTCCAGAAATTCGAAACCGCTGCGTTCGCCCAGTGAGCGGGAGCTTTTCTCGTCGAGCATGGTCCAGTGTCGCGGCACGTGCAGACCGCCCCAGTGTTTTCCGAAGAGGCGTGCCTCCCAGGTGTCGATGTTTGGTGTGATGAACACGCACAGACCGCCTGGTTTGAGCAGTTCGTAGGCTTTTTCCATGTATTCTTTTGGCGACGCGACGTGCTCGATAACGTGTGAGCTTAAGACAACGTCGAATTTTTCTTCGCCGGGCGGCAGCTGAAATTCCTCGAAACGGCTGACGTATGCCTGAAAACCTCGCTCGCGGCAGAAGTTGACGGCGCGCTCAGAGAGGTCGAGACCGACGCCGGAGAAGCCATAAACATCTTTCAGCCATTCCAGCACATTGCCGTTGCTGCAGCCGATGTCGAGCCAGCGCGTGTTGGAATCCAGCGTGGTGTACTTTTCAAGCGGCTTCAAGCGTTTCTTTTGAAACTTCTTTGCGATTCGATTAACCAGTCCCTCGCGACTCTTTTGGATGTCGTCCGGTTTTGTAACGTCGAGAACGTAGGCGTAATAATTGGGTGGGTAAATGATGCCGAGAGCCGATTCAGCCGGGCGCGGATCGAGGTACCAGGCGGCGCAACCGAGGCATTCGTGGAGCGGAAAAACATCATCGGTCGTGTTTGAGTATTCGTGCTCGCGAACGTCGTAAAGATGCTTTCTTTGAGTCGAATCGCAAGCGGGGCAGTTGGGAACTGCCACTTTCGCTATGTTTGACGTCTTCGTCGTTGGGAAAAAATCAGTGGTTGAGGACATCGATCCGAATCCGAAGGGGACTACTCTCATGCAGATTATCACATTCTGCAAAGCACAGAAGGTAGGGCGAAGGCTGTAAAGTTGGTTCGCCTGCCCCTGGTCGGTTACGCGCAGAATCATATAGGGACGGCACTTCCGAGCTTCGCCGCCAGATAGTTTTGCAGTCCGTGATACCACTTCGCATTGAGAGTGCAGAAGTTATCAGAAACCTTATTTCGGGTAGAATCACAACAGGTCTGCTTTAGATTTCATATTTGCCGTTGCATCCAATGTCTTTTGAAATCGAGCGCCTGCAGGTGATTTACTAGTGACGACCGGCGCGCAAGAATTAAAATCGTACAGCAAGCTTTCGCCCGTCAAGGCGGGACTGGATTTTGCTGGTCACTGGGTGGCAATCGTCTGCATCTTCGTAGTTGCTCATAATTATCCGAGCATTCCGATGTATCTGGTGGCGATGTTTCTGATCGCCGGGTTACAGCACGGGCTGATTAATTTGCAGCATGATGCCTGGCATATGCTTTGTTTTAAAAAACGCTGGCTTAACGATCTTATCGGCGCCTGGTTTTACGCTTATCCGGTCGGCATGCCGTATTTTCATGAACGCTTCCGGCATCTCGACCATCACAAATATTTCAACACCACAAACGATCCCGATTGGGTGACCTACAACAACAGCCGCAGAGGCAGTTCGTCTCAGCTGTTTCAATTTTTCGGCGGACGCTTTTTCGGTTCTCTGCTGACTGAAACATTAGTGCCGATTGTACTGCGCGGTAAGTCGCGAATCGCACCAGTCGAGAAGATCAAGTCCGGTCCCAGTACGATCAGTGAGTACGCGCGAGTGGCAGTGGTGCAGCTGATTTTGCTTGGTTCGTTTGCGCTTGCCGGGCGATTTTGGGAGTACATTGTTTTGTGGTTTGTTCCACTGGTGACGATTGCTGCATTTTTTGTTTCACTACGCGCTTTTCTCGAACACGCCAGTATCCATGACGAAGCTCCTGACTCTGAGCGGCTCTTCGATTTCAATCCACCACTGATCGAAAAATTCTTTTTGTCTCCCGCCGATTTTAATTACCATGCCGTCCATCACGCTTATCCGACCGTTCCGCATTTTCGTTTAAAAGACGTGCGCAAATATCTTCATGAGAAACAAATTTCTTATCCGAATCGCCAGGTCTCAAGCTATTCTCGCTTCTTTTTAGATCACTTGAAAAAGCTCGAGACTAAAATTTCTGAGACAAAGAACAGTGAGAGCAAAACGTTTGATGCAATCGCTACTGATTTAATGGTCAGCGACCCCAGAGCCTTCGATGTGAAACTCGCGGATGCGAAAACTATTGATGCGCGAATCTCTGCGACACCGAGTGCGGAGACGTAAGAATGGCAACTGAATCTGCATTGCCGACGCTGGATGATGATGCCGTGCTCGAGACTGTCGATTGTCTCCTATGCCATTCAAATCAGTTTAAAGATCTGGTGCCCGAGGGAATTCCTGACACCGATGGTAGCGAATATTTGGAAGAGCCACTTCGCTCGATGCGTTTTCAGCTCGTTTCATGCTTGCAGTGTGACACCGTCTATTTGAGGCAGCGTCCCAAACAGAGTGAGATTGGCGCTTTCTATGCTGGTGAGTATCACTGCTATAAATCTTTTAGTGAACGTGGTGCGCTGATGTCCACGTTGGCAAAGTTGTTGGCCTCTTCTAAGCTGAAGGTGATCGAAAAGCTCATGCCTTCCGGCTCTCGAACGGTTCTCGATTACGGGTGCGGGAGTGGCACCTGGATTGAACTGATGAAAATTGCCGGCGCACCATTTGAGATGATCGGCAGCGATATCATTCCGGATCAGATCGAGGCCGCAAAGAAATTAGGAATCGAAGCTTTCGTGGCTAACGAAGACGATCTACGAGAAAAACTTGGCGAGCGAAAAGTCGGCTTGGTGCACATGAACCACGTGATCGAACATCTTCCCGATCCAATCAAAGTTCTGAAACGGCTCAGTGACGTGCTTGTAGATGGTGGCATCATTTACGGACAGACGCCGAACATCGATTCTGCCGATTGTCGTTTTTTCGGTAAAGCCTGGGTGCAATGGCACATTCCCAGGCACCTGGTTTTATACACGCCTGAAACGCTCGCCAAGCATGCTGCCGCTGCCGGTCTGGAAGTTGTGTTTATAAAGAATAGTCTATCGAGCGCGACCAATTGGGCTAATTCGATTTTGAAGCAGTCCGCCATGAAAGCCGGTAAGGAATATCATTTGAGTTCCCATCCGCTTTATCCCGTTTTGATTCTGGCTTCGATGCCTCAGACCGCGCTTCAGTTGATTTTTTCAAGGACCAGCAATATTGATTTTGCCTTTCGGAAAAAAGGATGAGTTGCGAAGGATGAATGTTGCTACCATCGCTATCATCAGGGTTTCGTTGACCTTACTCTTCGTGATTCGTAGCAGCAAAACTCTTCAATGAGCGAACATTCTATCCGAATTCTTTTCTTCGTCTGCATAATTGCGGTTGGTTTGTTACAGGCTTTCGCACATGGAACGATCGCTTACTCCACTGATGACTGCTCGTATTTGGACCAGGCCGTTTTGTTTTCGCGATTCAATTTTCTCGAGGGCGTCAATTTTTATTGGAGTCCGTTGTATCCATTTCTCGCGGGCCTGATGATCAAGTGTTTCAATGTGCCGCTTGAGCAGCAGCTCTTCGCAGTTAAGTTGATGAACGTCGGTATTTTGGCCGCCACTTTGATTGCGTTCGATTACTTCCTGTCGAAGTTTTTGAATTTTGCAGAAACCCTCAAGAGTGCCGAAAATTCCTGCATGCCGAGCAGGAAGCAGTGGCTGATCTTGTCCGGTTCTTTATTCGCGTGGATGTTTTTAACTGTCGGCGGAGTGCACCAGGCGACTCCTGATTATTTAGTCGCTGCCTTTCTTTTTTTAGCGACCGGGCTTGCCTTACAGATCGACCAGAAACCAACTACCCTGCGCTTTGCGTTAATGGGTGTTGCCATGGGGTTTGGCTATTTGGCGAAAGCATCTATGATACCGGCTGCGGTGGCGCTTATAGTTTTGGCTGCAATACGCTGTCCCAAAATGAACGTTAAGATCGGTAATGCCGTAGTGGCGCTAGCTTGTGCAGTATTGATTGCAAGCCCGTATTGGTCTATTTTGACCACGAAGAAAGGGCAGTTCGACCTCGGGTCATCCTCCGCGATGAACTACATGCTGTGGATCGCGAAAGACTACAGTCTCTATGGCGACAATCGAGAAGAGGTAGAAAATTCCCTAACTCATCATATTTCGATCTTGTCTAAACGTCCACGTATTGCTGTGTTCGAAGATATGCTGCCGGCAACGTTTCCGCCATGGTTCGACCCGGGCTACTTTTCCGACGGTCTGAAAATCAAGTTCGATTTTGGTGCCTCGCTTTTTGCATTGGCACTAAATCTGGTGACTCTGTTTTGCCTGTTTGGATGGCAACTCGTATTGTTTTACATTGCCGGAAGAACGAAGGCTAAGCCTCTGAACATCAGCTTCACGGAGGTCTGGAGATCATCTGTCGTTTGGCTGCCTTCCGTTTTAATCGCATTGGGAATTTGTCTCATTATTAGTCTTCCACTCGGCTTCGCAACACCGAGATATTTTGCTGCCAATGTCGTGCTGATTTATCTTTGTTATTTTGCGCTGCTCCGATATCCTGCAACTGACGTTGGTCGAAGAGCGCTTGGATTGGCGATCGCAACGGCTTGCCTTGTTTCACTTGTTTTTGTTTCAGCTAAGGTTGTCGAGGAGTCCGTTCGACTCGTCCAGAAGAAAACAGACCTCTCAACCGAGTTAGCGTTGGCACTTAACGATGCGGGTTTGTACCCGGGCGACAAAGTTGTTTTCATTGGGAAAGAGGGCGGAGACTGGGCTCGCGTTGCCGGTTTGCGCATCGTCGGGCTGGTGGAATCGTATGCCAACGAACACGGCGCGGATGATGCAATCGTTTTGTCTTCAATAGTTGAAACGTTGAAAACCAAAACCGGTGCCAAAGCCGCGATCTATTTCCCGGAGCCGATTTCTGAAAATCTGATTGAGGAGGAGCGCTTTATACAAGGTTATCGCGATGCGATTGCTGCAATTGCGCGCGTGAAACTGACGGCGCCGCCGGAGCGGACTAAATTTAGCGATGCTGCTTTGAGAGACTGGCGCAGTGTTAATGGTTCGACTGCGTATGTTTATTTGCTGCGTTGAATGGCAAATCTTAAGAACCAGTGAAAGTGTTGCGAATTGTCAAGAGGTTCAATTAGAGTGGTAGCAACGCTGAATTTTTCAACTAGGAGTTGTTATGACGGACCGATCCCCAAATCCATTTTTACTGATGTTCTACAGCGTGGTTGGTTGGCTGATCGTGCGGACCTACATCGCTGCGGTCGCACCTGTGGCTTGCTTCGCGATTGACGCGGTTGTGTGCTGGCTGTGCGCACCGGGATTGATGCATATAGTAAGCTATCTGCTTCTCAGAGCCGGTAACGACGGCTCTCAAAAGAGGCAGAAAATTTGTTTTAACTCCGGTCTGGCGATTGAAACCGTCGCAGTCTTGATTGATAAAGTCAATCAGCTAATTCCGCTCAACCCTTTCACATATGGCTCTTCGTCTCGCCAGGTGTTTGTAGGTACGTTTCTCCATGCGTTAGAAAGGCACGACGAAGCGGGCGAGTATCTCAAGAATTTCGTCAAAAGCTACAAGTCTGAACGAGATGGATCCGGTGTGGCTCTATCCAATGCGATGATGATCCTTGCCGAAATTGCCATGCATGACGGCAGCTACGGCGAAGCGAAGGAGTACGCGGATGCATCGCTGCGCATGATCGAAGCGAGCAGCAAGGATGCGGTCAAGAAAGGGGCCGCACTGGCTGACCTTTGTGCGAGTTACATGAAGTTGGGATTGATTGAAGACTCAATCAACATCGGCTTATCGTCGGTTTCCGCGTTTGATTCAGCCAATCCCATGCACAATCAACTCCAGGCGATCGCTTATAACAACCTGGGTCTGGCTTACAGTTATGCAGGCAATTATGTCGAAGCGCACAATTGCGCAAAACGGTCGTTCAATTTGAAGACAACCCAAGCTGGTGGCAACAATGTATCGCACGCGGTTGCCCATGTGAATTTGTCGGAGAGCTTTTTGATGCTGGAAAGCTATGAGGATGCGCTAACGGAGGCGCAGCTTGCTCATACGATTTTGGATAAGTTAGGCTTCAAAGATAATCTGATAAGAGCGACTGCTGCTCAAAACGCTGGCGCTGCGCTAACTGGATTGGGACGTTTAGAAGAAGCGAAACTTGAATTGCAAAATGCTCTCGATAGCAAGAAGAAATACATGGCGGCCAAAGATCCGGATTGGTATTCGCTCTACCTGGACCTCGCGAAAATGCATGCTGCGCTTAAGGATGCAGGCAAAGCCGAAAATTATTTCCGAGATGGGCTTGAGAAAGTTCGAACGCTCGGCGAAAAGCATCCGAGAACCGCATACTGCGCGGGTGAGTACGCTAAGTTTCTCGAGACGAATAATCGGCAAAGCGAAGCGGACGCCTTGCGCAAGAAGTATATGAGCACGACCGTGTTATTGGCCAAAGATGCTAGTGATTCGTCGGCTGAGTCGGCATAGTCTGGCTCCAGCTATGCGTGCGCACATTTAGAGGCGACAGAGCGCGTTGGACTAGAACTGATTTAGCGCTGCGATTTTGCACTGAGTTTAGCGCTTCCAATTTTGCGTTGGGCGATTTAGCAATGGATTTAGCACCGGGTCTGGTTCTGGATTGAGCACTGCGATTTAGCACCGATATTTAGTGCTGATAAATTTAGCACTGATAAATCGATAATTTGAACGGTTATCGCTGTGGACGATTATGATGAAGGCAGCGCTACGTGGCGCTGATGCAATTCATCTGTTCGCTTTGGACGTTGTCGGTGCAGTTAAAACGATTTGAAACCTTGTTGCTGTTGGTGCCAGTGTTGCTGGCGCTGGTAGTCGGTTGTTTGCAAATGGCGGCGTGGTCGGATCGAATTGGCTGGGACACAGTTTCGTATTTGGACCTGGCTGAAGCGTACCGAAACGGGCGGCTGGACCTGGCGCTGAGCCCTTACTGGAGTCCGCTTTATCCGCTGCTTTTTGCAGGCTGGTCAGCTCTTTTTAGTGGCGTGCCTGAACGAATGTCGCTCGGATTTTTTCAATACGCATGCTTTTTGCTTTTCGGTTTGTCGTCGGCTTATCTTTGGAAAACCGCTCTTAATGCGCATCGGCATGTGAGTTTAGAAGAAGGCGTTGAAGCAATTCCGCTTTTCCCGTTCTGCTTTTTCGCTGTTAGTGTTTCCGTCTACTCCGGTCTTGTGGTTGGTAGCCTTGGAATAAAGTCGCCCGATATGCTTGCTGCGGCGCTGTTTGTCCTGGCAAATGGCATGATCGTTTCTCTAATTTATAAACGCCCGGCAATTTGGTGGCTATTGCTAACCGGCATGGTTATGGGTCTGGCTTATTTGACTAAAGCGTTTTTTATCAGTTGGATAATACCTTGCCTCGTGCTTCTGTTCTGGCAGCGAAAGCATTATCATCTCGACGGTTCCAGGTTTTTAGCATTAGCAGGAGCGGCACTGCTTACAGTGGCATGCTATGCCGTTCCACTTTCACTGAAGCTCGGTTATCCATCAATCGGCGAAACTGGAAAATATCAATTTATTTTTTGCCAGACCGAAACGACATCGCCGATGGTGCCGCTCGTTCATGGTACTCAAACGGTCTCGGATCGCGTAATCGAGCAGCCGAAGCACCCGTCCAGACTTTTTTTCGACAGCCCAAGAGTCTATGAATTCGCTGAACCTTTCGATGTGTCATATCCACCTTGGTTCAATCCGCACTATTGGAATGAAGGATTTAAGGTCAAGTTTGACTGGCAAACTTACTTGGCGATGATGCCGGAAAAGATTATGACCGTTGTCTTCAACATCGGCATCCTGGCAGCGTTTATGATGCTTTATCTCGGTGCCTTAAACAGATCACTTTTTCCATTTTCGATTTCGCGCACCAAGCGTTGTTCTGCGATTGTCGTGCCCAGCAAACTTTGCATCTTGTTGTTGTTAGTGAGCGTTATCTGGCCGAGATACTTGATTGGATTCTTGCCACTTTTGTTTGCCGGACTGCTTTTGACTTGCCGATATCCGAATACGCTGGAAGGAACCAAAGGCGTTTCGCGTATGCTGAACGCCACGTCCATTCTGATGCTTAGCGTTTTTGTACTGTCGTCGCTGTTCCATTTGTATTTTGCCGTTCCGCAAATTGAGCCCGCGTTAAGCAAAGCTATGGGAACGCAGTTGCCGAAGAAACCATTCGTCCCGGACCCGCACAGTGCGACCGCCGCAAAACTGGCGGAACTTGGCATTAAGCCTAAAGATCGCGTCGCAAGAATTTCTTCAAATCAAGATGGCGAATACTACTGGACCAGGTTAGCGAATATCCGAGTTGTTTGTGAATCCGTAGATGCGGAGAACTTCTTCAAAGCTTCTTCGGAAAGTAGGAACGAGCTCTACAAAAAACTCCAAGATTTTGGTATCAAAGCGATCGTTTTTGATTGGAGCTGCCGGAAGCCAAACCCGGGCGCTATGCCGTCTGAGGACGGTTGGATTCAAGTTCCTGATACGAATAACTACGTGCGACTTCTGAGGTGATAGCATCAAATCGAAAATCATATTCTTTGTAATCATGATTGCACTTGCAGCTGTGCAAGCGTTTGCTTATCGGTTTGACGCGTATTCTAGTGATGATTGTTCCTATCTGGACCAGGCAATGTTCTGGTCTAAGGGCGATTGGACTAACGCAATAAACGGCTATTGGAGCCCGTTGTATCCATTTATTCTTGGAATGGCAATCAAGTTTTTCAACCCGGCGTTAAGCGATCAATTATTCATGGCTCGGATCGTCAATATAATTATTCTAGTCGGGCTCATGTTTTCGTTCGACTTTTTCCTCAAGCAATTCATCGATTTCTATAACGATAGATTTAAAAAACATGGACAAAGTTTTCACATTTATGAAAACAGCATTCAAGATAAGCAAGGCGCAGGCGCGGAAACGACCGGTCGTTTATTAATCACTAAATCGCAATGGCAAGCGATAGGTGGCTGTTTGTTTGCGTGGTTGTTCTTGTCCGTTGGGGCAGTCAAACAAACCACTCCTGATTACCTGGTTGCAACCAGTATGTTTGCCGCCACTGCAATCGTGTTGCAGATCTACAGAGCGCCAGACCTGTGGCGATTCGCACTTCTTGGGGCAGTTCTCGGTCTTGGTTATCTTTCTAAAGCATCGATGATACCGATGGCGGTGACTCTAGTAATGCTCGCTTCTGTGCAAAGTTTCCCGCGACAAAGTTTGGAGGTACTAGGCGAATCCAACGAATCGCAACCTCCAGATCGCAAGCACTCCGATTTCTCATTATCGAAACGACTATGCGGCTTCGCCATAGCATTCGCCGTCATGGTGGCAGTAAGCGCGCCGTACGTTCAAACGCTTGCCGAAAAGAAGGGTCGATTCGAAATCAGCTCATCAGCTGGGCTGAACTACATGATCTTGATTGCATGCAAATACCGCCCGCTTGGTCCGAATGCTCCTGATGTAATCGAGGGCTGCCGCCATCCTATTCAAACGCTTTGGCAGGAACCAAACCTGGCGTTCTTTGATAGAGATTTGAACGTCACTTACCCTCCGTGGTTCGACCCTTCTTATTTTGCCGACGGCTTGAAGGTCGAAATCGATCCGGTAGCGTCAGTGGTTTCAATGATAACGAATATGGTTGCGCTCTATTTATTTTTCGGTTGGCCAATAATTGTGGCCTGGCTGTCGGGCTGGCTCGTGAGCCGGCGCCTCGTAGTCAATCAAAACGAGCTTGTCGATTATGCCATTTTATGGCTTCCGTCTCTGATGACAATCGTAGGAATTTCTTGCGTAATCAATCTAATCATCGGTTGGACAACACAGCGCTACTTTCCACCAATGGTCATTCTTCTCTACTTTGCGTATTTCGCTGTTTGCAATTTCCAAAATAATCAGCGAGGTCAAAAAGCATTGAAATTTTCGATTGGCATCATATGTGGTGCGTCATTAATTTTGCTGGCAACCCGCTTCACTGGTGATGTCAGTCGCCGGCTTCTTGAACCGTCTAGAAACGAGAGCCTGCATGTGGCTACTGCGTTGTTGGATGCCGGTTTGAACCCCGGCGACAAGGTGGCAATGATTGGTGATGAGGGCGTTGAATGGGCTCGAATTGGCCAGTTCAAAATAGTCGCGCAAGGAAGTTCCAGCGGCGACAAAAACGATCTGGAAAGCGAAAATTCAGTAGGCATCATTTTGCAAAAGCTGAAGCAAACCACTGCATCCGCTGTTGTCTACTTCCCTGAGCCCTTCTCCAAATACGTCATTGACGAGGCTGTTCAGGCGCATGCGTTCCAAAACTTTGTTGCGAAGCTCGCAGGCGGCAACTCCGTGGTTTCGAAGAAACTTCAGATGCCTCCGTCGAGTTTGAATAGCTGGAAAAAATTGCAGGGCGTGAACGCTTATGTCCTTAAGCTGTGATATCTCAAAGAATGTCTTGGGTTGATCGTTCGTCGCTCTTGGCCAAGATTGTTGTGCTGGCTGTCGCCTAAAAGAAACCGTCGCTATGGATTTGTATTGCTGGGCTTAGCTAGCAGATAATAGTAGATTTCAGCGCCAGGCACCTGTTTCCAGCCAGTCAGATCAGTCGGTTCCGGATAGTTTTTGAAGGGCAAATCTATTTTGGTGTTGAACAGTTTGCTCATCAGTTTTAAATCTTTCGTAACAAGAGGGTCTTCCATGTCCGCAATACGAGCGTAAACCACGGCGCGAATACCGACTTTGCGCAATGCGTCCATGACCTCTTCTCGTTGTTCTTTCGATTGTTGCCAGAATAATTCTTCCTGTAAAACTGAAGCTGTGATGCGCAGCTTTTCAGGTTCTGTAAACTGTGTATTGCGATGGAGTCTGCCTCCCAGCTGTGCCACGCGGTCACCGTATTTGATGCCGTCCTTCTTGAGAGCCATGGCCGTGTCGTACCAGATATGGTGCTTTTCTTTAAAGAGCTCGGCGACATCAAAGGCAAATCTCGTTGAAAACGCAATGCCAACGCAAAGGATTGTTGTGAGAAGACAGGCTCTGCGTATTAGATTTGCGGCTCTGTCGTTCGGTATTCGAATCGCAATTAGAATGCCAAGCATCGCGATTGGATAAGCGGCGATGAAGTATCTGTCGATGTATGGGATCATGAAAACGTTGTTTACCAACGCGTATTGAGCGCAGAGCCCTAAGGTCGGCGTCCAGATTGGAGCCGTCTTCCAGAGCGATTTTAGGGGAAGCGGCCAGGTGCGACCGGCGATTGCAACGTATCCCAAAATAATGCAGGGGATGTAGAGAAAAGTTTGAAAGTAATAGAGCAGATCTGAAGCAATCACTTTGATTAGATCGTTTATTTTCACGTGCGCAACGGCGCCGTATGTCCAGTAGCCCAGATCGTAGAGAAATGGGCAGGTGCCGGGAACCTCGTCGCCGTATTCTCGGATCAACGGATTCGTATGAATGATGCGAGGTGGGTGAACAAGTCCCTCGGCTTGTAACGGATCTCGTTCTTCCACGAGATTGATGTACACAAATTTGGCACTCTCGCCGATTGAAAATTTGCCGACCTTGTTGGACATGGTCCAGACCCAGGGCGCCGCTACCAGTGCGAAACAAATGGTGGTGATTAAAATGCAGGCAATGTTTCGTTTAAAAACAAAATTCAATCCGATATAGATCAAACTCATTGCAAACATGATCGCTTTGCAAAAATAGCCGATACCGAGGGTGATGCCAAAGAGACAGGCGTCGAGCTTGGTCGGCTTGACCAGCTGCTTTAGCAAAAAGCCGCTGGATAGAAAAAACAGGGCGGCATTAATCATGTCCGGAGTGTCTTGATGAACACCACCGAATGCTAATGCAAAAAGCACTAGCAGCGCGTAGCCGCAAAACAAAAGAGTGTTTCTGTCAATGACCTGGCGATCGGGATCTCCAGCGACAACCACGTCAATGTAGTATCGGTAAAACTGTTTGAAGAAAAATTCGTATGAAAGAAATGTGGCGATCAAAAATACGAAATTGACAAACTTGAATTGGAAAACCGCCCAATAGGGCTGAGGCGGAAACAGTTTAAACATCAGCCCCGCGATCATTGGATACAACGGGCTCCAATAAAGTGAGACAGCTTTTGCAAACTCGCCGCGGCTGTAATAATCCGCCATGTCAAAGTATTGCTGCGAGTCTCCGAAGAACAACTCGAAGCGATAGTTCCAGGCTTGAATGGCGCCCCAGATTATGGCGACCAAATAAACCATGACTCGGCACAAAAAGACTTTGTCAGTCAACTGTTTTGCTTCGTAAAATGAATCCGCATACGCAGCGCTGGCGGCTATGAATACTATATCATCGACAGTTGCGGCTGCCGCGCGTCCTCCGACTGATAAACCGGACGGCACAGCTCAATAGCGCTCTTGGGAATATCACCTAATAGTAAAAAGAGATCTCGGAAGAACTAAGAGGTTTCTTTCGGGAGGCATGAGTTAAGGTTCTTGGAGAGAGTGTGAGTCAAGATCTCGCGCCAACCATCGCAGCGGATGCCAATCCAGAAAGCTCCAGTCTGAAAACACGCAGATTGTCGATTCTATTGGTTAGCTGCGTGCTGGTGAAGGTCGTCGTTATGACGCTCTTCTCATCTGACTTCGAGAACGATTTATTTCTGCGGTTTATTCAGCATTTTCTTGAAAATTTTGATAACCCCTGGGACTACTTCCACACTCATAGTGCTCACGGCGATGAATTCCCATATCAGCCACTGATGTTGTATATCCAGGCGTTGTTTTGCTCGCCGCTGCATTGGTTTCACGCTTGGGACAACGTGCTGCTGCGCAACTTCTTGTTCAAGATGCCGACGCTCTTGTCTGATTGCTTGATAGCATTCCTGCTTTTTCGCATGCACACAGGGCAGTGGCGCTATGTGGTCTGGTTTTACTTCATGTCGCCGATTGTGCTCTACGCGTGCTACATGCACTCGCAGCTCGATTTGATTCCGACAGCATTTTTGTTTGCATCGTTTTATTTTCTGCGCAACGATAGACTTTTGCCGAGCTGCATGTTCTACGGACTGGCATTGTGCACCAAATTGCACGTCCTGGCAGCGTTTCCGCTTATCATCATTTATCTTTATCGCAATAAAAAAATCGGTGAAGTTCTCAACTACGCTTTTGTGGCGGTGGGCGTTTATCTGGCGCTGGTGTTTCCGTATTTCAACAGCGAAGGCTTTCAGGCACTGGTTATAGCCAATCCGAAACAGAGCAGATTGTTGGAAGTTTATGCTTCGATTGGAAACCTGAAACTCTATCTTCCCATTCTTGCGACTTTTATTGTGTACGGAAGATTCGCGCTGTATCCCAAGATCAACACAGATTTGCTCGATGCATTTCTTGCCATTGTTTTCTCGATGCTTGTTATGCTGATCGTTCCAGCGCCTGGTTGGTATGTCTGGATGGTCCCTTTCCTCAGCCTTTTCTTGATTAAATACTATCGAAAAAATCGTCAGCTGGCTGCACCGTTTCTCTGGCTGAATTTTTTCTATCTCGTTTTCTTTGTATTATTCGATCAATCCGAATATGTCGATCTGCGCTTCCTGAGCGAGCCCGTGCAGTTCAAAATTCTGTCGGACACGTTGCGAGGAGTTGTATTCACGCTGCTTGAAGTTGGATTGCTCTCCAACATCGTTCTTTGTTACCGAGCCGGGGTGCGAAGCAACTCGATTTATAAACGCGATCACTCGGTTGTGATAGGCATCGGTGGCGACAGCGGAACCGGCAAAACCACATTGCTTAGCGACATCAAAGCGATCCTCGGCGAGAAGGTCGTTGAACTGGAAGGTGATGCCGATCACAAGTGGGAACGCGGAGATGAGCACTGGCAGCAGCTTACACACCTGGACCCTAAAGCTAACTTTCTCCATCGTCAAGCTGAAACGATTTTGAGTTTAAAGCGTGGACGTTCTGCGAAGCGGGTTGATTACGACCATTCCACAGGACATTTCACCGATCCAAAACTGGTCGAGCCAAAAGATTTCATCATCATGTCTGGATTGCACACTTTCTATTTGCCGAAGATGCGCAAGTTGATCGATCTGAAGATCTTCATGGACACGGACTTTGCGCTGAATGCAAAATGGAAAGTTCTGCGCGATTCCAGCGAGCGTGGCTATACCGAAGAAGATATTATCAAGCAGATTGAGAGCCGTCGACCTGATGCCGACAAGTTTATCGCGCCGCAAAAAGGCTTTGCCGATATGGTCGTGCGATATTTCGCCAGCGAAGAACAGGAAGGCATGCCGCCTGGACTCTCATTGCAAGTCAGTTTGTCGTCCAGTGTTCCGTTGGAAAGACTCGTTGATGCACTGAGACTCGAGAAAATTCCAGTTTATTGGGACTACAGCGAAGACTTGACTCGTCAGGAAATAAGACTGCATCAGGAAGTTGATCCGGAAGTACTGACGCGCATCGCCGACGAAGTGATCATTAATCGAGCGGAATTGATAGCTGGTGAAATCACCTGGCGTCCTGGTTATCGTAGTTTTGTTCAACTCATAGTTTTAATCGCGCTCAGTGAGCTGATGCAAGAAAGAGAGGACGCTAATGTCGTTTAAAGGCGTGCTTCTCGATCTGGATAATACACTCTACGACTACGACAGCTGTCATAAACCGGCATTGGACGTGACTGTTGAATTCTTGGCGAACCAGTTGAAAGTTTCTCCTGACACCGTTCGTGGTGCCTACAAAGAAGGGCGCTCTCAGATCAACAAAGAACTCCAAGGTCAGGGCTCATCGCACAGTCGCTTGCTTTACTTCCAGCGTGTATGTGAAATTCTCGGCGTGAAACCATGTCGTTCTGCGCTAGAAGCTGAGGAAGTTTACTGGGACGCATATCTATCTCAAATGAAGTATCGTCCCGGCGTGGTGGAATTTCTCGATGTCATATCCGACATGCGAATTGCAATTGTTACGGATTTAACTGCACAGATTCAGTTTCGTAAGCTCATTCATTTGAACCTGGCAAATCGGATTGCCGCCGTTGTCACTAGCGAGGAGTCGGGTGCCGAGAAGCCGAATGCGCGAATTTTTAACCTGGCGCTCAAAAAGTTGGGACTGGCGTCCAGCGAGGTCTGTGTCATAGGCGACAACTGGGAGAAGGACATTGAAGGAGGGATCGGACTTGGCATGCGCTCCTTCTGGCTCAGCACAGGCGAGTATAATAATGCCGACAAACAACACGACCTCGTTGTTGCGTTCGATTCTTTCGAACAACTGAAGCAGTTGATGCTGACCGAAGTAAATGCGTGATGGCGGCATCAAAAGGAGAGACCGGTGATCAAAGATAAAGTAAACGAACTGGTCAGCCTATGCGCGTACGCGGGCGAGCGTTTTGACTTGAGTCAGGCCGGTGGTGGAAACGCTTCATTCATTAATGATGGTGATCTCTGGATTACCGCATCGGGATGGCCGCTCAGTGATGTGAAGGACGAGAGCGCCATGTGCCGGCTCGATCATTCCGGTCTGGTTGAAGTGATGCGCGATCTGATGAAGAAGCGCGACCAGCTCAACAAAGCAGAACTCGAGCAATTGGCCAGTGCTAACGTGCGCCAATGTTCGAAATCTACCGATATTCGACCGTCGATTGAAACCCTGATGCACTGCTTGCTTGGACCATACACGTTGCACACGCATCCGATTGCGGTGACCGCTCTTTTATGCAGAAAGAACTGGCGTGAAGCGATCAATGAATTATTTCCTGATGCGATAACCGTAGATTATGAAACTCCCGGAGTGCGTCTGGCGTTGGCTTTAGCTGAGCGCCTTCAGAAAGGAACTCTGGCGTCATCGTCTTATGGTGTCAGAAAAATCTTCCTTGAAAATCATGGTTTGATAATATCGGGAGATAGCGACGAGGAAGTGGCCAAGGCAACTGACGAGGTTGTTTTAACTGTTGCCAATCATCTCGGTATGGATCTTTCTCGGTATAGACTTTCAAATCGGCTTTCCAATTTGTTGAGAGCCGTCACTGAAGAATCGCTCTGCTCCTATTATTGTGAAGACAAAATTCTACTGGACGTAATGAAGAAGAGCGAGGATCTTTTGATGGAACGGCCAAGTTGGCCGGATCAGCTGGTTTATTGCGGCTCAGCCGGAGTGCGGCTTTCGTCGTTTGGTGACAAGCGCGCAATCACGGATTTTAAAGCGAAGTACGGGCATTTGCCGAAAGTAGTTTTAGTCGAGGACCACTTGTTCCTCGTGGAGCGGACGATTAAGAACTGCCGCCGTCTCGAAGAAGTTCTAAAAGCACACGTGATGATGCTCGCTAATGCTGATATGGATGATGTCCAGTTTCTCAGCAATGACGAACAAGAATATCTGCTCAACTGGGAAGCTGAAAAAGCGCGTCAGCGAATGTAGGAGAAGCAGACTTGCAAATTGTCATTCCAATGTCCGGTAGTGGAAAACGCTTTGCTGACGCCGGCTACGAGAAGATCAAACCGTTAATTATGGTAGACGGTAAGCCGATTATTTCCTATGTCGTCGACATGTTTCCCGGCGAAGACAACTTCATTTTTATCTGCAACCAGGAGCATCTCGATACCCTGCCACTACGCTCGGTGCTCGAAAAACTTGTGCCCGGTGCCCGGATTGTTCCGATCGCTGCGCATAAGAAAGGTCCCGTATTCGCCGTCAGTCAGTGCTTCGACGAGATCGACGATGACGACGAAGTGATCGTCAATTACTGTGATTTCTTTTCTGATTGGGACTACTCCGATTTTTTACGCGATACGCATGAGCGTCAGGCGGAAGGTTGCGTGCCTTCATATCGCGGCTTTCATCCCCACATGCTCGGCACGGATAACTATGCGTTTATAAAAGATGAGGATCGCTGGCTCGAAGCAATCCAGGAGAAGAAGCCGTTTTCAAACGATCGGATGGCGGAGTTCGCCTCGAATGGCACTTACTATTTCAGGCATGGCCGACATGTCAAAAAATATTTTCGCGAACTGATGGAAAAGGATATTCAGGTGAATGGCGAATTTTACGTCAGCATGGTCTACAACCTGCTAGTTGCTGACAAGCTTCCTGTCTCAGTTTATGAAGTGCCTCACATGCTCCAGTGGGGCACGCCGAAAGATCTCGAAGAGTATCAAAAATGGTCCGACTATTTTCGCGCAGTCGTTTCGAATCCACAAGAAGCAAACTGCGACGGTAGAGAGAGCGCGGGCAAGAATGATAAAGACCAGCAGGCATCAAGAAACGCTCAACACCCGAAGATGGCAAAGACCGCCGCTCATTCAAACGGGCTCACCGTCCTGATTCCGATGGCGGGGCACGGCGCGCGTTTTCAATCAGCCGGTTACGAAACGCCAAAGCCGCTAATTCCAGTTAGCGGAAAGCCCATGGTGGTGCAGGCGACAGAGAGTTTACCCGCCGGGCAAAATCACATCTTCGTCGCGCTGAAAAGTCATTTGGAAAGTTCTGGAATTGAAGATGCGCTCCGCAAGTCATTTCCTGATTGCAGCATTGTTGAACTCGACCAGGTTACGGAAGGTCAGGCATGCACGTGCGCCTTCGGCTTGGCTGAAGGCAAACCGCCGGTCGATCTCGAAAGCCCGCTTATTATCGGCGCTTGCGATAACGGCATGCTCTACGATCAATCAGAATTTCAAAAACTGATCGATGAAGGCGTCGACGCGATCGCTTTCAGCTTTCGTAATCATCCGGCCAGCAAACGCAATCCCAAGATGTATGGCTGGCTGAAAACCAATGAAGCCGGCGTAATCGAAGACGTCTCGGTCAAAGTGCCGATTTCCGAAACGCCGCACAACGACCACGCCATCGTTGGAAGTTTTTATTTCCGGAAGGCGAGCTTTCTTCTGGACGGTTTAAAACGAATGCAAGAAAAAAATCGCCGCGTCAACGGCGAATTTTACGTCGACACTTTAATTGGCGAACTGGCTGAGATGGGCATGGATTGCCGCGTATTCGAAGTCGACTATTACGTCTGTTGGGGGACGCCGGACGACCTGAAGGTGTTTCAATACTGGCAGGAATTTTTTAACGACTGCCCATGGCATCCTTATAAGATAGATTTAGATCCGACTGCAAAAACAGCCTGCGGAGTCGTTTCTCGTGGCTGAAAGCACAACTTCGACAACATCTAAAAAAACAAATCCAGGCGAGATGCAACGCTTTCTTTTGTCGGGCGGCTCAGCTGTTGCCTGTGACACGCTCGTCTATGCGCTTCTGTTCAACTTCATGCCGCCGTCGATGGCCAAAGCGATTTCATTTATCGCCGGCACCGTGCTCGCTTTCTTTCTCAACAAATTCTGGACGTTCAAGAAACCAAAGCGTTCGCACGCGGAAGTCGTAAAGTTTATCTGCCTTTATGCCTCCACACTTGGTGCCAATATTTTCGTCAACCGTTTTGTCCTCGATCATGCCGCTTCGATGGTTGCGGCAATAGAACCGGTGTCCGCGCAATTTGCCTTCCTCAGTGCGACAGGTACCAGCACCGTTCTGAATTATCTCGGTCAAAAGTTTTGGGTATTCAAGAAACCTGATGAAGGTTCCAAAAGCGCGCCGGAGGCTGAATCCGATTCATGACGAAACTTTCGGTTGTGATTCCTTGCTATAACGAAGCGAAAAATATTCCATTAATTTTGGAGCGCTTTCAAGCGGTCAACACACGCCCGGATGTGGAACTGCTCATGCTGGACAACGGTTCGACCGACGACTCGCCTCGCGTTTTGCAAGAGCATTTGCCGCATTATCCATTTGCAAAGACGTTATGCGTACCGGTCAACAAAGGGTACGGCTATGGAATCGTGCAAGGTCTGAAGAGTTTGCAATCTACTTATATAGGTTGGACTCATGCCGACATGCAAACCGATCCGCACGACATTATCAAGGCACTCGACATTATGGAGTTTAATGCCGACCCGAAAGATATGTACGTCAAAGGGCAGCGCCGCGGGCGTCCGGCTGCCGATAATGTCTTCACCTGCGGCATGAGTTTATTCGAGTCGGTTTATATGGGCGCGCCGCTTTGGGATATCAACGCGCAGCCAAATATTTTTCATCGCGATTTTTTTCAGACCTGGACCAATCCACCGGATGATTTTTCTCTCGATCTTTACGCTTTGTACATGGCGAATCGACAGGGTTTGAAGATTCATCGATTCGACGTCGAATTCACCCCACGATTGCATGGCACTTCTTCTTGGAACACCAGTCTTGGTGCCAAATGGAAATTTATCAAACGCACTCTCGACTTCAGCTTCAAGCTGAAACGCGCATTAAAAGGATAGTAGATGACCCACTACATCGCGCATAGAATCAACACGATCGACGCTCTGACCGACATCCCGACAGAATTCGGTGTGGAGTTGGACTTGAGAGATCGAGGCGATCGACTGATATTGCAGCACGACCCATTCGTCGATGGTGAAGATGCCGAGCCATTTTTCGCCAGGTACAAACATGGCACCTTGATCCTCAACATCAAAAGCGAAAGAATCGAATTTCGAGTTTTGGAACTGATGGAGAAGTACAAAATCGAGAACTACTTTTTTCTCGACTCCTCGTTTCCGATGATCTATCAATTGATCAAGCACGGCGAGATCCGCACCGCAGTGCGATTTTCAGAATATGAATCGATCGACACCGTGATGAAACTGGAAGGTCTGGTCGAATGGATCTGGGTCGATTGTTTCACGATACTTCCAATATCAACCGATCTTTTCAACCTTTTAAAAAATTGCGGCTTCAAACTTTGTCTGGTATCACCAGAACTTCAGGGGCGCCCTGAGGACATTCCAACTTATCGCGACAAATTGAAAAATGATGGTATCGAGTTTGACGCCATCTGCACGAAACACGCCAACATCAAGTTGTGGCGCGAAGCCTTTCCTTAACTATGTGGCATTGAGTTTTGATGCATCTCGACAAAAACGCCCGCACCAAGCTTTGTACGAAGCAAGTTAGCAGCGATAACGTTCTAATTGCACCGCAAACTCACAACAACGGAATCGATTCGTCCGGCTGAAACTTCAACTTCCTGAATCGGCTGCCTGAGTCAATAACGCTTTGTTGGATAAAGTTATCGGTTGTTCGAACGGCTTCTTCAACTGGTCGATTGACGGGCCGATGATATCGATTTGATCGATTTCAATGTTGCCGACAACTTGTCCGGCGAGCACTAGATAAGGAAGTTCCTTTGGATCGATCGACATCAGTCTTGCCGCCGTCGCGTCGATAGCTGCCAGATCGTCACCGACGATTATGTATTTTGTTTCGATCGGCGTTCCATTAATGGGTCCGTCACCTTCCATTGCCACCACGGCGTCAACGATGGCAAACGCAGGTTTCACCATATGTTGAAGGTCGATGATCGATCTTTCGATTCCGTTTTTATGCAAAATATTTTTCGGCCAACCATATTTGCGACCCGGCACCACGCCGAAGAAATTCTTCATCGAACAAGTGACACCAACCCAGTGGTGCGTTTTCATCTTCGGCAATGAGATTATGCAATCGGCTTCCACAATAGTTTTTGGCAGATAAAACTCATTCAGTTTGTTGAATCCGGTCAAATTTTTGACGGCGACTATATCGTCAAGATTTAGATCGACAAAGCGAACCTTCATTTCTTCAATTACTTTTCCGAGCCCGGACTGGTGCAGCAAATATTCCGTATCCCGCATGTGTCCTGGACCTTCGGCGACGATTACTTCTCGGGCACCAAGGTGGTCGAAAAATTGAATCGCCGCTTTCAGGATCGCCGGGTTGGTTGTAATTGGACTGCCCGGTCCTCTGACTTCAATCATGTTCGGTTTTAAAACGACAGATTTGCCCTTCACATCAGGCATTTTAAGTTTCGTTTCGAAAGACTTCAGCAGTTCGAAAATATTTTCCTCATAACTCGCACACGGAATAATGCCGACGGTCGAACGACCAGTGCGGCGCAGCGCTCTTTGAGCGTCTGTCGCTAAAATCGGCTTGGCGACTGGTTTTGAGTCGCTCTGGCAGCTGGCTAAACCAGAGGAGGTGGCAGCTAGAATCGTTCCTTTTATAAAGTCTCGGCGTTTCATGTTTTTGAACTTTCCACCGTTCCGTATTTGAGGATGTTGAAATTTTGCGACTGAACCGCCAGGCAAGCCAGCGCGTCCACCATCAAATTGTCGCCGAAGCTGCCGTTCTCATTCTGCCTGCCGAGCAGGTACGCGCTTTCCTTCTTATGCGGTTGCCCATATGCGTCGAGCGCGAGGATGGACCAGGCTAACGACATGGAAGAAGAATTATCGGCGCTCCATGAGTTTAAATACCTCAGCCCGTCCTGAACCGATTTCTTGCTTTTGAATTCTTGCACCGCGAGTAGTGCCTCGGCAGTGGTGACACGATATGGTGGCAGATCCGAACCAAGCGTATGGTTGTTGCCGTGATTCCAACCTCCGCCTGTGCAGCTGTGCTCGAGAATGAATTTCTCCGCAATCTCGACAATCTCTTCGAAGTAGCCTTTGTGCGAATCCGGAATACCTAAACTTTTGAGCGCCATCAAGTTGTAACTGGTGGGCTCAACCCAGTGAAAACATTGTTTGTCCCATGGCCAGCCGCGTCCGTAACGTACGCCTTCGACGCCCTTGACCAGGAAAATCATCAGCCGCCCGACGGCTGGATAAAATTCGGCGCGACTATCGCACAAATAAGTAAGCGCTTTGTCTATGGACTTCGACAATTCCTTAGATAGTGCAGGCTGCTTAATCTGGGTTTGCAAATTGCGCATGGCCAGTACAACCGGACCGGTGACCCAGCTCGATTTGCCGGCGCCGGGAACGGTCGAATACCCGCCGTCGGCGTTCTGGGCGCTGACCAGAAATTGCGCCACCTTTTCCATCTGCGCAGGGGCGCTGCCGGCAAGCGCCAGGCTTACCCATGACGTGGCTTCCAGTGACGGGTCATGCTGCCCGCTTTTGTAGGGCCACGATCCGTCTTTTAATTGTTTAGTCAGCAGGTAATCTCTGCCTCTGGTGAGCGCGGCATCGATACCGTCGGTTGTATTGCCTTGCGCTGCCATGAACTCCAGGTCACTCCAAACACTTGCCGATGGATCTATCTAAATACAAAACTACCAGCAACTCGTTGAGTTCATTTCGATCTTCATATAGAACGAAATCGACCCCAAAAGCAATTACGAACGGGAAAACTCTTGAAGACGTACAGTGAGTGCCGAATTCAAGGGCTTATTATGATTTTGAGCTAAAACCGCTTAAGAGTTTGGTGCAAGGAATTGTATCGACATGTAACATGAGTCAGTCGTCATCGACAGCCCTGAAAAGTGGATTACTTGACACACTTACCAAGAATTGTAGATTTATTTTCCAGCTTGTCAACAATTTTCTCTCTAGCCACTAGTCGACTTTGGGGTCTCACGATAAGATGGATTTAACGAGTGAATGCGTTTGCAACCGATTCGGTTTTTACTGCAAGGGCATACATAAGTGACACGGCGGGAGGTGATAGCCAAACAATTGGTTTTTAACTTCGGTTTTGTACAGTGGTATTGTTACTAATTAAATTTACAAATTGATTTGCTGTTCATGTCGACTCGTTGAGTTCGGCTTATGATACGGGCAGCATTGAAGGAGGTTTTTCATATGATCGATCGTTTCATTCAGGATGAATCCGGACAAGGTATTACAGAGTACGGCGCAATTTTGGCGTTCGTCGCCATCCTCGTAGCTCTAGTATTCGCGATTACTCAAGGCGCATTGGCCGGTGCAATTTCGGCTGCATTCTCCTCGGTAATCACGAAGTTGAACGCACTGTCATCAGCTGCGGCAGCATCGTCCTAGTCTAAGTTCAAGAAGAAAAAATAGGGAAGGGCGGCCATCTGGCCGCCCTTTTTTTGGCTTGCTGACTGGTTTTCGAGCGCATGCGCCGGCGCGGCGCAAAACTGACTTCATGATTTTGCATCACATCAACCGGCATGATGTCGATCGCCTGTTCAAAAACTTCGTTGACGGAAAGGTTAAAGAACGGCTCAGCGACTGATTCTGCGGTCCAGACTGGGACGCTCAACTGAAGTAACGCGAGATGGAGTCAAGTCGAAAATGAAGTTCGCAACTGAAAACGCAGCTGTAGTCATTGAAGAACCGCTAATCATCACGATTTTCTGGCAGTAGTCGGCTGACGAATTCCGGAGCTGCCGAAATCCATTCGTTTAGTTTTGCTTCCGATAAAAAATCTCAGAGTCGATAATGCTTTTCGATTCGACGAAAAAAATTCGTCGACCAAAATTTTAAATGACCAATTTTTGCCATCAGAAAACTGATTTTGGCCGATTCGAAATCACGCGATCCCGTACTTGAGCGGCAATATATTACGCATTGGAAACAATGATCAAAATATTTTTGACCGACATTAATGCCGGATCGACGCTTGAAGGTTTTTGAGAGAAGTTGGCCAAACCAATCAGATCCAAACCTGTTTCGATATGATGGAAATCCTCTTGGATAGTGGCTTGACGATGCCCAAGAGCCGCCGTCTGTGGTCTTGATTAGTATGCGATTAGCCTGTTGAGAACCGGGTTTATCAGCAACTGGTTGTCTTGACGTCTCTAAGTTTTGACCAGGCGTCCGGTAATACTTGGCTTTTTAGAGGCGCCGCATTTTGCATACTTTCGTAAAACCTGGATATCAAGCGCGCCTTATCGCATGTCAACGACAGCGATACACTGTAGAATCCGTACGTGTTGGAACCTGCGTCTCAGGGTAAAAGATCTTGGGAGCGGGCAGGGCACCTTAGTTGTCCTTGTATCGCCGATGTGCGTTAATAGTAATTGGTTAATCTTTCTCTACTAGAAAGAAGGGGGAACCGTAATGAACCCATTACGAGCGTTATTCTTGAGTCTTTCCCGGATGCCTCCAGCACTTATGTTGCTGATCATCATCGGTTTGGCTGTCTTGGTTACCATGATGGTTACAGGCCGAATGAGTCAGCAAGAGCAAGAGCTCGAAGCGAAGAAGAAAGACCTTGAAGCAAAAATGAGTGCCAAAGGGAAAGTCGTGTATGCGATTAAAGATATTCCTGAAGGACAAACAATTCCTAGTGATGCTCTGGAAGAAAAAGAGATCGAGCAATCGAAAATTCCTCAAGACGCCTTGACCTCCGGCTCACTCGCCGCTGGTCGTGTCGCCAAATACGGAATCTCTCAAGGTCAGATTGTTTCACAACATGACCTTGCTCCTCAGGGAATCTCACTTGGTTTTGAATCCAGACTCCGTGAAGGTATGCGTGCGGTGACATTCGCCGTCGACAACAACTCCGGTGTTGCTGGGTTTGTCACTCCAGAGAGCCGCGTGGATGCTTATGCCATGGTCGGCACCGGAGCAGAGACAAAAGTTGCACCAGTATTGTCTGATGTCGAAGTAATTGCAGTTGGTCAAATGTACCAGAAGCAACCAGGCGGCACAGCAGCAGTACCTGCTAACTCGGTCACCGTCCTCGTATCTCCAGAAGATGCAGGCAAGTTGATCAAATCAATCAGCGCTTCCAAGCTCTATTTGACTTTGAGAAACGAAAAGGACCACACACCGGTAGCTACAGTAGACGTGATTTCGCTCTTCGCGAAGGCACCAGAGAAGCAAACTGACGATCTGTCAGCCTTGCCTCCTCCGTCAGCCCTACCACCACCACCGGTTCCAGGCGCTCCAGAAGGAGACCTGCCAGCACTACCAGATGGTGGCGGCATGGGTGGCGAAATGCCATCAGCAGCACCACCACCACCACCGTTACACGAAATAGAGATTTGGTCAGGCAGTAAGAAAGATGTTCTATCGGTTCCAAAAAGCTAGAACTTCTTGGGAACGAGTGAACAATTGCCTTTTAGTGGGTACATCACTACAAGGGCTGTCGGCAATGGGGGAGAACGCTTAAAGTCATGAAACTAACCACACTTCTTGTCTGTGATGCCGGTTTGGATAAACGACAAACCATCGAGGATCTGATCCACAGCCAGCCGTCGCTTGCTCTCGTGAGCACGGTCTCAGGCAGTATGGCTCGAGAACAGATCGGCAGTTTGCACCCGAAGTTGGTGTGGATTGAGTTAAGCCCCGCTCCCGTTCGCGGACTTTCACTACTGGCTGAGTTGAGGGAGACCTTCCCGCAACTCTATTTCTTTGTAAGCTACGAAGTTCCGGACCCCGAGTTGATTCGCACCGCGTATCGACTCGGGGCTTCAGACTTCCTGGATGCTGAGCGCTGGCGGACAGACTTGCCTGCTGCCGTTCAAAGTATCCAACTGAAGCACCAATCGGAGTCAGTCTCGACTGCCGCCGGTAAAGTTGTGGCTATCTTCAGTCCAACTGGTGGCATCGGCGCCACCACTATTGTCACCAACCTTGGTGGCTACCTCGGGAAATATGGAGAAACTTGCATCGTCGACCTCGACTTGCAGTTCGGCATGGTTTCTCACTATCTCAACCTTGAACCATCGTTCAGCTTGAGTACGATCGACTTTTCACACACCAACTTCGATGCTACATATCTGCGCAACCTGATGACCAGATATGACGACAAACTGAGCATCCTGGCTGCACCTCCTGAACTTGAAGACATCGGCGACATCTATGCTGCCCAGGTCCAAGAAATCTTATACACATCAAAACAAGAGTTTCGTTTCACTGTAGTTGACCTGCCGAAGAACCTTCTCGACGAACGGGCTATCGCGACACTCGACCTTGCTGACCACGTGCTGGTCATCACGGAATACAACTGGGCAGCCATCCTTAACGCCAGAAAGTGCTTGGACACATTCAAGGCGCACTATAACCAGGAAAAATTGCTGCTCGTAGTTAACCGTTCGGAATGGTTACCTCAAGACGTTCTGTCTGAGTGCCGTGCCAACCTCAACTACCCCGTCTTCCATGAAATTCCTAACGACACCAAGACTGCTAAATGGGTTAACAACCAGGGTCAAATAGCACCAGGTCACACGGCGTTGGGTAAATCATTAGACTCCCTCGCTAGACGCATCGCCGGTGGAGAGCAATTGCTCATCACAGATCAAAAGAAAGAGAAGAAGGCTGCATTCAGCCTCCCGGCAATGTTTGGAAAGAAATAAAAAAAGATCACAAGGTGGTGCTAAATGTCAGAAGAGAAGAAGGAGAATTTACCCGCTCGACCATCGTCATCATTGATGGGTCAGTTGGTTCGTCAGCAGCGTGAAAGCGCTCAAGTCGCTCCGACACAACAGAAAGCCACAGGTGTACAAGGACAAGGCCCACAGACAGGTGTCGGTGGTGGTAGACCTTCAGGACCAGCAGCTGGACAGAGCGGTGTTGCTCGACCAGGTGGTGGACCAGCTCCAACAGGCGTAGCGGGACAACAGCGCGGACAACAAGTCGCGCATGGTCCGGATGGACCGAGCCGTCAGGAAATCGAGAGAATCGATGCCAAAGACGATTACAGTTCGTACCACGAAGAGCCCGTTGATGTAGGCGGAGACTCCGGTAAGTTTTCAGCCAACCAGCAACTGATTAGAGAACGAGAAAAGTTCATTATCGACCAGCTCAGACGAGAGCTGGATACTTCGCGTTTGACCAACATCTCCGAAGATACGCAAGCCCAAGTTCGCGCCCGTATCCGTGAAATCGTTAACTCCGATCCAGCGCCGTTGACCATGATGGAGAAGGGCATCCTTCTGCAAAACGTCCTCGATGAAGTGTTCGGTTTCGGTCCTCTGGGTCCACTGCTTCGTGACCCATCCGTCGGTGACATCTGCGTCAACGGCGTCAACAACATTTATGTAGAGCGCCACGGTCGTCTTGAAAAAACAAACGTTGTTTTTGAAAACGAACGGCACTTGAGACAAACAATCGACAAAATCATTCAGCCCCTGGGCAGAAGACTCGATGATAACTCACCCATGGTAGACGCCCGTCTTCCAAACGGTTCACGGGTCAACGCCACGATTCCACCGGTAACCATCGACGGTCCAACGATCACAATCCGATGCTTCGGTACGACAATCCTCTCACTCGGTCAGCTCGTCGAAAAGGGCGCGCTTTCCATTCAGATGGCTGAAGTAGCGAAAGCCTGTGTCAAAGGGCGGATCAACATGATCATCTCTGGTGGTACAGGTTCCGGTAAAACAACAATGTTGAATGCGCTCTCGGCGCACATCAACCCGAGAGAACGCATCATCACGATTGAAGATGCTGCCGAATTGAGATTGCAGCACGAGCACTGGGTGCGGATGGAAACTCGACCTCCAAACACGGAAGGTCGTGGTCAAATCACACAGCGCATGCTTGTTATCAACTGTCTGCGGATGCGACCTGACAGAATCATCCTTGGGGAATGTCGGGGTGAAGAAGCGTTCGACATGTTGCAGGCCATGAACACCGGTCACGATGGCTCAATGACTACGATCCACGCCAACAATCCTCGGGACTGTACAAAGCGTTTGGAAAACATGATCTTGATGGGTGGTATGGAAATGCCTCAGAAAGCGGCACGCGAACTGATCGCGTCAGCTATCGAGGTAATCCTGCAGATTAGACGTCTTGAAGATGGAACCAGACGTTGTACGGAAATGGCTGAGATAACCGGAATGGAAGGCGAAACCATTGCAATCTCCACGCTCTTCAACCTTGAGCGTGAAGGACGAGATCCAAGAGGATTCTTTAAATGCCGCCACATCGGTTCTGGTCTACCTCCGAAATTTCTTGAAAAACTCGAGCAGGAAGCCGTGCCATTCAAGTTGGAGTGGCTGCGTTAAAACTGCTACATTAGTGGTAGGAGACATTCGGTAAATGCTTCGCTAGTTCGAGGAAGTGCTCACATGGACGTTGGAGTAATGACTTTCATGGCAGTCCTAATCATAGGACTGATCGGGATCGCCGCTCTTCGGAGTGGTAATGCTGATGAACTGTCACGCTTGTACAAACACAAGCGCAGAATGGCCGAGAAAAACCAGGAAGGAGATGACGAGGATATCTTCGTCATCCAGAAGACTGGCTATCTGGCAAGACTGCTCGCTCTAGCCGGACTCGAGTCTAAATACGACCATATGAAAACCACCTGGATCTGCTGTGCAGTCGGTGGTGGTCTGGTCCTCGGTCTCATTCTGGCTTTGAGCGTACCTGAACTATCAATCGTCGGATTCATCCTGGGTGTGCCTGTCGGCGCTGCCGGGTTTGTTTTCTACCTTTCGCAACTGGCTGGAAAACGTCAGGCGAAAATGACGGAACAACTGCCGCAAGTTCTAGAAACCATGGTGTCGTCACTGAGAGCCGGTTCGCCAATTTTGGAATGCTTCAAGGTGATCGCAGAAACTTCACCTGACCCTATCCGTGGTGAGTTCAAGCGCGGACTAATTTCACTTCAACTCGGTAAGCCGTTCAAAGATACGCTCAAAGAAATGTGTATCCGTATCAAGGCTCCCGATTTCAGACTACTGACACAAGCGGTGTTTATCTCGCAAGAGGTAGGCGGTAACTTGGCAGACGTAGTTGCCACCATCGCCGATGCCATCCGTGAACGATTCAAACTTCGCGACTTCTTAGCGGCGTTGACTTCACAAGGTAAAGCGACAGCGATGTTCATCGGCTGCTTGCCATACGGAATCACGCTTTTGACGTATTGCGCGACTCCTGGTTACATCATTCCGTTCTTGAATCATCCGATTGCAAGAATCGTTCTTCTCATGCTCATCATCTGGGAAGGAATTGGTTTTTGGATTCTGATGAAAATGACAACATTCGAGGTTTAAGTCCATGAACAATACGATGGTCGCACTGCTCACATTCTGCGGGTTTCTGGCTGCAGGGCTGTTGTTCTTGAGGCCGGTCATGGGCATCTACGTTGATTCGTATGCCGTGCGCGTCAGACCTCGAAAAGAGGGCGATGATTCGACCGCGGAAAAACCAAAAGATTCGGCGATTCTACTTTTTGCTCGTACTGTTGGTGAACTGGTACTGAGTGTGATGCCGGCACTAGCCGACAAACGCTCGGTCGAACTGCTCACACAAGCGAACTATCGTACTCCTCAGCATTTGGCGATCTACATCGGTATTCGTTCTATGGTGTCAGGCGCAATTTTGTTCTTAGGCGTGATCGCCGCTGCCAGCAACCCGATCAACCTGGTTCTTGCTATTCCGGCTGCTGTTCTTGGTTGGTTGACTCCCAACTTCTTCCTGGCTGGTCGCGCCAACAAACGCAAAGCTCAAGTACTTCGCGAACTGCCTGTCATCATCGACTTGATGATCGTCTGCGCACAAGCCGGTCTCGGTATGCTTCAAGGGATCGACAAAATTTCCAGGGAAGTTGAAGATTCCTGCCCAACTCTGGCAGCTGAACTGAAACAGCTGATCAACGACGTCAAAATCTTCGCAAAATCAGTCCCTTACGCATTGCGCGAAATGGGCGAACGTTGCGGTGTAGACGAGCTGATCAACATGGCGTCGTCCTTGATCGCAGCAGAAGCGAAAGGTGCCGACATCAGTTATCCTCTGCAACAACAAGCCGTCGCTCTCCGCGACCGCCTGAAGAGAAAGAAAGAAGAAGAAGCCGGTAAGGTTCCAGTTAAGATGGTTCCGGTCATCATGATCTTCATCATGCCTCTCATCCTTGCACCCATGCTTGGTCCCGCCGTCGTCACCATCGTGACTGCTATCGGACCGGTTATGGGAAGTATGAAATAACCGTTTCCGGTTTGAAAGACGCGCTCTATCACTTTCGCAACACCACCCGCGGCACCAGCATTGCTGACCAGGCGAAGATTGCTGAGTCATTTTGCTCGCGTTTAAAAGGCTTGCTTGGAACTGCCGAACTGCCCGCCGGCTGCGGCTTGTTCATCGTGCCGTGCAACAGCATTCACATGTTCGGAATGAAGTATGCGATCGATGCAGTTTTCGTTGATAAGAAACTAGTTGTCGTCGGAATTTTGCACAGCATCGCACCAGGAAAAATGTCTTCGATTATTCCAAAGGCGCATTCGTGTTTGGAACTTCCGGCTGGCCGCGCCAGAGATACGAATACTGAAATTGGCGATCAACTCGAATATGCTGCGCAGTGAAGTTAGTCTGATACCGTACGCGGTGTCACTGAAACGGACGCGCTCGTGAGATGCGACTTCGTTTTCGAGTCGCTAAGTCGCGTTCCTAAAAAGCATCGTTAAAACGAATCGTTAAAACGCACGCAAAAACGTGCGCTTAAACATCGAGCCGGTTTAAATGCCGGTTTAAATTAGAGTCCAAACATCGCTAGAACCATCGGCATTCCGCCAATAGTGGTGTCATGGAATCCGAATAAGTTGAGCGTCGGTTCGCGCAGAAAAATTGAGAGCGCGGTGCCCACAGCGATCGATGGGCCCAGCGGAATTTTTGCCTGCTTCGCCTGGTTGTACGCGACGATATCTTCGTCGGCATCAGCGTTTGATGGTTTTGCCAGTACTTTGTACAAAAGCGGTCCGACTTTGACGGTAGTAATCAGTCCGTAAATCAAAGAGAAGTAGAAGAAGGTCATCAGCATTCCGCCTGGACCTTGAAACGCACCGATGGCGGCCATCAGTTTTGCGTCGCCGAAATACATCTTCGGTCGTTTCATGATCACGTGGTCGGGCAGGACCATGATAGCGACAGCAAGAATCCAGCCTGCCACCGCCATTAGTGCCGCCGGCCAACCGCCAACCAGACCGTTCAAAACAATTCCCAGAAGAGCTGCAGGAAACGTGATGACGTTGAAGATTTTTTTCGTCTTCCAGTCGATTATTCCAGCGACGGTGACGATTGCCAGAAGAGCAATTTGCGTTAGTGTTAGAGTCGGCATTTATTAGTAATGAGAGGAAGCTTTCTTAGTCCAACTTACCATGCGGCTTTGTGGCGCGTAAGGCCCATAAGCGAGCTTGTTGCGCAAAGCGTTCGAATCGTTTCATTCAACTGATTTTAGTAAACGTTGCGGACGCAGTTATGGTGCAGGTTTACGGACAAACTGCGATCGCGTCGATTTCGACTTTAACGTCCTTTGGAAGTCTTGCCACTTCAACCGTTGCCCGTGCTGGTTTGTGATTGGGAAAAAATTCCGCGTAGGTGGTGTTGACCTCATCAAAGTCCGACATGTCTTTGAGGTAGATCGTTGTTTTTACTACATTGTCCAGAGATGAGCCCGCGCTCTCGAGAATCGAAGTGAGATTGCGCATGACCTGGCGAGTCAACTCAGCTACAGAACCCTGAGCTAATTGCGAGGTGGCCGGATCAATTGGAATTTGTCCGGACACAAAAACGAAACCATTTGCTTTAATGGCTTGCGAGTAGGGTCCGATCGCTTTGGGTGCTTTGTCGGTTTGAACAGTCTGCAACATACATCTCCTTACCGCGTCAGAGTCAACTTCTAACGACGCAAGAGGTAATGCTAGCAGATTGTCACTGCGTATGAATTCTTGGGAAACCAACTCGATGTTTTTCGAGTTCGAGGCTGGTTTTCGAATCTAGATTTTGTAATCGGATTGTTTGATTAGAAACCGGATCCGCCGCCGCCATCACCAACGCCGTTAGGTGCAGTTGGTCCCTGGTCGCCGCGATAATCTCCGGCCGAACCCTGGTTGTAAGGCAAGTTGTTGATGTCGCCGTTCTGGTCGAGCCCGACGTTGTCCGCTGGAGCAACATCATCCGGATGCTCGATTGGTGTGCCGGGATCGGCACCAGAGTACATGCCTTGCGTCCAGTGCTGGGCGTTGCCGCCGTTTGAGCCGGACTGACTCCATTCCGGTCCATCGACGAATTCATCGCCGCCCCATGCGTCAGGCAAGTAACTGCCGTGTCCGGTGGTTAATCCGGTGTCACGTGTTCCAGTAATCCCTGTGTTGATCCGATGAGCTTTTGTGAATTCGAAGTATGGCGGGATGCCGTCAGCGCCTTCGTCTCCATAGATATGCTCGGCGTGTCCGCCGGCGTTGAGCACGAAGCTATCCAGTGATGTGTTGGGCAAACCGTTGCGGCCGGTCGGTCCGTGAATTTCAGACAATCCGCCTAACCCTGTCCGCCGGACGCCGGGGAGTCTCTGATTGCCGCTGAAAAATGAATTAGCTCGCCGGAAGTTGTTGCTGGTTTGGCTGCTATTGCCAAACACTCCGGTTGCACCCTGTGAGTTCAGCGCGGCTTGGGCATTCGCTGCAGGAGCGTTGAAGGTTGCTAGGGCTAGTAAGGTGATCGTGGCGGCTGCTGCTTGTTTAATCATGATTGACTCTTTTCCTGCGTGGGGAAATTCCCGTTAAATACTAATCAGTAGAACTAAAAATTGGATTGGCTGGTATCAACTTTTTTCGTGTCGGTAGGGCTGTTAAGACTGTCGGAACCGGGCACCGTTTCTGACTTTCCATCAGGGTTTTCGATCCCTAAAATGGCTTTGATACCTTTGCGTTTTGGTTCGGGCTGCATGAATGGACTGTCTGGTCCGCGGTCAAAAGTATTTCCGAATGGATTTGCTTCACTGGATTGAAAACGGTTCTGCGAGCCGTTGTTGAATGGATTGGCCTGATTGAAATTTTTATCCGGCATGTATCCTTGATTTTCGCTACCGACGGCGCTTGGCGCATAGACTTGATCGATGTAGCGATTTACTTCTTCGGGAGTGGCATCGTTTGCTTTAAACGAATCAGGATTCATGTAGGTATAAGCTTCCTGGTTGTACAACTTGTTGGCGGCGTTGCTGCCCAGTCCGACGCTGCTGCTTGCAAACGGGCTGTTGAGCAGCATTCGGCGATAACTATTTTTAGAAAAGTCTTCGGCCTTTGCTGCAAACGGATTATTCGGTTTTTTATGATCCGGTCTGGAAACAAATGATCGGTCGTATCCATAAGGATTGGTATCTTCGGATTCCTGAGCCGGAGCTGGTGCCGAGGTAAGAAGAGTGGCACCAGCAGCCAGGAGTGTTGCTCCTGCTAGAGTGAATATCGATGAAGCCTTGACTCTCATTGATTCGGTAACTCCTACGGGCTCACGGTGTTGCCGTCAAACGAACCTGTCGAAGTCCTGGGCAAAACCCAACCGTATTTGAGCAAACCGCGCACGGTGCCCATGTTGCCGCCTTTGAATCCGTAGTCGAAAGAGCCGGAATTATAGTTGCGTGGATCGACGCTGCCTGTACTTAATAGGTTGGTTCTTTGCCGAGTAAACAGAGCATCTTTTTGCTTGCTTGTTTGTGCAGAGTTGCCCTGAAACTTGGTATTGGTGGTATCAGACTCGTGGTACTGTTCGCCTGTCGCACCTTGAGAGCTATAAGCTGAGCCGCCCGACCCGATCCCGCTGGAATATCCACCCGGCGTCTGACCTTGTGGTCCCATACCGCCGGTCGATACGGTGCTGCTGGAGCCGCCCGGCAGGCTGAATCCAAACGAGCCTACACTGGTGTTGGCCTGAACTCCACCTGCTCCGACATTGACCCGGCCGCTGATGGCGCTGGAGGTTGTCGTGAAACTACCGACAGGACCATTGGAGCCCATGCGGATGCTGCCATTATCGAGGCTTTGAGCGGAAGCGGCAGTCGCTCCCGAGAATAGAATTCCGAAAGCAAAAAACATGGAAAGTGGCGACTTGTATGATTGCATAAGCGGCTTTACACCTGGCTGGGTTCGGGAAGGTCGGCAAATTTTTTCGATAGTAAGGTTGAGCTTTCGCCCGGTGCCCGTCTGTGTTTCATGGTCTTCGCGTCTCGGGGGATGACCACTCAACGGGAAAAAGGCACAATCAGGGCTTTTATTAGGTGAATAGTACTCTCGAACATATTGCTTGTCAATAGGACTTTAATGCGGAAGAAGGTTAATTCTCTTGGCTTTTCGGGCATTTTCCTTTGTTGCAAAAGTGCGCTCGTCAGGCTGATGATCAGTCCTCATATCTAGACATACCCGTTATAATGCCGTCGTCAGCCTCTTGATGAGCTGATCTTGCATTAATTGTGATGTTATTTTTGCGACGGTGCGTAATATCGAAAGTGGCTTCGGCTGTCAATTCATAACGTTTGAAAAGGAAACCGGGCGATGAGTATTATTCTGGGACTGGAGACTAGTTGTGATGAAACCGCAGCTGCTGTGGTCAAAGACGGCAGAATTGTTTTAGCCAGCGAACTCAACTCACAAACCGATATTCACGCCAAATTCGGCGGTGTGGTTCCCGAAGTGGCGGCCCGCTACCATCTAGAATCAGTCAACGAAATCATCGATCTGGCGTTGACCAATAGCGGGGTGCGACCCGAAGACCTGGACGCCGTCGCCTGCACGCAGGGACCAGGTCTGATCGGCACCTTGCTCGTTGGTTTGTCAGCTGCCAAGGCGATTAGCTGGGTCTTTCAAAAACCGCTTTTGGCGGTCGACCATCTCTACGCCCATATTTGCGCCAATTACATCGACACGGACCTGGCTCCTCCCTTCATCTGCCTTCTGGTGAGCGGTGGACACACACAAACAATTCACGTAAAAACCCATAAAGACTGGGAAATTCTCGGTCAAACTCTGGATGACGCCGCCGGCGAAGCATATGACAAAGTGGCGCGCTTGCTGGGGTTGGGTTATCCGGGCGGACCGATGGTCGATAAAATGGCTCAAGAAGGCAATCCGCTCGCTTTTAAATTTCCGGAAGGCAATGTCAAAGGCTACGATTTTAGTTTTAGCGGCTTGAAGACCTCGGTTTTGCGAACAGTGGAAAAGCTTCCGCAACCGCTGCCGGTCAACGATCTGGCGGCCTCGTTTCAAGATGCGGTCAATCGCGTTTTGTTCAAAAAAACTGTCCAGGCCGCTCGCGAGCTGCAAGTCGGAAAGATTGTCCTGGCTGGAGGCGTCGCTGCCAATAAAGATCTGCGTCGCCGCTTTACCGAGTTGAGTGGCGAAGGCGACATTTCAGTCTTTATACCGGCCATGAAATATTGCACCGACAACGCCGCCATGGTCGCGTCATGTGCCTATTTCGCCGGGGTTGAAACCAGCCTGGATTGCATGGCGTATTCGCGTCAGTCTTCAGGGGCAACCCTATAGGTGAACCCCGATCGGGGGTAAACCCGAGGGAAGTAAAAAAGTGTCGCTTTTTTGGTCTGAGCGCGCTTTTAGCTGCATTTTTCAGATGGTTGATGTGGTGTTTGCCATAGCGCCAAAGTGTGGACATTTAGAACGATGTTTTGCTGTTAGGCAATACGACTGTATGAAAGGATTTGCGGAGTTCGCGAGATGCTGGTTGTGCCTGTGCCAGTTTGCTTTGCCTGTTTTCTTGCGCGTTTTCGGGACCTGGCGGAGCGAAATTTGCAAGGTTGAATCCTTTCAACTTTTGAATGACGGAAGTGGGTCAACCCTATGGGGACTGCCATATTTCTATAGCAATTCCCATATACTCGCACCATTTCCTGTTCCGGGTTCGGGGGAGTCATGTTAGCATGGGTTAAACCGCCGAAATATGCGGTTTGCAGCGTGAGGAGTGTCGATTTTACTCGAGTTTATCCTTCCGCTAAGGATAACCCCTATGATTACAGGTTCCCCATTATGGTGTTCGATGATAAACAGCTAACGTGTCGTGACTGTCAGAAATTCTTTGTTTTTTCCGCCGGAGAGCAAGAATTTTTCAGCGAAAAAGGTTTGATTAACGAACCCAAACGCTGTCCGAATTGTCGGATTTTGATGCGCGTCATGAGAAACGGTGAAGATCCAACCAAGACTGCAGAGGTCAGCTGCGCTGAATGCGGCTCACCAACGCGAGTTCCATTTCAACCCAAGGGCTATCGACCGGTCTATTGCAGCTACTGCTTCAGAACGAAGAAACTTGAGGATGATACTAAAGTAGAGGAACATGAAATCATGGTTAGTGATGTGGAAATCGCCACAGCCTGATCTATCGACGCCGTTCCGTGGACAATCTAATAAAAGATTTTATGACGCACCATGACATGATCTTGGTGCGTCTTAGTTTTGGGTAGAATGATTGCTTGTGCTCAGTCCTACAGGAGTCTCTTGAATTGGCAGGCGAGGAAAATGCAAACTCCGGGCCACTGCCGCCACCTCCTTCCGATGACCGGCGTAACCGGGCGGATGACGTGGCCGATCGCGGTGTGGTTTATGTACAACGAGTAATCAGTCAGGAAAAGCTGGATTCATTAAAGGCTTTTTTGAAGACGGCGACATCTGATGACATCGCCACAATTCGCAAGTTGTATGGCGATAATCTTGCCGTGCTCAGATTGATTGGCTTCGAAATTGAGGACAGTTAAGTTTCAAACCGGTTTGATTTGGCCGGATAAACTGATATCGAACCCGCTCCTGCGGGCATGCAAGTAGTGGAAGGTTTGCAAAGAGAATCTCTGGTTGTATAGACTTGGGAAGCCAAGCTACAGTTGATTTCTTCGTTCCCGTATAATATTCGGAGTTTTGTCCTCTCTCGATCTGGAAGGGCCAGTCGCACGGGTGAAGGGATTTGGAAATAAGTATGAACACACAAACCGAACCGTGCCCAAGTTGTGGGCGACCGACGCCAGAGGGTGAGCGTTGTGTTTACTGCGCCACAGTAACGGACCTTGATTTGAAGAGTCTGCAAAGCGATTATTTAAAGGCCGAGGGCGATCGCGATACCAGTATTCCAAAATCCGTCTGCGTAATCGTGCAGAAGACCGGACAAAAGATTCCTTTGAGAAGCACTAAAGTGAAGATTGGCAGAGATCCTTCCAATCAAGTCGTCATCCCGGATGACACATTTACTTCAAGGCACCATGCCTGGATTACGTTCGAAGAGGGCGATTTCTGGATCGAAGATCTGGGGTCCACGAACGGTAGCTTGCTCAATGGACACCCCGTGGTCAAACGCCAGGTTCTCTCCGCAGGAGATAAAATCCGGGTTGGACATACGGAATTGACGTTCGAAGCGGATAATCATTAGAGTTTTGTCGGAGGCCTCGTACTACAGAGATGGCTAGCCCTGGTGGTGCCAACCGGATCGAGCTAGAGAGTCAGATTCTCTGCGCAGCCTTGCGTCAAAGTTGGGCTGATACTGACGTGACTGGAATGGTGAAAGCCTGCCAGGAGCTGTATCAGCTATTCCCTGATTTGTTGCCGCCTCCGAAAAGTGAGCAGGTCGACCTGCCGTCGAATTATTACGACCTTCTGGAAATCGCATGTGACGTCAACCCCAGCATGGTGTTGGCGGCGTACTTCAAAGCGATCAAACGATTTTTGCGTGAGCACCCCAGTCCTAAAGACCTGAAAGAGGACTATTACAGGCTGCTCAATGCCGGCTTTATTCTCAGAAAGCCAAGATTGCGGCTCAGTCACGATTTGATCGTGGCACGCGGCGCTCTGGTTGAAGGGCACGTAATTCCGGAAGACGGAACGCTCGAGATGATCGAGCAACCGATGGAAGCGATGCAGGAGCCGACCCGCGTGGAAGAGCGTCAGATGGTGACGACTCAACCATTGCTCGAGTCGGTGCCGATGCTGATCGACTTGCTCAAGCAAGCTCAATTCATCGGACCTGCCGAAGTTCAAGCGCTCAAGAACCAGATGAACCTGTATCCCGATATCTCGCTTGTGGACCTGGTTTTGCAAGCCGGTTATGTCACCGATCCTGAGATGAAATCGCTGCAATTGGCAGAGTATCTGCTTTCTTCGAACAAAATTACGATCGGGCAATTTGCCGTCGCTATGTTTGATGAAAGAACAACGGGCATCAGAATGGCGGAGTCGCTGCAAGTTCGCGGCTGGCTCTCGAGCGAAACGCCGCCGCCAAGCTATTAGTAGAACGCTGCCGGCAATAAGCTAGCAGAACTGAACGACGTGTAAGGCAGGGTGTTGGAACCCGGCTGGGTATTGGAACTCGTATGCGCGACCGGTTCTCGCGTCGCGTCGTCAATCCGCGCGAGCAGTTGTTTTGTATGGAACACCGCTGCGCCTGGTTTTGCGGTTCGTAGCCGTAAGCCAGCGCCGAACCCCACGACGGGTTCAGTTGAAGGTTTCCGAGTGCTGCCTGGTTAAGAACGCAAGGGGTAGTGCTGAATTCGCGCATAACGTTATTCTCAGCTGCATTCCAGCTCTTTGAATGTTAGTATATTGCGGAATATGGCTTACGCAGGCGCTCTTGGCGGAGCAATGCGGTTGGGGTAACTGACAATGGCTTTGGGGCCCGACAGTTGGTGTCTGCCCGGTGACTGGCCTCGTCACAAGTTGCGCGCCTATGGGCGAATCGCAGGGGTTCCAGGCGCCCCGGAATATCGCCGCCTTCTCAATTTTTTGTCCAAACATGCTTCTCAGGGCGAACGTGAATTACTCAATGTCTCGGCAGTTCCGCACTTCGCGCAAGTCCCGCCTATTGTTAATCGCCGCATCAGGTCCGCTTCTCCGAGCGTTGGGGCGAGCTATCGCGTAGCTATGCAAAGTTCTTTAACCGATAACGGTTCAATAATATCAAGTGCGCAAAGTCAGTCAGCGTCGTCGTTTCCGGTTCCCACATCAGCGTCATCCCCACCCTCTTCGCCGGACTCAACCTCTTCGGCCCCGATAAACTTCTCACCGAATCAGCCCGAGCGATCGCCGATTCAGCGCATGATGGACGAGCCGATCTCGCAATCAATGAACGAACTGCGCGAGCCACCGCAGTTCGAACATCCGAGGATGCCAGCCGCCATTGCCAACAACCTGAGTTTTGCTCCTGGCTCCGACATCGAGATGTCCATCACCATCGCCGAGTACTCTCAACCGGACCCTCAGGCAGACTTCTCTGTCGATTTTCACGAGGTCAACGATTTGTTGATCTCGCTGGATGAGGCGATCGGACCACAGATTCTGCACTCGGACGTTCCGGCTAATATTGTCGAGCGAGTCGCTGAAGTTCAAAACGAGGACGGGCAGTTTATCTCCCAGCTTTCAGTGCTTTTGAACGAGTGGTTCAACAAGGAAAATCTCGATTCGACGGACGACGCCGAGCCGCTTGCGCAGGGACTGGATTCGCCCGAGAAGAGACGCGAACGCACGTATGCGATGCTGAGAAAGGCTGCCGCGGAGAAGGCTGAGTCCAAGCGTTTGATGGAACGCATGGGCGAAGTGAGCCCTGATGCTGGAAATAACGGCGCCGGTTCCGCAAAAGAGTCGGCTGCAAACAAAAAGGCGTCTGCTCAAAACGCACGGGGCACTAGTTTCAACGGTCCATCGTTTGTCGATCCATCCTTGATCGACCGATCGCAGAGGGTTCCTAAGTCAGGTGAGCGTTCCACTTCCGGCGGCGATCGGTCCACTTCCGGGCGCGTGCATGGTTCCGCTTCGGATAACAGGCGACGTTCGCGCAATCGGGATCGCCATGACGTCGCTCGTCAGGTTTCGCCAATGCCCAACGGCATGCGCAAAGAAGAAGCCGCCGATGGATCGTATGTTCTAAAAGACGCGGTCGGTCGCGTCACTGAAGCGCGCTCGCATGACGGCGCCATCATGAACTTCTCGTACGATAATCGCGGACATCTCAAATCGTTTGTCAGGTCCGATCTAACCGGCAAGATTCACACGACAGGTATAAAAGACCGGCATGGCGTAGTCGTGCGCGATGATCACGGCGCTCTGCGCGCGCAAGGTGACTCGATGACGGTGGACAGCTATGGCTGCGTCAGCATCCGCAAATTCGATGGTCAGTTCTGGAGTCTCGATGTGCTGCGTGGCATTCACATTGAACGCCGAATTCTGGAAGACTCCAGCGGCAACTGGAATTGTTTGACAGCTTTATTGACTTGCGATGGCTTTCGCATGGTGACCAGATTTCAAAAACTGCAAGAAAGCAAACGCGAGAGCTATCGCAAATATGGGGACTGGCTGGGCAGTATGGAGTGCAGCAAGTTTCGATTCTATGGTCGTGATGGTTCGATGATTCAATTCGAAAACGACGAAGATCTGGAGGCACTGCGCCCTTCGCGTATTTGGTCTGCTGGATCCCGCGCTGTCGATCGCGAATGGATAGGACGCCGACAAGCAGGCACAGCCTGGGATGCGGTCCATCGATATATATCGCAGTACCTTTCGGCTCTATAGTTTCGACAAGCGCTTATTGCTAATATTGTGGCTCGATCACTTAGAAGGATGGGAAAGCTAAATGACAGAGGTAATTAAGTTCGGCACGGATGGCTGGAGAGCTTTGATCGCCGATCAGTTCACTTTCGCAAACGTCGAACGGATCGCTTACGCAGTCGGGCTTTACGTCAAAGATAAGTATCACAAAGGTGCCGACTACAAAGTTCCGGTCTTGATCGGATATGACACACGCTTTCTCGCCGACAAATTTGCCGAACGCGCCGCCCAGGTCTTGATGGAGATGGGCGTTCCTGTGAAGCTGGCCAGCCGTGACGTGCCGACGCCTTGCATCGCCTGGGCGACGCAGCACGAGCCCACAGCCGGCGCTATCCACATTACCGCCAGCCACAATCCACCCGAGTATTGCGGCATCAAGTACATTCCGGAATACGCCGGTCCGGCTACTGACGAAATTTCTGACAAAATGCTTTCCTATCTGGCACACACGCCGGACTTCATTCCGTATTCCAAGGAAGAAGTGAAACACTTCGATCCTCAGCCACCATATCTGGCGGCACTCAGTGAATTCGTCAACATGAAGAAGATCGGCAACGCCGGTCTCAGAGTCGGTTACGACGCGCTCTATAGCACCAGCCGCGGTTACCTCGATCACATTCTCAAACAATGGGGCGTCAACGTGAAGTCGCTTCATGACTGGCGCGATCCTCTGTTTGGCGGCGGTATGCCGGAACCGAAGAAGCAATTCTTGCGTTATTTGATCGGCATGGTCAAAAACGAGAAGATGGACGTTGGTCTGGCAACTGATGGAGATGCCGATCGTTTCGCCATTATTGATGACCTGGGCAACTATCTCTCACCTAACCAACTGCTTTGTCTGCTTACTCGCCACATGGTGAAGAACCGCAAACAGACCGGCTCTATCGTTCGCACCGTGGCGACCACTCACTTGCTCGATCGCCTAGGCGAGCTCTACGGCTGCGATATCATCGAAACTCCAGTCGGTTTCAAATTCATCGGAGAAGAGATGCGCCGCGGCGATATCCTCATCGGTGGCGAAGAATCGGGCGGACTGTCAGTTAAAGGACACATTCCCGAGAAAGACGGAATCCTCGCAAACCTGCTCATCATCGAGATGATCGCGTATGAGGAAAAACCTTTGTCGCAGATCTGGGAAGAGCTGCAAGAAGAAGTGGGCATGCAGTTCCACTTCCTGCGTGGTGATTTGATGCTGACGATGAGCACTCAAAAAGGGCTGATCGACCGCCTCACCAACGATCCACCTAAAGAAATTGGCGGCGTCAAAGTCACCAAAGTGGGACGCAAAGATGGTTTGAAGCTGTATTTCGACGATTACAACTGGATGCTGATTCGCCCAAGCGGCACAGAACCGCTCGTCAGGCTCTATTTCGAAGGCACATCACTCGAGCAAGTCGAGCGAATCGCCAAAGATTTCAACCTGCAAGCGCAGAGAATCGTTGACGAGCTCGATGGGGGCAGCGCAAAGGTAGACTCCAAAAGTCGCGAAGTAAAAAATGGTGGAACCGCTGGACTGCTGAAAGCGCCGGTTTCGTAAAAGAATGGTCTTCAGTCAGGGGTGGGTATTAACAAGATCGCCCCTGGCTGCTAAACTTTTCCAGAAGCAAAGAGGCCTAGATTTTGAACGACCGAACCAAGAAGATGAATCTCCTGAAGCAGATTGGCATCATGTCGGTTTTGCTATTCGGAATTTTCCAGGTGGGAAGAGCGATTAACTGCAGCGTTGAACGCCAACTCTTTTTGCATAAACAAACGATCGCGTTAAAGTCCGGTGAAACGCAGGCTGAAGAAATCAATAAAGAGCTTCGTGATGGGCTTACGAGCTACCGCTCATCGGCAGGCATAGAGCGGCTGGCAAGAGAACGATTGAATCTTGCCGGAACTGACGAAGTAATTATTCGCATCGCCAAATAATTGAAGAGCCGATGGCTGCCAGCCTGTCTGCCCGTTTGCTCGTCGCTGTTATCGGACTAAAACTCAACCAACAACAAGGTCACCCAAGAATTTTGGGTGACCTGCATCTCAAGTCCGAAGGTTTTTGTTCAGGCCAGTACGCGGTTAGCGAACAATTGCCCGCGACAACCAGAAGGATCTGACTGCACGATAAGTCGTGAGCATTTTCATCTTCAAAGGAGTGCCGTGCACAACTGGTGCTACCGTCACTACTGGCGCGGGTGTAGGTCCGAGGATAATTGGTCCACTTGCGAACGATGACGTCGCAAATACTCCAAGTCCTAGTACACTAGCCAGCAATGCTGATGCGAGAATCCGTTTTTTCATCTAGTATTTTCACCTCCGAACTTCAGGCTTTTTAACCGGGCTAACCTGAGTTATTTTGACTATTATGGAATGTACCCGGACCGTCCATCTTGACATTTATCATAGCATGGTCGGCGAGCAGTAGAAATAGTAAGAACCCCATTTATTGTAGCCTCGATTTGGAGATCAACTTGCAAGATTTTTTTCTTGTCACCTGCATAGCCGTGTTAGCCCTCATGGGGCACGGCGCCGTCAAGGTCAAAGCTTTTCGATGGATTGTGAGAATCGTGATTATCTGCACGATTCTCTTCGAATTGGGCGCCACGGCCGTCTCGGATAACAGTTCTCCGTTCGCGCAGTCAGTTTTAATCGGCATGGTGATAGCAACTGCAATCGACCTTTTCTTGCACGGCAGGAAGCTTTACTCAGGGCTGTTGACGTGCGTTGACGGCATAGTCTCGTTGCGCGTGCTGACTGGTCCAATCAGGCACAAAATGGCGCCCCTGAAAGCCCTTGTGGACAAAACGATTTTTATACCGACGTCGTATCCGCACATCGTCGGATTATTCGTCTACATCACAGCACTCGGATTCATGCTGCAGAACATCAGTCCTGCCGCTATGGACTTTCCTTCCATTCCAATTCCGATCCCGGTTTCTATTCAACAGCTGTTTTCATATAATGGAATCGGGCTTGTGATGCTGAGCTTCTGCGGTGTCGGGATTTTCGTTTCCAGAGATTGGAAAGCCGCGTTTAAACGATTGGGTTGGGAAAAACCTACTCTCAAGCACGTGGGCATTGGGTTGCTGCTTGTCGCATTTAGTTTCTGCTACGACCTGGTCTGGTCACTTCTTACTCATGCCGCGCCTGGACAGGACATGGCGACTAAACTTTCAGGATATAACTCCGGAACATTTGCATCCGGTGCTGATTTAAGCGCATCAATTTTTCTTGCGCTGGCAACTGCAATTTGCGCCGGTGTCGGTGAAGAAACCCTAACAAGAGGCGCATTGCAACCGGCTCTCGGTATTGTGCCGGCCGCGATCCTGCACGGAGTTCTCCACGCGCAATTTGCTCATGCACCAATTTTGATTATTCAAATTGCGATCTGGTCTATTTGCTTCGGTCTTGTCAGACGCTTCACCAACACGACAACGACGATCATCGGACACGCGGGATTTAATTTCGTCACGACATTTCTTTTCGCGTTTAATCCGTGAGGGTCACAATGTAGACTCTGCCGGCATTCTCGACCTTCGGACTACTATCGGAGTATGCGCCTTTGTCGGAATCTTGACGATGAAAGTGGTGCCAATTCCTTCGGAGCTCTCACAGCTGATTGTGCCACCATGACCCTCAACGATCTGTCGGCAGAGAAAAAGACCCAGTCCAGTGCTATTGGCATAGGCTGAACCGAACTCGGACTGAGCGAACCGTTGGAACAGTGTGGCCACGTATTCAGCCTTGATGCCTTGCCCGCTATCTGAGATTTGTAGACTGCACTCCAATTCTTGATTTTGACAAGAGACATCAATTTCCGTTCCCGGGCGAGTAAATTTAATTGCATTGTCTAGAAGATTCATAAGCACGCGTCGCATGGCTGGTTGGTCGGCTGAGATAGTGACATCGACTACACTGGATGTCATCGTGACACCTTTTGTTTCGGCACGCAGATGCAATTGAGCTATGCAGCTGTCGACCAACTTTTTCACGTCAAATTCTTCAAACTTAAACTGTTGTGCCCCGGCATCGATGCGATAGACTTCCAACAAATTGCCGATTAACTCAAGCATGTCGACTGTACTGTTTTTGAGAACTAAAAAAACTTCTTCCTGCCGCGTTGTAAGTGTTCCAATCTGATTTTGCAAAAGCAAGTCAAGGACACGATTTTGACCGATCAATGGATTTTTCAGGTCATGTGCAAGTGTGGCGACAAAGTCTTCTCGTTGTCGGGCAAGTTTGGCGCGCTCCGTCACGTCAGCTGTCATCAAAATGATTTCGGCAGTCATGCCGAATGCATCTTTGATTGGCCACGCTGCCATGTCCCAACAGGTGTCTTGTGGAATTGGACATTCTTTTGTGGGATCGAGTTTGATCACTATATTTTCGGCGCTAAAAGAAACTCCGGTGCGTACCACTTCCAAAAGTTTGTCGATCGGAAAGCTCGAGTTGATGTCGAAGATAAACTCGCCAGGCAGTCTACTGACCGAGTCTCCGAATTGTCTGTCGAAAGCGTTATTGACTTCGTTGAATTGCAGGTTCTTGCTGAGCTTAGCGATTCCCAGAGGCGCGTTTTCGAGTACGGCTTTGGTTATAGTCTGTTGAGCCAGCATCGCATGGTTAGCGGTTTCCTCTGCAAGTTTGCGATTCATAAACTGGCCGATTTGCGCGCAAACATTTTCCATCATATGCTCTTCAGCTGTATCTAATTTCGGTGCTGATTCATTGAAGAACTCGATGGTACCTAAGACTTCTCCGTCAATAATAATTGGAAACGAACATGCGAAATGAAGGTTGTATTTAGTTGCTAGCCTGGCTCTGGTTATGCGGGCCGCGTGTAGATCTACAATCCATGCGCTTTTACCAGTCTGCCATGTGTGACCTGGGAGATCTTGCCCCTTCGAAAAACTTATAGCTTCGGAAATTTCGGCGAACTGATCAAAGAGTGCGTTGGGTTTCTGCCAGATTACTACGTTGCGTAAAACCTGATTTGTCGGATCTACACGCCAGATTTGACCATACGACATATGCATGACTGTGGCTAATTGTTGAATTATCTTTGGCGCCGCATCCAGTAGCGATTGTGATTCCGAAAGGACGATCGTCACTTCATTCTGGACATTATGCAAACGGTCTAAGCGCTTTCTGTCTGTGATGTCTCTTGATATTGTTGAAGCACCAGTGATAGTACCAGAAGCCTCTTTCACTGGAGAAATTGTCCAGGATACATCGATAACTTTTCCGTCTTTCCTGACTCTGCGACGGTCGGAACCGTCAATCTGCTGACTGGAAAAAACGCTTGTTTTGACTTTATCCATCGCCTCTGGCTGATCTTCGGGAAACAGCTTTGAAATGTTTTGACCGATCATTTCAATTGCCCGATAGCCGTAGATCTTTTCAGCTGCACGATTCCAACTCGTAACAACACCATTCAGTGATGTTCCGATGATTCCTGCATCGGACGAAGCGACAATTGCAGCCAACTCCGAACGCTCTTTCTCGGCTTGCTTAACATCGGAAATATCAACACAAACTCCTGCGGACCGAACAGGTTTGCCGGTCGAATCGCAGTATGATTTGCCTTTGGATGCGATCCAGTGAATACTTTTATCCGGCCAAACAACCCGATATTCGGAGTTACAGTCCGATTCTTCTTCAGACAACTGCATGTTAGTTTCTATTTGCGATGCTCGATCTTCAGGGTGAACCAATTGAAGAAAATCATCAAAGTTTAGAATCTCGGAGTCGCTTATTCCAAAAAGCGACTTGGTCTGATCGTCGAAATACAATTGATTAAGATCAAAGTTGTTGATCCAGATGCCCGTATGCGATCCATCGAGAGCCAGTCTCAAACGCTGCTCGGCCTCAAGGGCCCGAGCCGCGCTTTTACGCACGGACTCTTCTGTTTGTTTCCGTTCCACGCCAAGCGCGATTTGGGTGGCCGCGTCCTCTAGTTGACTTGAAATTGTTGGCAGCAGTAAATGTTTAGTGTAGATCGCAAGGACGCCGACAAGGCGGCCGTCAAGCAAGAGTGGATTTGCCGCAAAGCCGAATATGCCGTTGTGCTGTAGCCATGCCGGTCTTGAGGCGTCAGGAGAATCAATTACCGAGGCAATCAGTAAGGCGCGCATTTCCGACGCAACCGTTCCGATTTCACACTCGCCGACCGGAATTCGATAATCTGCATCATCTTCGATTGATAGGAGCCCCGCGCTCGCCTGCATCTCGAGAGCAGTTCCAGGTTCATCCAGTATCCAGATTCGCGCAAGCGCGGCATCCAGATGCTCCACGAGTGCGTCGGCGCAACCTTTTAGCTTCTCCGGCAAACCGCTGTTAGACATCAGAGCTTGACCGAGCGAGGCGATTAAAGCTATTGCTCTGCTTCGTTCAACTAATTGTGCTTCTATAGCTTCGCGCTTGGTTGATTCGATAGCGAAACTGATGGATCTGGCGAGCGCCTCTGGAGTCAAATTGTTTTTGACAATATAATCACTGGCGCCTAACCTCATCGCTTCTACTGCAAAAGGAACATTTTCGTAACCGGTTAGTATCACCACCGGTATCAGACATCCTTGCGATATGAGCTGCTCGAGAGTTCCATGATCGGCGTCAAGGCCTTTTGCCGGTTGACGACAGTCAAATCTGCCGCTTGACATAACTGTTACCTCCTTTAGTTTCTTAGTCTTCTGGTTCTTTGT
>JADYXR010000050.1 GCA_021772095.1 Candidatus Obscuribacter sp. | reverse complement strand
TTGTTGTTGTTGTTGTTGTTGTTGTTGTTGTTGTTGATTCTGCTGAATCGGTTTTTGATTTCCCTGATGGACCGGATTTTGATGATGAGGCGGAACGTTTGCTAGTTTTTGTCCTTGTGGCATTGCGCCTGTTGGTGTTTGTCCAGACCCGCCTGTTGCCGGTTTCGAGGAGGCGCTCTGATTTGCAGTCGCGTTCGGTTTCTGATTTTTCGGCGGTAGATTTTTCGCCTGTGTTTGGTTGGCAGGTGACTTTGTGTTTGTCGCCGGAGGTGGTTTTCCTCCCAAACTTTGAGCGGTACTGGTTAACTCCATCGGTTGAGCTTGCAGTTCTCCCGACCAGTTTCCTGATTGCGGCGACGCTGAAGAACCGTCTGGCTGCTGCGTCAATGAAGATTGATTGGACGGCGAGCCGCCGGGAGGTTGAGTCAACGATGATTGATTTGAAGAACTTCCGGGCGGCTGTGTCCATCCTGATTGAGCCGCCGCAGCACTACCGGAAGGTTGCGTCCAACCTGACTGATTTGCACTGGCAGCTATAGAAGGATCGGTCCAATCTGATTGCCCAGACGCCGCGGAATCACCGGACGATGAGCCGCCCGCAGGCTTAGTCCAACCTGATTGACCGGTGCTGCCACCAGATGATGTTGAGCCACCACTCGAATCGTTACCTTCAACTTTTAGCTCCGCCCATGGTGCCTTGCCTGCGTGAAAAATAGCAACAAACTGAATATCCGAAAGATAATTCGGCAGTGCAGGAAATGGAACAACACCGTTGATTGCGGACAGGCACGCCTGGTCGAATTCCGGCATGCCTGCCGATGTTTTAATCGATGGTGTTCCGGCCAATTGACCTGCCTTAGTAAGCGTAAAGCGAATGACTGTTTGAGAATTTTCTGCGGCTGTGGTTGGCGCGTTCAATTTTTGCCGCAAATTGATTTCAACGACCGATCGGATTTTGTCAGGCGTGATGCTGCCTGCTCCGGAATCGCCGCCGTCATTCTGCGCGATCAGAGTTTTTTTCGCGCGTCCGTTGTCTAACACCACATCGAGACTTCGTCCATATCCGATCTGGAATGAACCTGCTGCTTTGAACGCCCGCGAATTCCTGTTCAACTGATCGTTCAACTGATTGTTGAAACTGCTTGGAACTAGTTCGCTAACCGGTACTTCAAAAGCGTCGCCCGGTGCGCTTACAATCACGCTCGCGCAACATGCCGGAATCACAAGAAAAATTCTAGAGAGGATGTCGTCTTTCAATTCCGTTCCCTTTTCGTTTCTTAGAATTGCGAGTGCTCGAATTCAGTCTATCCTACTCGACCCAGAGTTCGCCTGTACGGGGTTTCAAAAGCGCGGTCTCGGCAGCAATTTCGCTTTTCTCAAAAACCGTTTTGCCGCCGGTTGTAATCGCCACGGTTTCGCGCGCATTGTCGGCTTTGACGAAACGAATTGCAAGATTGCGTTCGACAGTGGCTCGCGGCCAGCGCGTCAGCACCGATTTCTCGTTCATTAACTTGCGGCCAAATGCTAATTGAGAGGTTGCTTGTTTGTTGATGTTGCTCCGGAAATTGTTGAGTATGTCGCCCTTTTGCGAAGACTCGTCGGTCAGATCGAAGTCCGGCGTCACCACAGGTCTTACGATGAATATCAGAGCATCATCGGCTGATGTGTTCGGAACAAACTCAATCGATATCGGCTCGGCCGGATTCAAGTTTTGAAACTTGGTCGCGATCAACAAATCAAAATATTCTTTGTAAGAAATCTGAGTCGTTTGATCTGACCATGACGCCTGCTTCTCGGCAGCCAGAGCAGGTGCCACCACTACAATCATCGCACTTAAAAACGGAATAATTTTTCCGATCGCATTCACTGCTTTTTGATTGTTTCGTGTCACTCGCTTCTCCTGATTTATCATTGTGGCATCCTCAATACTATTTATTTGTCCCACTATTTAACGGGTGTTTGTTCGTTTGGAACCTCAACCGGACTTGGTGCGTTTGTCGCTGTTTTCATCTGCGCCTGAATCCAGACAAGGAAAGCTTCTCTATCTTCATTGGTCAAGCCTGCGTCCCAGTGCAGCATTTTGTAAGGCAAAATTGGCATCTCGTTGTTCTGCACGACGGTTTGGATTCGAACCAATTCCAATTTGCTGAATTGTTTTTCGCCCTTTAGATGCTCTTTCGAAAATATTATTTGCTGCTGCGCGCCATCGATATCAGCTTGAATAAGCTGGCTTGCGCCAGGCAACTTTCCATAAAATGGTTCGCTGACCATGCCCGGCGTATGGCAGTCGACGCACTTATTTTGCATGATTTTCGAAACCGGTTTGAATTCAGGAATGCCGCTTGTGACTTCAATAGTTTGTCGTTGCAAGAAAAAATTCGAGACAGGCATAGCTAAAACCAGCAGTCCGAAAATTATCAGAAAAACTATTGTGATTTTGCCCTTTGACATTGGGTTCCATTGCGACAGTGTCCGGCTAACATATCACATCGGTGCTTCCGTTACTCGTGTTGATTGATCTCAACGTTTACTATTATCCGTATTCCGGCTGCAATGCTTTGCTGAGCGCTAAAAAGAAACCGCTCCCGAAGAAGCGGTTTCCCTATTTTAATTCATCGGATACGGCTCGGGCACGTGTTCTTCACCGCACCGCGAATTACTTGATTTCGGCCTTCGACAGTCGTGCAATTCGATCATCCAACGGCGGGTGAGTCGAAAAAAGTCTGTCCATCAAACCGGACGGTTTATTCGAAATCATCAATGTGCTCGCCGTCCCTGAAACCGGCTGAATCCTTTCGAATTGCGATCGCAGTTTCATCAGCGCTTGCTTCATGTTGTCTTGTCCGGCAAGCTTGGCACCGCCGTAGTCCGCGCGATATTCGCGATGGCGCGAGAAGGCAGAGACCAGGATAGATCCAAGAAGCATAAACACAACATCGAGCACGACGCGCACCAGAATGTACGACATAGAATTTCCGCCCTGACCACTACGATCTCGCGTCACAGCAAACGCGACCGCCCTGGCGAGGAACATCGAGAACGCGTTGACCACGCCTTGCAGCAAGGTCATCGTCACCATGTCACCATTCGAGACGTGACTGATTTCGTGACCGAGCACAGCTTCAATCTCGTTTCTGTTCATGTATCCCAGAAGACCAGTTGATACCGCCACTAGTGCGTTATTTTTGCTGGGTCCAGTCGCAAATGCGTTGATATCATCCGACTGATACACCGCCACTTCCGGCATCTTATCGATACCCGCGCGGCTAGAGAGATCTTTCACGATGTTCAGCAACTCACGAAGTTGTGGCTCGCGCGTATTCTCGTCGATCATTTGCAGGTGATAACTCCACTTCGCCATTTGCTTCGACATAAGCAGCGAAATGAACGAACCTGTAAAACCCCAGAGCAAGCAGAATATCGCCAAGCTTCCGTAGTCCAATCCGGACTGTTGCAGATAAGGCTGCACTCCGAAAACTGCCATGATTACGCTCATCGAAATCATGATCAAAAAGTTCAGCGCGATAAACAAAAATACCCGTTTGACTATGTTCACGACATCCTCCCTGAGATGCGCCGAAATTTCCGGCATCCTTTCTTTATCTATAGCCAAGTTTCCGCCGGCAGTTGCCGAACGCAATATTTTATTAATGGGGCGTTAATGGGGTAACTCTAAAACCTCTATGGTCGCTTGTAAAGCCCGGTCAGTTTGCCCCGCCCCACGACATGACCAGAGAGCGCTTTATAGAACTGCTTCTTGTCGCATCCAGGTTTCAAATCAAGTTTTTTATCCAGGGCAAAAACCTTGAACTGGTAGCGATGCTCGGCGCCTTTAGGCGGCGCCGGTCCGTTATACCCAACCTTCTCGAAATCGTTGGTGCCCTGTCCGGCACCGGCTGCGATACTCGGCGTCTTCGCAATACCTTCCGGCAAACCCGCCGTCGTCGGCGGCAAGTTAAAAACGATCCAGTGAAACCACACACCGCCCGGAGCATCAGGATCTTCGCAGGTTACAGCGATGCTTTTCGCTGTCACAGGCGCCTTCGTCCAGCTCAGTTCCGGCGAAACATCTTTGCCATCGCCGGTGTGATTTATCGGAACCGACTTGCCTTCCTTGACGGTTTTGCTAGTCACCGTCAGCACCTCGACCTTCGCCTTCACCGCATCATCGGCGGCAACCGCCGAAATCGGCGCCACAAGCCAGACCGCAGCGCATAATGTCACAGCTGTTTTGACAAATTGCATTCCCGTCTCCTGAAAGATCTTTGTGATTTTAGCTTACCTGAGTGTCTTGCCCGCAAACCAGCCGATCACTCCTGATAATATGTCTCCATGTCTGCAATCGAAAATTCAATTTTGTCAGGACTAAACCCGGAGATTCGCGCCCAGCTAGAGGCGGCGCTCTCTGATTTGACGGTTACCGTTCCCGTGCTTGTCTACCGGGAGGTCCACCAACCGCTTTCGCGGACCGCAAGCAAGATTAGCGGTATGCCCGGCACCGACAATCTTGCCTGGCCTAATGACAAGAACGGGGCGCCCATGGTGTTTTGGGCTCAAATTAATCTCGAGGATTTGAACTTAAACGGTCAGTCGTCGACTCCGAAGAATGGCATTCTGATGCTCTTCGTAAGCATCGAGTACACTCTGGCTCCACCGAAAAGCCAGTCTTGGTACAAGGTTTTGTACTACCGAAACGATGAATTGGTCGAGTATAGCGAAGAAAACGCCTCCATCGCCCAACGCATAATGTCAGTCGCTGAGCTGGTTCCCGATGCCGTCAAACAACTACGCTGGAACGGCGATGTCGACAGTTTGAAGGCGAAAATTCCAGCGCTCCAATCACTGTCGCGGAGCGAACTCGACAAGGTTTTGTCCTGGCTGAAAGAAACATCCAGCAGCGCTGACGAGACCTTGAATGGCGCTCAACAAATTTGTGAATTCGATTCGGCGCAATCTCGCGATGTCTGCATCATGGCGGCGTTCCATGCCAACGGCATCACCTTCAACGAAACCCGAAAAGTCGATGTTCACTATAAACACCTTGTGGACGCGGCTGAAGAGTGGCAGGTCCTGTGGAAGCTCGGCGGACTAGCGCACGTGATGCCCGATGAGAAACGGCAGCTTTTCATCTGCATTCAGCGCCAAAATTTAATCGACCTGGACTTTTCTAAGTGTTCTGCCGTATTTCTTTAGCCGAATCGTGGAATATAAGTGGCAGCGATCAGATGACAATCACAAGTGATTGTTATTATCCTAATAGGCGGAGACTATTAGCGTAATCATGGTTAAGAGAAGAGAAGACGCAGCACAACAGGCACTCGCGGACATTCGGTGGCTCATCCAGGGCACCGAGCAGACCAACCTTGCTGCTGAACCGACAATGGATGATTCCGAGACCTATTTAGACGGTCCGACGATCATCGCGTTGTTGGAGAAAAATTTTGCAAAACTCGACCCGAACAATGACGGCATCAGTCGCGAAGAAATAATGGTCGCGCTGATGAATCCGCAGGCGTTCTCGCCGGAAGAGTATGAAGTGCTGCGACTTGTCACCAAGTACTTTGACACCATCATCAATTTGTCGGAGGACGAGGATGGTGGCGAAACCAAAATCTCTCGCTACGATATGCTCGTGCTGGAACAATTTCTCGTGCATAGCAATATGACTTTGAAAGAACTGCACGACTGGTGCGCAATGAGTAAAGCCCCTGGTGGTGCGGGTGAAGACACGATCGGTCCGCCTCCGTTGTCTGGGACGTAAGTTTGAAAAATTTGATTTGAACTGATCGAGTGAGATCAAAATTAGCATAATGAACGGTATCGCATGTGGAGTGATACTGCGTTCGGTGTGATACTGAATGCGGTGTGTTTCGCGGTGTGTTTCGCGGTGTGTTTCGCGGTGTGTTTCGCGGTGTGTTTCGCGGTGTGTTTCGCGGTGTGTTTCGCGGTGTGTTTCGCG